>NZ_RJAD01000003.1:0-300000 GCF_003999995.1 Microbacterium sulfonylureivorans
CCCTGTGGGGCAACAACAAGAACATTACCCGGCACCCGCCCGCTCGTCGAATCCGCGCCGCCGCCCGGGCGTGTCGCACCCACGCGCACCCCCAAGCCGACGCCGAGAACACCTGATCGCGCGGCATTCCAGGTGTGCGGCATCCTCTCGTCGTGGTCTCGGTCGTGCGATGCAACATCGCCACGACGCGCCCCTCTGCGGCGCTACCGTGGAGGCATGAGCGATGAGCGATGGGTGTGGGGCGTCGGCCTCGCGACGACGGCAGAAGACGGCACCGTGCTGGACACGTGGTTCCCCTCCCCCGAGGCAGGACGCATCCCGCTCGGGTTCGATCCCGCCAATCCGCCGGACGCGCTCGACCGCCTCGCGGTGCCGGATGCCCGCCGGGCGGTGACCGTCGACGTGGTCACGATCGAGATCGACGTCGACGTCGCGCCGACCTCGACCCCCGACGCGTACCTGCGTCTGCACGCGCTGTCGCATCGCCTGCTCGCCCCGAACGAGGTCAACCTCGAGGGGATCTTCGGGCACCTGCCGAACGTGGCCTGGACCAACGCGGGGCCGATGCATCCCGACACCTTGACCCGTCTTCGCCCGTTCCTCGCACGCGAGGGCATCCAGCTCCAAGCGCTCGACAAGTTCCCGCGTCTGCTCGACTACGTCACGCCGCCCGGGGTGCGGATCGCCGACGCCTCGCGCGTGCGCCTGGGCGCGTACCTCTCCCCCGGCACCACCGTCATGCACGAGGGATTCGTGAACTTCAACGCCGGCACCCTCGGTCAGAGCATGGTGGAGGGCCGGATCTCGCAGGGTGTCGTAGTCGGCGACGGCAGCGACATCGGCGGCGGCGCATCCATCATGGGCACCCTGTCGGGTGGCGGCACGCACAAGGTCGCGGTCGGCGCGCGCACGCTGCTCGGCGCGAACGCCGGGATCGGCATCTCGCTCGGCGACGACTGCGTGGTCGAGGCCGGGCTGTACGTGACGGCGGGCTCGAAGATCGTCCTTGCCGACGAGCCTCCGCGGGCCGACGGATCGCGCGTGACCGTGAAGGGCTCCGAGCTCTCGGGAGTCGACGGCATCCTGTTCCGCCGCAACTCGGTGACCGGCGCGATCGAGGCGACCCGCCGCGCGGGCGTGGGAGTCACCCTCAACGAGGCCCTGCACGCCTGACCGGCGGCGGGGTCGGCGCACTCAGTCGCGGATCCGCACCGAGAGGCATGTGACGCAGCCCTCGAGCTTCTCGAACTCGCTCACGTCGGCGGTCACCACCTCGAGCCCGCGCCCGCGGTACACCGCCTCGGTCTCGGGCGCGTCGGCCGACATCAGCACCGCGTCTGCGCCGAGCACCACGACGGCGGTGCCGTGCTCCTCGGGGATCCCGAGAAAGCGATCGAACGACTCCGGGTCGTCGACGAGCTCCTCGAATCCGACCACCGTGCCGTCGGGAAGCGCGGTCACGCCCGACTTGAGGTGCAGGACCTTGGTCACGGGGAGATCGACGACGGTCCACTCCCGCGGCTCCAGGAGCGAGCGCAGCTGCGCGATCCCGACCGCATTCGTGCGCGACGACGCTCCGACGTAGACCGTGCGTCCGACCTTCAGCACATCGCCGCCGTCGAGCGTGCCGGGCTCCTCGATGGCGACCGTCTCGAGACCGGATGCCGCGACCGCCGCCGCGACCGAGGGGGCCTCGCCCCGTCGGGACTCGGCTCCGGCACGGCACAGAACCGCGAGATCGTCGAAGACCACCACGGCGTCCTCGACGAACACGCCGTCGGGCTGATCGTCGGCCGGATCCACCTCGATGATCTGCCAGCCGCGCTCGCGGAACACGTCGACGTAGGCGTCCCACTGCGCACGGGCGAGCACGGGATCCACCGTCACACGGTCGAGGTGGGTGAGCTCGCCGTCAGCGAGGCGCGGCGAAGGACGACGGACGAGGAGGCGCGGCATCCGCCCAGCCTGCCACGGAAGCCGGCCGTCCCGGTCAGGCGCCGGGGTAGCTGCGCTCGCCGGCGCCGATGTACAGCTGCTGCGGGCGGCCGATCTTGGTCTGCGGGTCGCTCGCGGCCTCGCGCCACTGCGCCAGCCAGCCCGGCAGCCGGCCGATCGCGAACAGCACCGTGAACATGCGCGTCGGGAAGCCCATCGCCTTGTAGATCACGCCGGTGTAGAAGTCGACGTTCGGGTACAGCCGACGGTCCTGGAAGTACGCGTCGTTGAGCGCGATCTCCTCGAGCTCCTTCGCGAGGTCGAGAAGCGGATCGCTCACGCCGAGCGCCGACAGCACCTCGTCGGCCGACTCCTTGACGAGCTTGGCGCGCGGGTCGTAGTTCTTGTAGACGCGGTGCCCGAAGCCCATGAGCTTCACACCGTCTTCCTTGTTCTTCACCCGCTCGACGAAGCGCTGAACACTCTCGCCGGAGTCGCGGATCCGCGCGAGCATATCGAGCACCGCCTCGTTGGCGCCGCCGTGGAGCGGGCCGTACAGCGCGTTGATGCCGGCCGAGATCGACGAGAACTGGTTGGCGCCGGTGGAGCCGACAAGTCGCACCGTCGACGTCGAGGCGTTCTGCTCGTGATCCTCGTGGAGGATGAGCAGGCGCTCGAGCGCTCGAGACATGACGGGGTCGACGTCGTAGACCTCGGACAGCACGCCGAAGTTGAGCTTCAGGAAGTTGTCGACGAACCCGAGCGAGTTGTCGGGGTAGAGGAAGGCCTGGCCGATGCTCTTCTTGTGCGCGTATGCCGCGATGACGGGAAGCTTCGCGAGCATGCGGATCGTGTTCAGTTCGACGTGCTCGGGATTGTTGGGGTCGGACTGGTGCTCGTAGTAGGTCGACAGCGCGGAGACCGCCGACGAGAGCACCGACATCGGGTGCGCGGTGTGCGGCAGCGCCGAGAAGAAGCGCTTGAGATCTTCGTGCAGCAGCGTGTGGCGACGGATCTTCTCATCGAACTCGCCGAGCTCGTCGACCGTCGGCAGCTCGCCGTAGATGAGCAGCCACGCGACCTCGAGGTAGGTGCTGTTCTTCGCGAGCTGCTCGATCGGGTAGCCGCGGTAGCGCAGGATGCCCTGGTCGCCGTCGATGTAGGTGATCGCCGACTTGGTCGCCGCGGTGTTGACGAAGCCGTAGTCGAGGGCCGTGTGCCCCGTCTGCCGCGTGAACGTGGAGAGGTCCACGCTCGGCGCGCCGTCCGTTCCCCGCAGGAGCGGGAACTCGGCGGTGGTGTCACCGATCGTGAGGGTGGCTTTGTCCTGCTGGGTGCCCGCGTCGCTCACGGCGCCTCCTCGCGATTTCTGGTCGTGCCGGGGGTGTCGTCCGCCTCGCGGGCGCACGGGAGGCGCCTTCCGAGGACGGCAGCGGGGACGGGGATGCCGCGCCGCCGCGTTCTCCTACAGCCTAGTCCGCTGGCGCGCCTACTGCTGACACAGCCAAAGGCCTGCGGCATCCGATGGAGGAAACCTCACGCCGACGCCACGAGCCGCGCCGCCGCGGTGTCGACGCGCTCATCCGTCGCGGTCAACGACAGGCGCACGTGCTGCGGGAAGCGGGTGCCGTAGAAATGGCCGGGACCGGCCAGGATGCCGAGGTCGGCGAGCCTGCCGAGGCTCTCCCAGGCGTCCTGTCCCTCGGTCGCCCACAGGTACAGCCCGCCTTCGCTGCCGTCGATCCGGAATCCGGCTGTCTCGACCGCAGGCTTCAGCACGGCGCGACGTCGACGGTAGAGGTCCTTCTGCGCGGCGACGTGCGCGTCGTCGCCGAGGGCGGCGACCATGGCCGCCTGCACCGGTGCGGGCAGCATGAGGCCGAGGTGCTTGCGTGCGGTCAGCAGCCGCGCGACGATCTGCGGGTCGCCCGCGAGGAACGCGGCCCGGTAGCCGGCCAGGTTCGACTGCTTGCTGAGCGAGTAGACCGACAGGACGCCGTCGACCGACCCGCCCGTGACCCGGGGGTCGAGCGCGGACGGAATGGGCTCGGCGTCCCAGGGCGCTTCCCAGCCCAGCTCGGCATAGCACTCGTCCGATGCGAGCACCGCACCGAGCGCCCTCGCCCGCTCGACCGCCGCGCGCAGGTGCGCGACATCCAGCACCCGTCCGTCGGGATTGCCCGGCGAGTTCACCCAGGCCAGGCGGGTCGCGGCCGGCCACTCGCCTGGATCGTCGGACGCGAACGGCGTCGCACCGACCAGGCGCGCTCCCACCTCGTACGTGGGATACGCCGCACGGGGGTGCACGACGACGTCGCCGGGCCCCAGACCGAGCAGCAGCGGCAGGAGCGCCACGAGCTCCTTCGAGCCGACCGTCGGCAGCACGTGATCGGGCGTGAGCCCGGAGACCCCGCGACGGCGTGAGTACCATGCCGCGATCGCGGCGCGCAGCGACGGGGTCCCCATCGTCTGCGGATACGCGTGGGCATCCGTCGCGGCCGTCAGCGCCTCGGCGACGACTGCCGGGGTGGCATCCACCGGCGAGCCGATCGAGAGGTCGACCAGACCGTCGGGGTGCGCGCGTGCCCGCTCCGCGTAGGGGGCGACGGCATCCCACGGGTAGTCGGCGAGATCCGCGACGCCCATGTCAGCGCGCTCCGGCGAGCGGGCGGCTCACGGCGCCTGCGGCGGAAGCTCGGCGATGACCGGGTGATCCTTGTGGATCACCCCGATCTTGGCCGCGCCGCCGGGCGAGCCCACGTCGTCGAAGAACTCGACGTTGGCCTTGTAGTAGTCCTGCCACTCGTCGGGCAGGTCGTCTTCGTAGTAGATCGCCTCGACCGGGCAGACGGGCTCGCAGGCGCCGCAGTCGACGCACTCGTCCGGATGGATGTACAGCGACCGGTCGCCTTCGTAGATGCAGTCGACCGGGCACTCGTCGATGCAGGCACGGTCCTTGACATCCACACAGGGAAGGGCGATCACATATGTCACGGTGTCAGTCTAGTTCTCCGTCAGCGGTCGGATGCGGTCCGGCCAGGCGACGACGACAGCTACGAGGATCGGCAGCGCGAGCGTCCAGACCGTCCCGAGCGCGCCCTCCGGGACGATCACCGATCCGCCGGGGCCGCGGCCCGAGAAGACGAGCGTCGCCGTCATCATGCCGAGACCCGTGGCGAGCGCCGCCCACCGGTCGGATGTCAGAAGCCGGACCGCCATGAGGAGCGCGGCGCACCCGATGATCGCGAGGATCAGCCCCAGCGGGAACCAGCCGAGCTCGAAAGAGTGGGCGATCGTGCCCGCGAGCCCGTACACGCCTCCGACGACGAAGGCCATGAGCCACGTGCCCACGCGGGCGGGGACGGAGGAGCGCACCCGTCGACTCTACCGGCGTCGGTCGACGGAGGCGGCTAGACCGCCCAGCCCCACAGGCGCAGGAGCGCCGCCGTCAGGGCTGCTGCGGCGACCACGACCAGGAACCGCGCACGCAGCAGCAGCAGCCCCGCCGCGACGAGTACGGCGGGCACCCGCGCGTCAACGACGATCGCCTGGCCGGCGCCGAGTGTCTGAACCGCCACGAGCGCCGCCAGGAGTGCGACCGTGAGGAGGTCGGCGATGCGCATCGGCCGCGGGGCCTCGACCCACTTCGGCGGCATGAGGTAGCCGACGGTCTTGAGCGCCACGCAGATGATCGACGCCAGGAGAAGAGCGGTCCACATGGTCACGGCAGCCCCTCCCGTTCGGCCACATCGGGCGGTTCGACGCCTGCGGCGCCGACGGCGCCGCCGCCCAGCCAGTTGAACCAGCCGACGACGATCGCCACCGCTGCGGCGATGATGACGGGGAGCCCCGGCATGAGCACCGGAGTGAGGATCGTCGCGACGACGGCCGCGGCGATCCCGACGACGATCGGCTGACGCCGGCGCAGGCGCGGCCACAGGAGCGCGAGGAAGGCCGCGGCCGCCGCCGCGTCAAGTCCATACGCACGGGGGTCGCCCAGCACATCGCCGAGGAGGGCGCCGGCCAGGGTGGAGAGGTTCCAGCCGACGTAGATGCCGATGCCCGTCACCCAGAACCCGACGGTGCGCGCGTGGCGGGTCTCCTGGGCGAGCGACACCGCGGTCGACTCGTCGATGGTGAAGTGCGCGGCAGCGGCGCGGCGCCAGAAGCCGACGCCGATGACCGGCGACATGCGCATGCCGTAGGCCACGTTGCGCACGCCGAGGAGCGCGGCCGACGCGATCGCCGCCGGTGCGGCGGCCAGTCCTCCCGCCCCCACCACGCCGACGAAGGCGAAACTGCGAGCCCCCGGTGAACATCAGCAGGCTCATCACGCAGGTCTGCCAGACATCGAGCCCGGATGCCACGGCCAGGGCGCCGAAGGAGATGCCGTACGCGCTCGTCGCCAGCGCCACGCCGACACCTTCGCGGGCCGCACGACGCGCTTCTCCGGCGCTGTGCGCGTCGTCGAAGTGCGGGTCGAGGGTCACCCGTTCGATGCTACCGAGCACGACCGACGCCTCTCCCGGTCCGGATCGCCATCCGTGGCCCGATCCCCGCCACATCGTCGCGTGATCGATGCGATCGCGGAGGGATTGCGCTTTCCGCCACGCCTTGCGATGCTGAGGGCACCCGCAGAAAACGCTTCCTCGGCTTGTGGGCGCGCCCGCGCCCGTTCTCATCACAGATTCTGCCCTCGGACGAAGGAGTCCCATGAGAACGACGCTGCCCGCGCCCGCGCGCCGGCCCCGAACCTCCGCGCAGACGATCACGGCGTGCACCCTGGCGTGCGCACTCGCCCTCGCGACGGCGATGCCGGCGGCCGCGGCATCCGCCACCGCTGCTCCCCGGCCGGCGACGGATCTCGGACGCGAGGTCATCGCCCCGGGCGACGGCTGGGCATCGTGGAGCGGGTCGACGTTCCCGGAACGCGTCGAGCGCCGGGCCGAGCCCGTCTCCGGCGGATCCGCCGCAGCGCCCGCCGACGTCTTCGTCGTCGACACGTGGCAGGAGCTGCGCGATGCGCTCGCCGGCCGCCCGGGCGGCTCGCAGAACGACGCGCGGTACAACGAGGTGCCGCGAATCGTGTACGTCACCGCGACCCTCGACCCGTGGCTGCGTCCCGACGGCACGCGCGTCACCTGCGACGACATCGCCCGCCAGGTCGCCGTCGTCGGGACCGGTGCGCCGTTCTCGATGGACGACTACATCGCCGCGTTCGGCCCGGGCATCGACCCGTCCGGACCGCTTGAGACGGCGCGGGTCGCCGCGGCCGGGCTGCAGGCGCAGCTGACGCTTCAGCACATCGGGTCGAATGTGACCCTCGTGGGGGTCGGCGACGACACCGGGGTCGTCGGCGGGTCTCTGCGCATCCGCGACGCGCGGAACGTGATCGTGCGCAACCTCACCCTGACCGACGCCTACGACTGTTTCCCGCAATGGGATGCGAACGACTCCGGCGGCAACTGGAACTCCGCGTACGACAACCTCTCGGTGTGGACCGCCACGAGCGTGTGGATCGACCACAGCACGTTCGGCGACGGCGCCCACCCGCCGGCGAGCCTCGACACGGTCTACGGCCGCCCCTTCGAGGTGCACGACGGGCTCGTCGACGTCACCCACGGCGCCGACCTCGTGACGATGTCGTGGAACTGGTTCCAGCACCACGACAAGACCGACATCATCGGCTCGTCCGACTCGCGCCTGCAGGACCGCGGCCAGCATCGGGTGACGCAGCACCACAACCGGTGGACAGACATCGGTCAGCGCGCGCCCCGCGTGCGCTTCGGCGACGTGCATGTCTACAACAACCTCTATGAGCAGACGGACGCCTCGCTCCACGAGACGGTCCCGGGGTCGCCGTTCTTCAGCTACTTCTGGGGAGCCGGTCGCGAGAGCAGCATCGTCGCCGAGTCGAATGCGGTCGAGCTCGCCGACCCCGCGACGGTCTCCCGGATCATCGCCGGATGGGGCGGCACCGAGCTGTCCGAGCGCGACACCCTCGTCGACGGTGAGATCGTCGACGTGCTCGGCGGGTACAACGCCACGGCGGCCGCGCCGCTGTCACCGGACGTGCGCTGGGCGCCCGAGGACCACTACGCCTACGAGCTCACCCCCGTGCGCGATGTCGCGGTGGCCGTGCGCGCCGGCGCCGGTGCGGGCGTCCTCGCGTCGGGGACCCCGGGCGCGACGGCCGCGCCCGGACGCTTCAGCCTGTCGCACGACAACGGACACGACACCGGGCTCCAGGACGGCGACTTCCGCATCACGGCGAACCTGTGGTGGGGGCAGAACGCGACGATCGTGAAGCTCTACGAGGACGGAGCGCTCGTCGGAGCGCAGCAGCTCGAGGCGGCGACGCCCGGCGACCAGCGCGCGGTGTTCGACATCGCGGGGAAGGCGAACGGCACGTACGCGTACGAGCTCGTCGCACTCAACCCGCACGGCGACACCCGTTCCGTGCCCCTGACGGTCACCGTGCGCGACGCCGCGCCCGCGAACGCCGTGCTGAGCGCGACGGGCGTGCGGACGAACGACGTCACGATCAGCGCCGACCTGTGGTGGGGCACGAACGCCACGGAGTACGTCCTCTACCAGGACGGCGTCGAGATCGACCGCCAGGCTCTCGAGGCGCGGACGCCGGCGGCGCAGCACGCGACGACCGTCGTGGGACCGCTGACGCCCGGAGCGCACGTCTTCACAGCCGAGCTGCGCAACGCCGCAGGCACCACCGCGACGAAGCCGCTCACGGTCACGATCCGCGGCTGAGCGCCGAGACGGGATGCCTCGCCCGCGCATCGGCTGCGGGGCGAGGCATCCCTTACGCGAAGGGCGGGCCCGCACACCTCACGGTGTCGCGGACCCGCCCACGGCGGAGGGATCAGGCGTTGGCGTCCTGGCGCTTGATGCGCGACGCCGCGCGACCGCGCTCTGTCGCTCCCAGCACGACCTTGCGGATGCGGACCATCTCGGGGGTCACCTCGACGCATTCGTCGTCGCGGGCGAACTCGAGGCTCTCCTCGAGCGACAGCTGACGCGGCGGCGTCATCGACTCGAACGAGTCCGAGGTCGAGGAGCGCATGTTGGTGAGCTTCTTCTCCTTGGTGATGTTGACGTCCATGTCGTCGGCGCGCGAGTTCTCGCCGATGACCATGCCTTCGTAGACCTCCTGCGTCGGCTGCACGAAGAACGACATGCGCTCCTGCAGTGCGATGATCGCGAAGGGCGTCACCACACCGGAGCGGTCGGCCACGATGGAGCCGTTCTGACGCGTCACGATGTGACCGGCCCAGTCGTCGTAGCCGTGCGAGATCGCGTTGGCGATGCCGGTGCCGCGGGTGGTCGAGAGGAACTCGGTGCGGAAGCCGATGAGACCGCGCGAGGGGACGATGAACTCCATGCGCACCCAGCCGGTGCCGTGGTTGGTCATGTTGTCCATGCGGCCCTTGCGTGCGGCCATGAGCTGCGTGATCGCACCGAGGTACTCCTCCGGGGCGTCGATGGTCAGGTGCTCGAACGGCTCCTTGACCTTGCCGTCCTCACCCTTGCGCGTGACGACCTGGGGCTTGCCGACGGTGAGCTCGAAGCCCTCGCGGCGCATGTTCTCGACGAGGATCGCGAGCGCGAGCTCGCCCCGGCCCTGCACCTCCCACGCGTCGGGGCGGCCGATGTCGACGACCTTGAGCGAGACGTTGCCGATGAGCTCGCGGTCGAGCCGGTCCTTCACCATGCGGGCGGTGAGCTTGTGACCCTTGACCTTGCCCATGAGCGGCGAGGTGTTGGTGCCGATCGTCATCGAGATCGCGGGATCGTCGACGTGGATCTGCGGCAGCGGACGGACGTCCTCGGGGTCGGCGATGGTCTCGCCGATGGTGATGTCCTCGAAGCCGGCGATCGCGACGATGTCGCCGGGGCCTGCGGACTCGGCGGGGTAGCGCTCGAGCGCGCGCGTCTTGAGGAGCTCGGTGATCCGGGCGTTGCTGGTGGAGCCGTCGGCGCGCACCCAGGCGACCGTCTGGCCCTTCTTCAGCGTGCCGTTGAAGACGCGCAGGAGCGCGAGGCGGCCGAGGAAGGGGCTCGAGTCGAGGTTGGTCACCCATGCCTGCAGCGGTGCCTCGTCGTCGTACGACGGCGCCGGCACATGCTCGAGGATGGCCTCGAACAGCGGCTCGAGGTCGTCGTTGTCGGGCAGCGAGCCGTTCTCGGGACGGGTGCGCGACGCGGCGCCGGCACGGCCGGACGCGTAGACGACCGGGACGTCGAGCAGAGCGTCGACGTCGAGGTCGGGCACGTCCTCGTGCAGGTCGGACGCGAGTCCGAGGAGCAGGTCGTGCGCCTCTTCCTCGACCTCGGCGATGCGCGCGTCGGGGCGGTCGGTCTTGTTGACCAGAAGGATGACGGGAAGCTTGGCCTCGAGCGCCTTGCGCAGCACGAAGCGCGTCTGGGGCAGCGGGCCCTCGCTCGCGTCGACGAGGAGGACGACGCCGTCCACCATCGACAGGCCGCGCTCGACCTCGCCGCCGAAGTCGGCGTGGCCGGGGGTGTCGATGACGTTGATCGTCACCGGCACGTCGGAGTGCAGGCCCTTGTACGTGATCGCCGTGTTCTTGGCGAGGATCGTGATGCCCTTCTCACGCTCCAGGTCGTTCGAGTCCATGGCGCGCTCTTCCATGTGCTCGTGCGAGCCGAACGAGCCGGTCTGACGCAGCATGGCGTCGACGAGGGTCGTCTTGCCGTGGTCGACATGGGCAACGATCGCGACGTTGCGGAGGTCTGAACGGAGGGCGCGCGCCATGAAAGAAATCCTTGCGAAAAGTTGGAGGGGCCGGGATGCCGGCATCCCCAGCCTATCGCAGGCAGCCGAAAGCGACCTGAAGGTGTGCGGAGGCACCCTCAGGCCGCTTCGGTGGTGCTCTAGTCCTGCTGAGCGAGGAGCGCGGCGCGTGCGTCGCGGCGGATCTTCTGCTCGCCCGGGTCGGGAACCGGCACGGCTGCGATGAGTCGCTGCGTGTACGGGTCCTGCGGGTTGCGGAGGATCTGCTCCTTGGTGCCCTGCTCGACGATCTTGCCGTGCTGCATGACCGCGATGCGGTCGGCGAGGAGGTCGACGACCGCGAGGTCGTGCGTCACGAACAGCGTCGCGAACTGCTTCTCCTTCTGGATCTGCTGCAGCAGCTCCAGGACGCGCGCCTGCACCGACACGTCGAGCGCGCTCGTCGGCTCGTCGGCGACGAGCACCGTCGGGTCGAGCGCGAGCGCGCGGGCGATGCCGATGCGCTGACGCTGGCCGCCCGAGAGCTCGTGCGGGTAGCGGTTGCGGAAGTCGCGCGGCAGCTCGACCATGTCGAGAAGTTCGGTGACTCGCCGGGAGATCTCCTTGCGGTCGCGTCCGGCGAGCTCGAGCGGCTCGCCGATCGACTCGCCGACCGGCCAGCGCGGGTTCAGCGACGAACCCGGGTCCTGGAACACGATGCCGAGCTTGCGGCGCACCGCGCGCAGCTGCTTCGGGTCGACGCCCACCATCTCCTGGCCGGCCACGCGCAGCTGCCCCTCGGCGATCGGCACGAGTCCGACGATCGCCCGCGCGATGGTCGTCTTGCCGGAGCCGGACTCGCCGACGAGCCCGAGCACCTCGCCCGGCTGGATCGAGAGGGATGCCTCGCCCACGGCCCGGAACGCCGGCACACGGCCGCGCTTCGGGTAGTCGATCGACACGTTCTCGAGGAGGAGAGCGGCCGTGGTGTTGTCGCGCTGCGAGTCCACCTCCGACACCGCGGTGCCGAGACCGAGGTGAGGCACCGAGGCCATGAGCGCCTTGGTGTACGGGTGCTCCGGAGCGCTGAACAGCTTCGCCGCCGTGCTGTGCTCCACGACGTCGCCGTCCTTCATCACCATGACGTCGTCGGCCATGTCGGCCACGACGCCCATGTCGTGCGTGATGAGGATGATCGCCGAGTCGAGCTTCTGGTGCAGGTGGCGCAGCAGGTCGAGGATCTCGGCCTGGACCGTGACGTCGAGCGCCGTCGTCGGCTCGTCGGCGATGAGCACGCGCGGGTCGAGAGAGATCGACTGCGCGATCATCGCGCGCTGGCGCTGACCGCCCGACAGCTGGTGAGGGTACGAGTTGTACGCCTTCGTCGGGTCGGGCATCTCGACGAGGCCGAGCAGCTCGATGGCACGCGCCTTCGCCTGCTTGCGGGTCATGCCCGGGCGGTGCGTGAGGATCGTCTCGGAGATCTGGAAGCCGATCGTGTAGACCGGGTTCAGAGCCGTCATCGGCTCCTGGAAGATCGCCGCGATGCCCTCGCCGCGCACCTGGCGCAGCACCTCCTCGCGCGCGTTGACGAGCTCGCGGCCGGCGAGCTTGGCGCTCCCCCGCACGCGGGCGTTCTTGGGCAGCAGGCCCATGATCGCCATCGAGCTCGTGCTCTTGCCCGAGCCCGACTCACCGACGATCGCGAGGACCTTTCCGGGCATCAGGTCGTAGGTGACGTGCTTGGCCGCAGCGGCCCAGCCGCCGCCCACCCAGAACTCGACTCCGAGGTCCTTGACGGACAGCACCGGGCCGCCCTCCTGCGGGACGTGTCCGCGCATGCGGGCACCCTCTTTCATGCTCATCGAACCGTCTCCCGTGTCAGGATGGGCAGATGCCCGAACCGGTCACTTTTCGTCCGCGCGGCGGCCAGATCATCGCCTGGGTGGCGATCGCGATCTGCGCGCTCGGTCTTGTCTTCATCGCCGTCAGCGACGGGATTCCGAGCCTGATCGTCTGGGCGTGGCCCATCGTGCTCGTCGCGTGGCTGGCGTGGATCCTTTACATCCGCCCGTACGTGCGCATCCACGAGGGCTTCATCGAGATCGGCAACGTGTTCCGCACCCATCGGGTGCCGTGGGGCGACGTGGCCGACGTCGACTCGCGCTACGCGCTGACCGTCCACACCACCGGCGGACGCAGCATCCGAGCCTGGGCCGCGCCCGCACCCGGCGCCCGCCAGGCGATGACGACGCGCCGGGACGAGGTCGCCCGCACGCCGGGCGAGGGCGACACGCGCCGACCGGCGGATGCCGAGGGCACCGCCAGCGGCGACGCCACGGCGCTCGTCCGCCGAACGCTCGAGCAGTACCGTCGCAGCGGCGGCGACTCCGCGCCCGGAGGCACGGCGTCCACGCTGAACGTCGCCGTGATCGCCGTGACCGCGGTGCTCATCGCGGCCGCCGTGCTGAGCCTCGCGGCGCCTCACGACTGATCGTCCTTGCGGCGACCCCAGCGACGCTTCTCGTCCGCCGGCGATGCCGGCAGCGACCCGCCGCCGAACTCGTCCATGTAGGCCTCGTCGTCGCTCGACGTCGGGCCCTCGATCATCTGCACACCCTGCACGGAGGGGATCGCGGCGACCGCGCGGTTCGACTTGCGCCGGCTGACCTTGCCCTGCTGACGCGGGTCGAACGCGTCGCGCAGTCCGTCGCCGATGAAGTTGATGCACAGCGCGAGGATCACGATGAACAGACCCGGCCACCAGAACAGCCAGGGGCGCGTGCGGAACGCCTCGCGGTACTCGCTGATGATCTGACCGAGCGACACGTCCGGCGGCTTGATGCCGAAGCCGATGAAGCTCAGCGCCGCCTCCGTCAGCACGGCCGCGCTCATCAGCAGCGTCGTGTTGACGATGATGATGCCGACCGCGTTCGGGAGGATGTGCCGGAAGATGATTCGCCCGTTCGACGCGCCGGCGACGCGAGCCGCATCGACGAACTCCCGCTCGCGAAGAGCCAGGAAGTCGCCGCGCACGAGGCGCGCGAGACCGGTCCAGCTGAGGATGCCGAGGAAGATTCCGAAGACGACCGCGCTGCTGCCGCCCAGGAGCTTTCCGATGATCGAGCCGATGACGATGATCGGGATGATGATGATCACGTCGGTGAAGCGCATGATCAGCGAATCGACCCAGCCGCGGAAGAAGCCCGACAGCGCGCCGAAGATGACGCCGAGGACGAGCGACACGATGCCGACGAGGAACATGACCGTGAGCGACTGCTGAGTGCCGCGCATGACCTGGGCGAAGATGTCCTTGCCCAGCGTGTCCTGCCCGAACGGGTGCTCGCCGAGGCTGAACGGGAACCAGGTCAGCGTCGGCTGCCCCCCGTTGACCAGCGGGTAGCTGGTCCACCAGTCGAGCGGCCACCAGCCGGGGATGCGGTAGCCGTTGATGTCGAGCGCGCCGTCGGGGCCGGCCTGCAGCTTGCCGGTGCCGCCGATGACGGTGCCGACGGACGTGAACGCCAGGATGATCACGAGCACGAGCACGATGAGCGCCGCCATGGCGCCGGCGTGACGGAAGAACCGGCGACGCACGAGCGCGCCCTGGCTCAGGCCCGCGACGGCCTTCTGCTCGATCGACTGCTCGCTGCCGCGGTCCTGCGGCGCGTCGGTGGGAATGGTGGTCGTCATGTCAGCTCACCCGGATCCGGGGGTCGAGGGCGGAGTAGAGAAGGTCGGCGATGAGGTTGAACATCACCGCGAGGACACCCGTCACGACGAAGAAGCCCATGACGAGGTTGACGTCGCCGGCGTTCAGGCCGTCGACGAACAGGGCGCCCATGCCCTTCCACGCGAAGATCGTCTCGGTGATGACCGCGCCGCCGATGAGGGCGCCGATGTCGAACGCGATGATCGTCGCGATCGGGATGAGCGCGTTGCGCATCGCGTGGCGCACGACCACCGTGCGCTCCGTGAGTCCCTTCGCGCGCGCAGTGCGCACGTAGTCCTGGTTCATGACCTCGAGCAGGCTCGAGCGCGAGTAGCGCGTGTACGCGGCGATGGAGACGAGCGCGAGCGCGATCGTCGGCAGCACCAGGTGCGCGAACCCGTCCAGGATCTGGAACCACATGTCGCCCTGCAGGCCCGGGGTCTTCGAGCCGATCGTGGCGATGACACCGCTCTGCGGAATGCGGTCGACGTAGTCCGTGTAGACGAGCATGACGCGGTCGACGACGATCACGAAGAACGTGATGAAGCTCACGATCGCCGCCGTGCGGGCGGCCTCCTTCTTGCCGTCGCCGCCCACGAGGACGCCCACGCCGATGCCGATGCCGATCGCCGCGATGCCCATGAGGACGAGCATCCAGCCGGTGGGGACGTAGAAGAACAGGTACTGGATCGGGTAGTAGAGCGCGGCCCACACGCCGACGACGATGAGCGCCGAGTAGAGCGTCCGCCTGTTCGCGAGACCGGTCGAGATCGCCGTGACGCCGACCGCGGCGCCGATGCCGGTGAGGATCACGCCGATGATGCCGATCGACGGGTCGGCGAACCAGCCCGTGATCCCGAGGAGCGCGAGCAGCCCACCCGCCGCGACGAAGGCCGACGCGAAGGTGATGAGGCGCTTCTTCCACGAGCCGCCGATGATGCTCATGAAGATCACACCGGCGATCAGGCCGGTGATGAGCACCGCGGTGATCGAGACCTGCGGATCCGCGAGGAACTCGTTGAACCGGATGGCGCCGAACTCCTTGAGGAGGACCGCGACCCAGAAGATGGGGAGCGAGTAGACGATGAACGTGAGGAACGTCACCGAGTAGTCGAAGCCGCTGTACTGGCGGAGCGCGGTCAGGATGCCGATCGTGAGGCCGAAGATGATGGCCACGATCGTCGCCGCGGTCACGAGCTGGATCGTCGACGACGCCGCAGAGGCGACCGCCTCGGTGACCGGCTGGTTGCTGCGACTGAACGCGATGCCCAGGTCGCACTGGCCGATGAAGCACTTGGCCGCGCCGCCCAGCCACGTGAAGTAGCGGACGACGGGGGGCAGGTCGAGCCGCAGCAGCTCGACGCGGTTGTCGATCATCTCCTGACGGTTGGGAGCATTGCTGCCCTTGAGGTCAGCCAGCGGATCTGCGGTGATCGCCGTCAGGGTGTAGACGATGAAGGAGGCGACGAGAAGGACGAGGGCGATGGCGCCCAGTCGTCGCAGGATGAAGGTCAGCACGGAAGCCCTCTCGGATATGGGGCTGAAGTCATGATTTTACGTCCGTCCCGGAGCGCCGGTGCGGCGCCCCAAAACTACTACGAAGGGGGCTGCGTGGCATCTGTGTGCGCGCAGGCCCGGTCGGACATGACTGTGGGTGCCAAGGGTTCGCCTCGGCACCCACAGTTCAAACGATGTCTGCCGGGGTGGGCGGGAGACCCGCCCACCCCGGCATGGCAGGGATTACTCCGCGCCGGCGCCCACCGGGGTCCACTCCCAGAAGTTCCAGAAGTAGTCCGGGCTCAGGGGCATCGCCTTGACCTCGGTCACCTTGTCGCTGTTGACCAGCAGACCCGGGAACTGGAAGATCGGCAGCGTGACGGCGTCGGCCCAGATGCCCGCCTCAGCGGTCTTGAGCAGCTCCGTCTGTGCGTCGTAGTCCGACGTCACGTTCAGCGTGTGAAGGGCCTCGGTGACCTCTTCGCTGCAGAACGCGTTGTAGTTTCCGCCCTTGGCCATCGGGTCGTCGTAGCACGCGTAGATCTGGTCGGATCCACCCACGGCGAGGCTGGTCTGCGACCAGGCGAACAGCGTGGCGTCGTGCGGGTTGATCGGCTCCTGCGACGGGTCGGTGAAGACCCAGTCGGGCTCGCTCTCGTCGACGAGCTCGAAGCCCGCCAGAGCAGCCGAAGCCGCGATCAGCTCGTACTCCTGGCCACGACGGACGTTGCCCTCGGGGTACCAGAAGCCGACCTCGACCGGACCGGTCACGCCGGCCTCGGCGAGCAGCGCCTTGGCGCCGTCGATGTCGACCTCGGCGTAGTCGGCCGAGCCGTTGCTGTCGGCGAGGATCGGGTAGCGCTCCACGTCGGCCTGCGAGACGAGGTTGGTGTTGCGGACCTCGGCCTCGGGGTTGAGCGGCTTGATGATCTTGTCGACGATCTCCTGGCGGGGGATGGTCTTCAGGAACGCCTGGCGGACGGCGAGAGCCTTCGCCTCGTCGCCACCGTAGGTCGCCGCGTCGAACGGGCCGCCGTTGTTGACCGTGAGGTCGACGTGCTCGTGCGAGGCCTGGACGCCGGTCTGAACCGTCGCCGTGTCGATCTCGTTCGCGAGCTGGAGGATGTCAGCCGTCGGCTGGCCCGACCAGATGTCGAGCTCGCCCGACTCCAGAGCCTGGAGCGCGGTGGTCGAGTCGGCGATCGTGCGGATCGTGATCTTCTCGAACTTGGGCGAGGGACCCCACGTGAACAGCGGGTTCGCGGCGATCGAGATGTACTGGTCCTCGACGATGTCGTCGACGACGTACGGGCCGCTGGTCAGCGCGGCAGCCGGGCTGTCGGGCAGCGTGGTGTAGCCGTAGGCGTTGCTCCACGCGTCACCCAGAGCGGCGAGGACTTCCTCGTCACCCTCGGTGATGGCCGTGACGACCTTCTCCTTGGCGTCCTCGGCGAACGTCTTGGACGCCTCGGTGTACTTGTTGAAGTCGTCCTCGGAGTCCGACTCCTTCCACGTGTCGTACGCGGCCTGGACGTCTGCGTACTCGTCCGGGAAGGCGAGCGCGTAGGTGCCGTGGGCGGAGACGCCGAGCGGTCCGACGAGCTCCCAGTCCACGTACGGCTCGTCGTAGACGAACGTGATCTCCTTGTCGCCCGTCTCCGGGGTCTCGGTGACCAGGCTGTAGCCGGTGCTGGCAGCGGGCGAGAACGCCTCGTTGACGTTGCCCGACATCGCGGCCCACTGGAGGAGCATGTCGGCCTCGTCGATCGGCACGCCGTCGGACCAGACCGCGTCAGCGGTGATCGTGTACTTCACGGTCAGCGGGTCTTCGCTGACCTGCTCGTACTCGCCGAAGTCGGTGTTGCGCACCAGCTCGGGCGTGTTGTTGTAGTACGCGAAGCTGGTGTCGGTCATGTACTTGACATTGCCGTTGGCCGTGTTGTTTCCGGCCGAGCTGTCGTCGTTGAAGTGGAAGAAGCCCGAGTTGTACGCGGTGGTAATCTCGGTGCCTTCCACGACCTCCGACTGGTATGGGTTGCCGCAACCCGAAAGCACGAGTGCTCCCGCAGCCACGACCCCCACGCCCGCCATAAGACGCGCGATCTTCACATTTCCTCCTGTGCAAGGGTTAGGTGCCCAGCCTGTGGCAGCTCTGGACACGGACACGGACACACTAAGCACGGCGTGCGGACATGGCAAAACAGAACAGCAAACCGTTACATATCCTTAACTCAACGCTACGTGCGTGTGACAATCTGACAACGTGCATGCTTTCGCGTCTGGGAATCTGCCCGGCACCAGCCCCATAGACCATGCGACCCGCGTGCGCCTGCGCTGGGAGATCGCGCTCGTCCTGCTGCTGTCCGTCGGACGGTCGGCGATCTACTCCGTCCTGGCGCTGATCCAGGCGCTGCAGCGCGACGTCGCGCTCGGCGACCAGCAGACCGCGCTGAACCCGTCGGCCGGCGCCGAGGAGTTCTGGGACGTGCTCTACCAGTTCCTCGGACAGGGCTTCGCGCTCGTTCCCGTGGCTCTGGCGATCTTCTTCCTGTGGGAGCCCGGGATGTCGGCGTTCCGCCGCATCGGCCTCGACTTCCGCCGCTTCGGCGGCGATCTCGGCCGCGGCGTCGCACTCGTCGCCGTGATCGGCATCCCCGGTCTCGGGCTCTACGCGCTGGGTCGGGCGCTCGGTCTCTCGGTGCAGGTGCAGGCGTCGCCG
This sequence comes from Microbacterium sulfonylureivorans, assembly GCF_003999995.1. Taxonomy (NCBI): domain Bacteria; kingdom Bacillati; phylum Actinomycetota; class Actinomycetes; order Micrococcales; family Microbacteriaceae; genus Microbacterium; species Microbacterium sulfonylureivorans. The sequence continues at coordinate 18,616 of NZ_RJAD01000003.1, forward strand.
CTCGACGCGTCCTGGTGGACGATCCCGATCCTGCTGCTCGCGGCGGTGCGCGCGGGGCTCACCGAAGAGGTCATCTTCATCGGCTACCTCTTCGATCGGCTGCGTCGCCTCGGCTGGGGCTGGTGGACGATCATCCTGTCCACCGCGGCTTTGCGCGCCGCCTACCACGCGTACCAGGGCTTCCCGGCGATGGTCGGCAACTTCGCCATGGGGGTGGTGTTCGGATGGTGCTACCGCCGCTGGGGGCGCGTCATGCCGCTCGTGATCGCGCACACTCTGATCGACATCATCGCCTTCGTCGGCTATCCCCTCGCCGTGGCGCTCTGGCCGGGAATCTTCGGTCCGGTCCCCGCGCCGTCGGGCACGCCGACTCCGGCGCCGAGCCCGAGCGCATAGTCGATGACGGGATGCCGGAGCCCCGGCATCCCGTCACCGCTGCAGGGTCTAGGCGAACGCCTCGATCGGCGGGCAGGCGCACACCAGGTTGCGGTCGCCGTAAGCCTGGTCGATGCGGCGCACCGGCGGCCAGTACTTCGTGCGCACGAGGGCGTGCACGGGGTACACGGCGGTCTCGCGCGAGTACGGGTGGTTCCACTCGCCCACGACGACCGACTCGGCCGTATGCGGGGCGTTGGCGAGCGGATTGTCCCCCGCCGGCCACTCCCCCGCCGCCACCGCGTCGGCCTCGGCCTTGATCGCGATCATGGCCTCGATGAAGCGCTCGATCTCGCCGAGGTCCTCCGATTCGGTCGGCTCGACCATGAGCGTGCCGGCGACGGGGAACGACATCGTCGGCGCATGGAAGCCGTAGTCGATGAGGCGCTTGGCCACGTCGTCGACGGTCACGCCCGTCGCCTCGCGCAGCGGACGGAGATCGAGGATGCACTCGTGGGCCACGAGGCCGCCGTCCCCGGTGTAGAGCACGGGGTAGTGGTCGCGCAGGCGCACGGCGATGTAGTTCGCCGCGAGGACGGCGGCGGCCGTGGCATCTCGCAGCCCCTGCGCGCCCATCATGCGGACGTACGCCCACGAGATCGGCAGGATGCCCGCGGAGCCGTGCGGAGCGGCCGAGATCGCGCCGCCCTCGAAGACACCGCCCGCGTGGTCGGCGCGCTGCGCGAGCGGATGCCCGGGCAGATACGGTGCCAGGTGCGCCTTGGCCGCCACCGGCCCGACGCCGGGCCCGCCGCCGCCGTGCGGGATCGCGAACGTCTTGTGCAGGTTCAGGTGCGAGACGTCGCCGCCGAGGTCGCCGAAGCGCGCATAGCCGAGGAGGGCGTTGAGGTTGGCGCCGTCGACGTACACCTGGCCGCCCGCGTCGTGGACCGCCTGGGTGATGTCGAGCACGTCGTGCTCGTACACCCCGTGCGTCGACGGGTAGGTGATCATGAGCGCCGCGAGCTGATCGGCGTGCGCCTCGATCTTGGCGCGGAGATCGTCGAGGTCGACGTTGCCGGCCTCGTCGCACGCGACGACGACGACCTTCATCCCGGCGAGCACCGCCGAGGCCGCGTTCGTGCCGTGCGCCGACGACGGGATGAGGCACACGGTGCGTTCGACATCGCCGTTCGCGCGGTGGTAGCCGCGGATCGCCATGAGCCCGGCGAGCTCGCCCTGCGAGCCGGCGTTGGGCTGAAGCGAGACGGCGTCGTACCCGGTGACCTCGGCGAGCCAGACCTCGAGCTGCTCGATCATCGCGAGGTAGCCGTGGACGTCGGCCTCGGGCGCGAACGGGTGCACGCGCGAGAACTCCGGCCACGACACGGCCGCCATCTCGGTGGCCGCATTGAGCTTCATCGTGCAGGATCCGAGCGGGATCATCCCGCGGTCGAGCGCGTAGTCGCGGTCGCTCAGCTGCTTGAGGTAGCGCATCATCGCCGTCTCGGACCGGTGCGTGTTGAACACCGGATGCGTGAGGAACTCCTCGACGCGGCCGAGCGACTCCGGCACGCCGGCGAGAGGCCGGGCCTGCGCGAACGGGATGTCGCGCACGTCGTGCTCGTCGGCGTCCGGCAGGCCGAACGCCCACGCGACGGCGGCGAGGTCGTCGGCGGTCGTCGTCTCGTCGACCGAGACGCCGACGGTGGCATCGTCCACGCGGAAGAGCTGGTAGCCCTTCGACCGGGCGCGGTCGATCACACGGGCCGACGGGCCGGGCGTGTGGACGCGGATCGTGTCGAAGAACGAGTCCGACACGAGGTGCAGGTCGTACTCGCGGAGGCGCTCGGCGAGCGCCTCCGCCTTGCGCGCGACGTCGGCCGCGATCGCCTTCAGCCCCTGCGGGCCGTGGTACACCGCGTACATCGACGCCATGACGGCCAGCAGCACCTGCGAGGTGCAGATGTTCGAGGTGGCCTTCTCCCGGCGGATGTGCTGCTCGCGGGTCTGCAGGGCGAGGCGATAGGCCGGGTGGCCCGCAGCGTCCTGAGACACGCCGACGAGGCGTCCTGGCAGCTGGCGCTCGAGGCCCGCGCGCACGGCCATGTAGCCGGCGTGCGGACCGCCGAAGCCGAGCGGCACGCCGAAGCGCTGCGTCGTGCCGACGGCGACGTCGGCGCCGAGCGAGCCCGGCGAGCGCAGCAGCGTCAGCGCGAGCAGATCGGCCGCGACGACCACCAGCCCGCCCTGCGCGTGTACGGCCGCGATGACCTCGGACGGGTCCCATACGCGGCCGGACGCGCCGGGGTACTGCACGAAGGCCCCGAACACGTCGATGTCGGCGGGGGGCGGCGACGCGTCGTACGGGGTGTAGTGCAGCTCGATCCCCACGGCCTCGGCCCGGTGCTCGAGGAGCGCCTTGGTCTGCGGCAGGGTGTCGGCGTCGACCAGGAACACGTTGGACGCCGACTTCGAGGCGCGCCGCGCGACGAGCATGCCCTCGACGACCGCCGTCGACTCGTCGAGCATCGACGCGTTGGCGGTCTCGAGCCCGGTGAGGTCGGTCACCATCGTCTGGAAGTTGATGAGCGCCTCGAGTCGCCCCTGCGAGATCTCGGGCTGGTACGGCGTGTAGGCGGTGTACCAGGAGGGGTTCTCGAGCACGTTCCGCGAGATCACCGACGGGGTGAAGGTGTCGTAGTACCCGAGCCCGATCATCGGGCGCGCGACGCGGTTCTGCGACGCGAGCGTCCGCAGTTCGGCGAGCGCCTCGGCCTCCGTCGCGGCGGGCGGGATGTCGCTCGTCTCGCGGGGCGCGACGTGGATGGATGCCGGCACCGCACGCTGCACGAGCGCGTCGACGGTGTCGTAGCCCAGGGCGTCGAGCATGATGCGCTGGGCCGCGGCATCCGTTCCGATGTGGCGTGCCGCGAACCCCTCGAGAGCCTCCGGGACCGTGGCCGTCATTCGTCGCCGCCCGTGAGCGCGACGTACGCGTCGCGGTCGAGGAGGTCGGCGACGGCGGCCGCGTCGACCTTGAGCTTGATGAGCCAGCCCTCGCCGAACGGGTCGGAGTTGACCAGCGACGGGTCGTCGACGACGGCGTCGTTCACCGCGACGACGTCGCCGGTGAGCGGAGCGTAGAGCTCGCCGACCGACTTCGTCGACTCGATCTCGCCGCACACGTCGCCGGCGGAGACGCCGGAGTCGACCGCGGGGAGCTCGACGAAGACGACGTCGCCGAGCTTGTCGGCGGCGTAATCGGTGATGCCCACGGTGGCGACGTCGCCGTCCAGGGCGATCCACTCGTGCTCGGCGGTGTACTTGAGGCTGTTCAGGTCGGTCACTTGTTCCTCCGGTGGATGCTCGCGTCGGTCACTGGGCTCGACGATAGAAGGGCAGGGCGGTCACGGTCGCGGGGATGCGGGTCCCCCGGACGTCGATGAAGAGCTCGGTGCCGGGCTCGGTGAGAGTCGGCGAGACGAAGGCCATGGCGATCGGATGCCCGAGCGTCGGGCTCAGCGCGCCGCTCGTGACCTCGCCCACGGTGTCGTCGCCGTGGAGCACGGCGTAGCCCGCCCGCCCGGCGCGCTTGCCGTCGGACACGAGTCCGACGAGCACCGGCGCGTCGGACGCGACGACAGCCGAGAGCCCGGCACGGCCGACGAAGTCGTCCTTGTCTGCGGCGACGACGCGCGACAGCCCGGCCTGCGCGGGGACGATGTCGAGCGAGAGCTCATGGCCGTAGAGGGGCATGCCCGCTTCGAGGCGGAGCGTGTCACGTGCGGCGAGGCCCGCGGGCACGAGGCCGTGCGGCTCGCCCGCGGCGAGGAGGGCGTCCCACAGGGCCGGAGCCGACGTCGCGCGGATGTACAGCTCGAACCCGTCCTCGCCGGTGTAGCCGGTGCGTCCGATGTGCATCGGCACGGCCTCTTCGCCCGGCGCCGTGAACTCGGCGTGCGTCATGCGGTAGTACTTCAGCTCGCCGAAGGGGGAACGGACGCCGGAGATGCCCGCGGTCGACTCGACGATCGCCTGCGACGCCGGACCCTGCACCGCGATCAGCGCGATGTGATCGGTCGCGTCATCGACCTCGACGTCGAAGGAGACCGAGCGTTCGGCGAAGGCCTCGGCCACGGCATCCCGGTTCCCGGCGTTCGCGACGACCATCAGCCGCTCCGCGTTGTGACGGTAGACGATCACGTCGTCGACGATGCCGCCGTCCGCGTCGAGCACGAGGCTGTACTTCGCCTGGTCGTCGACGAGGGTCGACAGTCGCCCGGCGAGCGCATAGTCGAGGAAGGCTCCGGCCTCGGGCCCCTCGATGAGGAACTCCGCCATGTGGGAGATGTCGAAGAGCCCGGCCGCCGTGCGCACCGCGTGGTGCTCGGCCAGATCCGAGGTGTAGCGGACGGGCATCGACCAGCCGCCGAAGTCGGTGAAGGATGCGCCCAGGGCGGCGTGGCGGTCGTGCAGCGGAGTCGTGCGGGGGTCGGTCATGAGTTCTCCCGTTTCGCGATCGGGCGGACGCCGGACGGCGCCGTGGAACTCCCCCTCTGTCATGGGCCTGAGAGCTTCGTCGCGGCATCCGTCCGAGTGGAGCGGATGCTGCGGCTTTCACCTTCGGCGGGTTGCGGGCAGGCGCCCGCAGCCACTTTCCAGAGTCGGCCTCACCCGAACGGTACGCGTACCTGAGAGATTGGCGGGGAGGCTTGCTCCTTCGGTGCTCGGCATGACTGCTGCCGAGGCTCTCCCGCCCGGGTCGTGGGCCGTATTGACTTGCCGTGCCAGCATACCCGGCGCGCGGCGGTCAGCCGGTGCAGCGTCCCGACGACACGGCATCGGTCCGTTCGACCGCCTCCGCCGCCACGGGCGTCAGCTCGGCCATCGTCATCGCGTAGCCGCGCTCGGGGTCGTCCTCGGCGCGGGCGAAGACCACTCCGGCCACCGCTCCCGCCTCCGTCAGCAGCGGGCCCCCCGAATTGCCGGGGCGGACCGCGGCCTGGAGCGAGTAGATCTCGCGCGGCGCCGCCGACTCGTCGTAGATGTCGGGCACCGGCGCGGTTCCCGTGGACTGCACGCCCGCCGAGACCATCGTGAACGGTCCGCCGTGCGGGTAGCCCAGCACGACCGCCGGCGACCCGGCTTCGAGTGTCGGCGCGAACGGCAGCGCGGCGACGCCCAGGTCGTCGACCGCGATCACGGCGAGGTCGTCGACCGGATCGAAGTAGACGATGCGCCCCTCCCGCGCCGGCACGCCCGGCAGCTCCACGACGGGCTGCTCCACGCCCGCGACCACGTGCGCGTTCGTCACCACGCGGTCGGGGGCGATGACGAATCCGCTGCCGGTGGAGCTGCGGCCGCAGGAGTACGCGGTGCCCGACACCCGGGCGACGGATGCCGCGGCCCGCGTCAGGGCGGGGTCATCCAGGTCGACGGGCTGGATGGTCACGGGCCCTGACTCGAGCAGGTCGCCGAGCGCCGGCAGTCCCTCGTCGAGCACGAACCCCCGCAGCTCGGAGAGCGCGGCGGTGACCGGGGCCGGCATCACGCGGTCGATCGTGCGCAGCACCGTCGAGGACGACAGCGCCGAAGACACGACGGGCATCCCGGTCGCGGCGAGGCTCGCGCCGGCGAGCGAGATCGCCACGGCGGCCACGACGACCCCGGCGACGCCGCCGAGGATGCGGTCGAAGACGCGCAGCGGCGTGCGGTCGACGCCGCGCCGCAGGGCGGAGCCGACGACGGCCCCGAGGGTCGCTCCCCCGACGACCAGCACCGCGGTGGCGACCAGGACGACCGCAGGACGCCACTGCTGCCACGGCCAGGCGTCGTTGATCAGAGGCACGAGCCAGTACGCCGCGAAGCCTCCCACGGCGAGACCGAGCAGCAGGCCGACGCTGCCTGTGAGGCCTCGACCGATTCCGACGACGAGCCCCAGGACGAGAAGCACGACGAGGACGATGTCGACCAGGGACATTCATCCTCCTGCGTGAAGTCGGGGCTCGGGCGGAGCGCCAGCGTACGCATCGAAGCTGTGTGACGGCCGCCATTTGCCCTTCGTGTCAGCATGACACTAAGATGGTGGCGGAGTAAAAGTCATGATGACACGAACCAGCACCCTCAGCCCCGCGCCCGCCACCGGCGTCGACGCGACGCGCGTCGCCGTGTCGACGGTGATCTTCACGCTGCGACGCGTCCCCGGATCGGACGCGGCGAGCGTCGTACTGCCGCTCGTGCGCCGCACGCGCGATCCGCACGAGGGTCTGTGGGCGCTCCCGGGAGGCTGGCTCGACGTGACGGAGGGGCTGGATGCCGCGGCATCCCGCACCCTCGGAGAGACGACCGGGCTGGCACCGAGCTATCTCGAGCAGCTCTACGCGTTCGGAGCCGTCGACCGCTCTCCCAGCCGGGTCGTGTCGATCGTCTACTGGGCGCTGATCCGCCCGGACGAGATCCCCGACGAGACCGTGGAGAACGTCTCCTGGTTCGACGCCGCCTCGCTCCCCCGCCTCGCGTTCGACCACAACCACATCGTCGACTACGCCCTCTGGCGCCTGCGCAACAAGGTCGGCTACAGCCGCATCGCGCACGGCCTCCTCGCGGACGAGTTCACGCTCGCCGAACTGCGCGAGGTGTACGAGTCGATCCTCGGCCGTCGTCTCGACCCCGCCAACTTCCGTCGCCAGGTCGAGAACGCCGGCACCCTCATCCCGACCGACCGCTTCCGCACCGGCAGCCACAGACCCGCGCGGCTGTACCGCTACAACCAGGACGTCGAGCTGTCCGATCGCGGCCCGCTCGACACCCGCCACTGAGAGAGCATGCGCATGTCCGCCGTCAACATCACCCTTCAGCCCCGCCCCGAGGCCGACGCATCGGTCGACCACGCGATCCAGGCGATCGTGGCCGGCGCGTCCACCGCCGAGACGTGCAACACCGATCTCGCGTCGGGCCCGTGGGACTTCGACGTCCGACCCGGCTACGGCCCGGGATCGTCGATGGGCGACGTCATCCCGACGGGCTCGCCCCGTCAGGGCGAGCTCCCCCGCGAGTACCGCGAGGCGTCCGAGGACGAGCTCGACGCGCGCATCCGCGCGGCGAAGAAGACCCTCGGCGATCGCGTGGTCGTCCTCGGCCACTTCTACCAGCGCGAAGAGGTCGTCGAGCACGCCGACTACGTGGGCGACTCGTTCCAGCTCGCGAACGCGGCGAAGGCGCACCCCGAGGCCGAGGCGATCGTCTTCTGCGGCGTGCACTTCATGGCCGAGACCGCGGATCTGCTGTCGCAGCCCGAGCAGGCCGTGATCCTGCCCAACCTCGCCGCCGGCTGCTCGATGGCCGACATGGCCGACATCGACCAGGTCGAGGAGTGCTGGGAGCAGCTGGCCGACGTCTACGGCGACATGGACGCCGTCGACGCCGACGGGCGCGTGCCCGTGATCCCGGTGACGTACATGAACTCGTCGGCCGCGATCAAGGGCTTCGTCGGCCGTCACGGCGGCATCGTGTGCACGTCGTCGAACGCCCGCACCGTCCTCGAGTGGGCGTTCGAGCGCGGCCGCCGCGTGCTGTTCTTCCCCGACCAGCACCTCGGCCGCAACACGGCCAAGGCGATGGGCGTGCCGCTCGAGCAGATGCCGATGTGGAACCCGCGCAAGCCCCTCGGTGGCAGTGACGCCGAGGTCCTCGCCGATGCCCGCGTCATCCTCTGGCACGGCTTCTGCTCCGTCCATCGCCGCTTCAGCGTCGACCAGATCGAGAAGGCCCGCGCCGAGCACCCCGGCGTGCGCGTGATCGTGCATCCGGAGTGCCCGATGGAGGTCGTCGACGCCGCCGACGAGTCCGGGTCGACCGACTACATCCGCAGGGCGATCGAGGCCGCGACCGAGCCGACGACGTTCGCGATCGGCACCGAGGTCAACCTCGTCCAGCGTCTGGCCGCTCAGCACCCGCAGCACGAGATCTTCTGCCTCGACCCCGTGGTGTGCCCGTGCTCGACGATGTACCGCATCCACCCCGGCTACCTCGCCTGGGTGCTCGAGGGCCTCGTCGGTACTGACGGAACGCGCGGCGAGGTGCGCAATCGCATCACGGTTCCTCACGACGTCGCCGAGCCCGCACGCCTCGCCCTCGAGCGGATGCTCGCCGCGAAGCCTCCCGAGGCACCGGCGTCGGGGTGGGTGAACGCCTCGTGACCGCCACGCCGGACGCCTCGACCCACGCCGTCGTCGTCGGCAGCGGCATCGCCGGGCTGACCGTCGCCCTCCATGCGCTCGAGCACGGCTGCCGAGTCACGCTCGTGACGAAAGACGTGCTGGAGCATGCCAACACCCGCTACGCGCAAGGCGGCATCGCCGGCGTCATGTTCGACGACGACCGCGTCGACGATCACATCCGTGACACGCTCGTCGCGGGCGCCGGGCTGAGCGACCCCGCGGCGGTGGGCGTTCTCGCCACCGAGGGGCCCGCCCGCATCCGCGAGCTCGTCGACCTCGGCGTCGCCTTCGACCGCGGTGCCGACGGCGGGTTCGTGAAGGGTCTCGAAGCCGCTCACTCGTACCCTCGCATCCTGCACTCCGGCGGCGACGCCACCGGCACCGCGATCGAGAAGGCGCTCGTCGCCCGCCTGCGCGCGAGCCGCGCACGTGTCGTCGAGCACGCGTTCCTGATCGACCTCGTCGTCCAGGGGGGCCGGGTGCGCGGCGTCGAGCTGCTCGTCGGCGACCGTGCCGCGACGGATGCCTCACCCGCCGTCGCCGGGCGCCGCGAGGTCGTCGCCGCCGACGCGGTCGTGCTGGCCACCGGCGGCGCCGGCGAGCTCTACGCCCATTCGACGAACCCGGCGGTGGCGACCGGCGACGGCATCGCCGCGGCGCTCCGCGCCGGCGCCGACGTGCGCGACCTCGAGTTCTTCCAGTTCCACCCCACGGTCCTGGCTGTGGGCGACTCCTTCCTCGTGTCGGAGGCCGTGCGCGGCGAGGGCGCGACCCTCGTCGACGGGCGCGGCCGCCGGTTCGCGTTCGACGCGCACCCCGACGGGGAACTCGCCCCGCGCGACGTCGTCGCCCGTGCGATCGCGCATCAGATGGACCTGCAGGACGGCCGACCGGTCTTTCTCGACGCGACCCACCTCCACTCCGGCGATCCGGAGGCGCGGGCCGCGTTCCTCGCGCGCCGCTTCCCCACGATCGACCGCGCCGTCCGCGAGCGCGGCCTCGACTGGGCGCGCGAGCCGATCCCGGTGACCCCGGCCGCGCATTACCTCATGGGCGGCGTGACGACCGATCTCGTCGGACGCACGACGCTTCCGGGCCTCTACGCCGTCGGCGAGGTCGCCCGCACGGGGGTGCACGGCGCGAACCGCCTCGCCTCGAACTCGCTGCTCGAGGGGGCGGTGTTCGGCGCGCGCGCCGGCGACGCGATCGCGACCGACGCGGCATCCGGCGGGTGGCCCGCCCCGAGCGCCTCGTCCTCCGCGCCGGAGACCGACGAGGCGGAGTCCGGCACCGCGCCCGCCTTCACGCGCGCGGCGCTGCAGGAGCTGCTGTGGGAGTGCGCCGGGCTCGTCCGTGACGAGGCCGGCCTCGGGCACGCGGCATCCGTCATCGCCCGCTGGCGCGACGACGCTCGTGCCCCGGTCGCCGAATCCGAGTACGAGAACGAGAACCTCCTCGTCGTCGCCGAGCGGCTCGTCGCCGCCGCCCGCGCACGACGCGAGTCGGTGGGCGCGCACTTCCGCAGCGACGCGCCCGCCCTGGCCGAGCCGTCCCGACAGGAAGCCGTCGCATGCTGAACCGCGCCACGATCGACCGTGTCGTCGCCGCCGCCCTCGAAGAGGACGCTCCGTGGGGCGACCTCACCAGCGAGTACCTCATCGTCGAGACGGCCTCTGCTCGGGCCGACCTCGTCGCCCGAGAGCGCGGCGTCTTCAGCGGGGGCGAGGTGTTCGCCGCGGCGTTCCGGCTCACCGATCCGCGCATCGAGGTGCAGCTCGTGGTCGAAGACGGCGAGTGGTTCGAGCCCGGCGCCGTGCTCGCCGTCGTCACCGGCCCCGCGCGCGGCGTGCTCACCGCAGAGCGCGTCGGACTCAACTTCGTGCAGCGGATGTCGGGCACGGCGACCCTGACCGGACAGTATGTCGCCGAGGTCGTCCACACGAAGGCCCGCATCGCCGACACCCGCAAGACCACCCCCGGCCTGCGCGCCTTCGAGCGCAAGGCCGTGCGCGACGGTGGCGGGCGAAACCACCGCCACTCGCTCTCCGACGCGGTCATGGCCAAGGACAACCACCTCGCGGTGCTCACCCGGAGCGCGATCGACGGCGGCTGGGTCGCCACGCTCACCGACGCCCTGCGCGCCGCGAAGAACCGGCTCCCCCACACCGCGCACGTCGAGGTCGAAGTCGATCGGCTCGAGCAGATCGAGCCCGTCCTCGCCGCCGGCATCGGCACGATCATGCTCGACAACTTCTCGCTCGACGAGCTGCGCGCCGGCGTCGCCCAGGTAGCCGGTCGCGCGACGGTCGAAGCATCGGGCGGTGTCTCGCTCGAGACGGTGCGGGCGATCGCCGAGACCGGTGTCGACGTGATCTCCGTCGGCGCCCTCACGCACTCGGCGCGCGCGCTCGACCTCGGCCTCGACGTGCGCATCGACGCCCCCTGAGGTCCGCGCCATGAGCATGCTCTATCTCGACAACGCCGCCACAACGCCGGTCCGCCCCGAGGTGCTCGAGGCGATGATGCCGTTCCTCACGCAGTGGTTCGGCAACCCGTCGAGCCACCACACCGTGGGCGAGGCCGCCGCCGATGCGCTGGCCGACGCGCGCTCGCGCGTCGCCCGGGTGCTCGGGATGCGGCCGGGCGACATCGTGTTCACGTCGGGTGGGACGGAGGCGAACAACCTCGCGGTGAAGGGCATCTCGATCGCGGCCGCTCTGAACACGGGTCGTCGCCACGTCGTGACGACCCCGATCGAGCACGAGTCGATCCTCGAGTCCGTCGCCTACCTCGAGCGCGTCCACGGCTTCGACGTCACGCTCCTGCCGGTCGACCACGTCGGGCGGGTGGACCCGGATGCCGCGGCCGCCGCACTGCGGCCCGCCGGGGAGGGCGGCGGCACGGCGCTCCTGAGCATCGGCTACGCGAACAACGAGGTCGGCACCGTGCAGGACGTCGCCGCGATCGCCGCCGCCGGCCGCGCGCACGGGGTTCCGGTGCACGTCGACGCCGTCCAGGCCGCCGGATGGCTGCCGCTCTCGGCCGCCGCCCTCGGCGTCGACGCGATCTCGCTGGCCGGCCACAAGGTCGGCGCTCCCAAAGGCACGGGCGTGCTCGGCGTGCGCGGGCGCATCCCCCTCGAGCCCCTCCTGCATGGCGGAGGCCAGGAGCGAGGCCGCCGCAGCGGCACGGAGGACGTCGCCGGCGCCGTCGGACTCGCCACCGCGCTCGAGCTCGCCGAGACCGACCGGGCCGAGGCATCCGTCCGCGTGAGCGCCATCCGCGACCGGTTCGTCGCCCGAGTCCTCACCACCGTGCCGTCCGCCGAGCTCACCGGCGACCCGGTGCAGCGCCTGCCCGGAACGGCGAGCTTCACGTTCGCCGGCACGAGCGGCGAGGCCGTGCTGCTCGAGCTCGAGCGGCGCGGTGTCGTCTCGTCGAGCGGATCGGCGTGCGCGGCGGGCAGCGACGAGCCCTCGCACGTCCTGGTCGCGATGGGCATCGCCCCCGAGGTCGCGCAGACGGCGGTGCGGTTCACCTTCCCGCACTGGCTGCGCCAGCCGCTGGATGCCGTGGCCGACGCGGTCGCGGAGTCGGTGGCGGCCGTAGGATCGGGCGGGTGACCTCGCCGCCCGCACCCGTCGTGACCGTCATCGTCCCCGGGTTCGACGTGGCGGACTTCGCCGAGGAGGCGATCGACTCGCTCCGCGCACAGACCCTGGCGGACTGGGTGGCTGTGCTCGTCGACGACGCCTCGGCCGACCGCACCGGTGAGATCTTCGACGCCGCGGCTGGCGCCGATCCGCGATTCCGGGTCGTCCACCACCGTGCGCAGGGCGGCCTCAGCGCGGCCCGCAACACCGGGCTCGACCTCGTCGATACGCCGCTGGTCGCCTTCCTCGACGCCGACGACCGCTACACGCCGCGCGCCCTCGAGCTGCTCGTCGGAGCCGTCACCGCAAGCGGGAGCGACTTCGCACTCGGCGCGTACGTCCGGCTGCGACCAGACACCACCGGCGGCTACACGCCCGGACACGTGCAGCCGTGGGTCACGGCGGCGACCGACCCCGCGCGCAGCCGCACCACACTCGACGCCCACCCGGATGCCTCCGGAAACATCGTCGCGTGGTCGAAGGTCAGCCGCATGGACCTGTGGCGCCGCGCCGGCCTTCGCTTCCCGGAGGGCAAGGCGTACGAGGACCAGATCCTCGCGCAGCAGATGTACTCCCGGGCGCGCGCGTTCGATGTGATCCCCGACGTCGTCGTGGAGTGGCGCGAGCGCGCGGACGGCTCGTCGATCACCCAGCACAAGGGCGAGCTCCCGGTGATGCGCGACTACCTCGAGGCGCTTGCGGGCGGGATCGCGGTGCTGGATGCTGCGGGCCAGCCGCGGGCCGCGGCATCCCGGGTCCGTCTCATCCTGTCGATGGACCTGCCCCCGCTGGTGCAGCTCGCCGTCGACCACCACGACGAGGCGTACCGTCGCGAGCTCGGTGCGTTCACGCGTGACCTGTGGGCCCGCACCGGCGACACGCCTCCGGCGCTCGACGAAACCGTCGCGGCCGCCCTGGCCGCGGCCCGCCTCTGGTAGCGACCGGCGCGAGCCGAGACGGGCGAACCCGCTCAGGCGTCGGGAAGGCGCGGGGCCCCGGGCACCTCGGGCGTCGGCACCCACGACACGGCGGGAGCGGGGGCGATCGCCACCGGCAGCCCGGCGTCGACCGGGGGACGGTCAGCACGGCGATCGGGGTGGTCGGTCGGCCGGCCGGACTCCTCGGCCTCGAGGATCCGCGAGGCCGCGAGCTGCTGCGCCGCGAGCTCGGCGTACAGCCCGCCCTGCTCGATGAGCTCCGCGTGCGTGCCCGACTCCACGATGCGCCCCGCCTCGATGACGTGGATCACGTCGGCGGCGATGACGGTCGACAGGCGATGGGCGATCGAGAGCGTGGTCCGGCCCCGGGCCGCGGCGTCGAGCGCCTCCTGCACGACGCGCTCCGAGACGGTGTCGAGAGCAGAGGTCGCCTCGTCGAGCAGGAGCACCGGCGGGTCCTTCAGCAGGACCCGGGCGATGGCGATGCGCTGCTTCTCGCCGCCGGACAGGCGGTAGCCGCGCTCGCCGACCACGGTGTCGTATCCATGCTCGAAGCCCTCGATGATGTGATGGATGTTCGCCGCGCGGCAGGCGACCTCGAGCTCGTCGTCCGTCGCTTCGGGCTTGGCGTAGCGGAGGTTCTCGCGGATGGTCGCGTGGAACAGGTACGTCTCCTGCGACACGATCCCGACCTGGTCGATGATCGACTCCTGGGTGAGCCGACGCACGTCCTCACCGGCGAACAGCACCTCTCCCCCGGATGCCTCGTACATCCGCGGCGTCAGATACAGAACGGTCGTCTTCCCGGCGCCGGACGGCCCCACGAACGCGACGTGCTGGCCCGGCTCGGCCGTGAAGGTCACGCCCTGGAGGGTCGGACGCGCGTCCGGCGCGGCATCCGGATACCGGAACACCACGTCGCGGAACTCGATGCGGCCGAGCGGCCCCGGCGCACGCTCCACCGTGATCGCGTCGGCGGCGTCTCGGATCGCGGGCTCGAGGTCGAGGTACTCGAAGATGCGCGCGAACAGCGCCGCCGAGGTCTGCAGGTCGAGGGTCACCCGCATGAGTCCCATGAGGGGCATGAGCAGCCGCGCCTGGACCGTGGTGAACGCCACCACCGTGCCCGCCGTGATCACGACCTCGCCGCCGGTGATGAAGTAGCCCGACACCAGGTAGATGACCGCGGGCACGCTCGCCATCAGCACCTGGACGACCGCGAAGAAGCCCTGCCCGCTCATCGCCCGCCGCACCTGGAGCCTCACCTGGTTGCGGTTCTCGTCGGCGTAGCGGGCCGACTCGGCCCGCTGCCGGTTGAACGACTTGGACAGCAGGATGCCCGACACGCTCAGCGTCTCCTGGGTGATCGCGGTGAGCTCGGAGAGCGACTCCTGCGTCTCGCCCGCGATGCGCGCTCGCACCTGACCGACACGACGCTGCACGATCACGAGGATGGGCATCAGCACCACGGCGATGATGGTGAGCCGCCAGTCGATGATGATCATCGCGATGAGCGATGCGATCACGGTCACGACGTTGCCCAGGATGCTCGTGAACGTGTTCGTGAGCACGCCCGAGACGCCGCCCACGTCGTTCTGGAGGCGCGACTGGATGACGCCGGTCTTCGTCCGCGTGAAGAACCCGAGCTCCATCGCCTGCAGGTGGTCGAACAGCTTCACGCGCAGATCGCCCGTGACCTTGTTCCCGATCGTCGAGGTGAACCACGTCTGCAGCACTCCGAGTCCGGCCGAGACGAGGAAGAGCGCGATCATCACCGCGACGAGGCGCCACAGCAGCGGCATGTCCGGCGGCGAGCCGTCGACCGGGAACAGGGCGTCGTCGAAGATGCGCTGGACGATCAGCGGCGGGATCACGGCGATGGCCGCGCCGACGATCACGAGGACGCCGGTGATCGCGAGCGGCCAGGCGTACGGACGGAAGAGCGCCACGACCCGCTGACCGAGATGGGGGATCCGCGGGGCTGCCGCGTTGAGCTTCTTCTGCGTCTCGATGTCGACCCCGCGGAAGCCGGGATGGCCCCCGCCTCCCCCGCCCCCACCGCGCATGCTCACCCTGTTCAGCCTACTGACGGGTTTCCTCGCGACGGCTAGGCTTGACGGCATGGCCTCCACCCCCGACACCCCGAAGCACGACGGCTCCGATCTGGCTGCGCTTCGCGAGGAGATCGACGCACTCCAGGCGATCCCCGAGGAAGAGCTGCTGAACCCGCTCCCCTCCGCTGTCGAGGAGCGCGAGCCCACGCCTCACGCGACCGACGCGATCGGCTCCGAGAAGTGGGACCGGCCGGCGTCCGAGGAGACGCTCGAGAACTGAGCGCCTCCGCGCATCGCATCACATCGGCGGGAGCGAATCCGGCTCGATCGGGAATGTCGTGTCGGAGCCCGAAGTTATCCTGATGGCTTGCCATCTCAGGGTGGCCGACTCTCGCCATCTCCGAATGGCTGACCCCTGCCATCTCCGGGTGGCCGACCATTGCCCGCCGAGCTCCTGAGGAGACGACCCATGGCCGCCACCGACATCCGCCCCGGAACCGGGAGCATCCGCGTTCCCGCGGCTTCCGCTCCCGTCCTCGGCCGCGAAGAGAGCCGGGTCATCTGGCTGCTCCTCGGAGCCGCCTTCGTCGCGATCCTGAACGAGACGACGATGGGCGTGGCGATCCCGCACCTCATCACCGACCTCGGCATCACCGCCCTCGCCGCGCAGTGGCTGACGACCGCGTTCATGCTGACGATGGCCGTCGTGATCCCGATCACCGGCTTCCTGCTGCGCCGGTTCACCACCCGGCAGATGTTCATCGCCGCGATGGGCCTGTTCTCGGTCGGCACGCTGATCGCCTTCCTGTCGCCGGGGTTCCCGATGCTCCTCGTCGCGCGCGTCGTGCAGGCAACGGGCACGGCGATCATGATGCCGCTGCTCATGACCACGATCATGACCGTCGTCCCTGCCGCCATCCGCGGTCGCATGATGGGACGCGTCAGCATCGTGATCTCGCTCGCCCCGGCGATCGGCCCGACGCTCGCCGGCGCTCTGCTCGACACCGTCGGATGGCGCTGGATCTTCGGCATCGTGCTGCCGATCGCCCTCGTGGCGCTCGCCGTCGGTGCGCGCTGGATCCACAACCTCGGCGAGACGACCCACGCGCCGATCGACGTCCTCTCGGTGGTCCTCTCTGCATTCGGCTTCGGCGGCCTGGTCTATGGGCTCAGCCAGCTGGGCGCGGGCGGGCACGGCACCGGCGCCGAGGCCGAGGCCGCAGACGCCCTCTCGCGCGTGTCGCTGATCGTGTCGCTCGCCGTCGGAGCCGTCGCCCTCGGACTGTTCGCCTGGCGGCAGGTGCTGCTGCAGCGCAACGACGACGCGCTGCTCGACCTGCGCGTCTTCCGCTCGGCGAACTTCTCCCTCTCGATCGGGCAGATGGCGCTGATGTCGATGGCCTTCTTCGGCGCGATCACGGTGCTGCCGCTGTACCTGCAGAACGTCGTGGGCGTCTCGCCGCTCGACACCGGGCTCATCGTGCTCCCGGGTGCGCTGGCGATGGGCCTCGCCGGTCCGCTGATCGGCCGCGTCTACGACCGCTGGGGCACGCAGGTGCTGCTCGTCCCGGGCGCCGTGATCACCAGTGCGATGCTGTGGTTCTACACGACCTACACGCCCACGACCCCGGTGTGGGTCATCGCGATCGCCCACACGATCCTGTCCCTCGGTCTCGCGCTGTCCTTCACTCCTCTGTTCACCGCCTCGCTCGCCTCGCTCCAGCCGAAGTTCTACTCGTACGGCTCCGCCGTCGTCGGCACCGTCCAGCAGGTCGCCGGTGCCGCGGGCATCGCACTCATGTTCGGCGTCATGGCAGCCGCGTCGGCCGGGGCGACGGAGTCGGGCGCCGACGCCGTCACGGCAGGGGCCGCGGGCACGCATGCGGCGTTCCTCATCGCCGCGATCCTGTCGCTGCCGCTTCTCGTCGGGGCGTTCCTCATCCGCAAGCCCGCCGAGCAACCGATGGGCGCCGCGCCGGTTCACTGACCCGTCGCCCCGGATGCCCCATCCCCTCGACGGGGGGTGGGGCATCCGCGATTGTTGAGGGTGTATCCGCCACCGACCCGGGGAGCATCCGATGATCGTCCAGACCCCAGCCCTCGACGCGGCCACCGGCCACGTCGCCGACATGTACGACGGCGACCTCCGCACCGACGGATTCGTGTACGCCCACACGCGGGCGATGGCCGTCGATCCCGAGGCGCACCAGGCGTTCGAGGCGCTGATCGGCGCGATCGTCCCCTCTATCGGCGTGCGCACGTACGAGCTCGCGACACTGGGCGCCGCGCGGGCGATCGGTTCGCCGCACTGCCTGCTCGCGCACGGCAGGAAGACGCTGCGCGCGGATCTGATGAACGAGGACCAGCTCGAGCGCGTCGGACGCGACTACACCGACGCCGGGCTGGACGAGGCCGACGTCGCGGTGATGGCGTTCGCCGAGAAGCTGTCCCGCGAGCCGCAGCGGATGACGGATGTCGACAGCCAGCGCCTGCGCGAGGTCGGATTCACCGACCGCCAGATCGTCGACATCACGTTGGCGGCCGCCGCGCGCAACTTCTTCAGCCGTGCTCTGCTGGCCCTGGCCGTGCCGGTGGACGACGTGCCGGGGCTCAGTCCCGCACTCGTCGATGCGCTGCTGTCACCGCTCGATCGCTGAGACGGAGGCCGGTCAGTGGTGGATGACGGCCTTCAGCAGGATGAGCACTCCGCCGAAGGCAGCGGTCAGCAGCGCGCTCAGCAGACGCGGCCACCAGTGGTCGCTCCAGCGGGCCACGGCGGTCCAGCCCAGGCCGCCGAGGATCACCGTGTTGACGATGAGTGCCGCCCAGATCGCGGTGTCGTCCTCGATGAGTCGTGTCGTGCCGAGCAGCAGCACCAGCAGCGGCGCGACAGCGGCGATCAGCATCCCCGACGACTGACGGGCGGAGGACGCGAGACTGGCCCGCAGTCCGGCGTGGCCGTCGGTCGCCGCGAGGCGGCCCAGCGTGCCGGCGTAGACGTGCGCGGCGTAGAACACGACCACCGTGACCGCGACCGTGAGCAACGCGTTGATGGACGTACCGACCGCGCTGCCGCTGACGACGATCATGCCGGACACGAGGATGAGTCCGTAGATCGCCTCCTCCGACATGAGGACGCGGGCGACACGCGGAGTGATGTGGAGCTGATCGTCGGTCATCGGATCCTCAGCGTCTCGCGCGCCGGCCGACGACGGTCAGTCGGTGCTGCAGCTGCCGCCGCCGCAGCAGGACCCGGCGGACTCGACGACGGCGAGGAGGTTCTTCTCGTCGGAGACGGGCTGGAGGGTCGGGGCGGGGAGCTGCGAAGAAGTCATGACGCCCATGCTACCTGCGGCCACTCGGACCGAGGTCACGCGACGCCGTCACAGCAGCGCGCCGGCTGTCTGGCACGTCGGGCAGTACTGCGCCGTGGTGCTCGCGAATGCGAAGTCGCGGACCGTGTCGCCGCACACGGGGCAGGCCTCTCCGGCCCGGCCGTGCACGCGCATGGCGTCGACCTTCGCCGCCTTGAGGCGATCGATGGGGATGCCTCGACGCGCCGAGATCGCACCGCGCACGGTCGAGATCGTCGCCTCGAACAGGCGCGCGCGCGCCTCTTCGTCGAGTGCAGCGGCATGCACGACGGGCGAGACCCGCGCCGCATGGAGGATCTCGTCGGAGTACGCGTTGCCGATGCCCGCGATGGACTCCTGCTCCTGCAGGATCGCCTTGACCTGCTTGCGACGGCCGCCCAGTGCCACGTCGAAGTCGCTCATCGAGTATGCATCGCCTGCCGGGTCGGGTCCGAGCTTCGCGATCGCCGGGACCGCCATCGGATCGTCGACGACGAACAGCCCGAGCGACACCCAGGCGCCGGCATCCGTCACGGCGAAGCCCTCGCCCGCGTCGAGGCGGACTTCTGCGAGGGCCGGGGGTGCGTCATCGGGGAGATCCTCCTCGTGCGCCAGCCAGCGCACCCATCCGTGGCGGCCGAGCGAGATGACCAGGTGGGAGTCGTCGTCGACCGCGAGCGCGAGGTGCTTGCCGTGGCGCGTCGCTCCGGTGAACGTACGCCCGACCAGGGTGGCCGGCGGAGCGGTGCGCGTCTTCACAGTGCGGAACTCGAGCACGTCGACAGCGCGGACGGTGCGTCCGGTCAACCTCTCGCCGAGCGACTCGACAAGTACCTGCACCTCGGGCGACTCGGGCATGGCACCATCCTGGCACCGGCCGCCGACACCGGCCAGACGCCGATCCCGCACCGACACACACCGCCGCTCGCCGCCGAGATGGTTAGGGCACCTAACCGGAATTACCTCGATGCACCGCTCGCGTTACCTTGCAAACGTGGGAAGACTCCTCTACGGCAGCGACGGCCAATCGCTGGACATCGACGACCGCGCTCTGGCGCACCTGCGGGTGGTCTTCATGAACAAGCTGCGCCGCGCAGAGCCGTTCCTGTTCCATCACAGTGAGCCGAACGGCCACCGGAGCCTGTGGATCCACCCGGCCGTCCCCATCGTCTTCCACTTCTACGGCAGCCGGCAGCCGGCGCTCAACCGCGCGTGGGTGGAGCACCTGATGAACGCGGCGAGCGGCCCTCACGGGCTGAGCGTCCTCCCCGAACCGCCTCCCTCCTCATCGATCGTCGCGGGAACGGACGAGCAGGCGGTCTGACCCATCGGCGCGCTCACGTGCACTCGCGGTCGACCGCCTCTGTGACCGCTTCGAGGAACCGGGCGACGTGCTCGGCTTCACGGGCGGTGAGAGCTTCGGCGAAGCCGCGGATCTTGGCGGTGAGCGGATCCACATCGTCGAGGTCGGTGGATCGGTCGACGGGCACGACCCGCTTGCTGCGACCGTCGTCGGGGTTGCGTGCGAACGTGATGAGCCCACCGCCGCGCAGGCGCTGCAGGATGCCCGTCACCGACGCTGTCGAGAGCCCGAGGTGCTCGGCGATCTCGGTCGGGGTGGCATCGCGCCCGGCATCCGATCGCTCGAGGATGTAGCGCATGGCGGCCCGCGCGGTCTCGCTCGGGCCGCACTCGGTCTGGCGCCGACGGGCGAGGCGCGCCTCGGCGAGGCGGAGGCGTTCGACGGCGCGGGCGGCAGGGACGGTGGCATCTGCGTCGGGCATGTCTCCTCGGTATCGCGCGGCCGCACGGCATGTCAACCCCGTGCGAGCCACCGCCGGCTAATCATCGGCCCGGGCGATGTCAAGCCCCTCGCCCGCGGCCCTCGGCGCGACACATGCTTCGATCAGTTCCGTCCGTCCGAGGAGACACCATGACGATCGACGCCGCCCCCGTCCACCATCTCGAGCTCGTCCCGCTGGGAGAGCGCGCCTGGAGGCTGTGCGACCACGCGCCGGCGACGCACCCCGACGACGACGGAGTCCTCATCGCGTACGTCGAGCAGCTGCCGGGCGGCGCGTACGAGACCGTCTGGGTCTACCGCGGGCCTCGGGTCGACACCTACGCCTCCCTCGAGGAGGTGCTCGTCGCCGCCACGCGACGGCTCGCGCCGATGGTCGGAACCGACTCCAAACCCGTCCCGATCCCCCACCGCGCGCCGCTGTCGTTCCGCTGAGCACCCGCGGGGGCGCGCCGTCGGGCGATGGGCGTACAGTCGCGGCATCCGGGTGTCAAGGCCGTTGGCGGGCGCTTCGTCGAACGCGAGCATGAAGGAGGTGGCGGCCTGCCCCCTGATCCCGGCCGCTCGGAGGCACGCGATGGGCAAGTTCAGCTACGACGGCACGGTGAAGGTGGACTTCGACGACCGCACCCTCGCACACCTGCAGCTGGTCATCGGCACCAAGCTGCGGCGCGGCGAGCCCTTCCACTTCACCTGGAAGGACGACACCAGCATCGGCGACGGTCGCACGACGGTATGGATCCACCCCAGATGCTCGCTGGTCTACAAGTACTACGGCAGCCGCAAGCCACGCCTCAACATGGCGTGGATCGACGCGCTCGTGTACACGGCCAACTCGCCCGCCGGCCTGTACCTCGTGCCGGAACCCGCAGAGAGCGCGACGAGCGAGAACCACGATGAAGCGGATTGACGTCGTCTACGGGGGCGAGCGCTACAGCATCGGCGGGCGCGAGCTCGACGAGCTCCTCGGGGAGATCGAGGCGGGCATCGCCGGGGGCGTGCACTGGCTCACGGTGAACGACGGCGAGGGGGCGCCGAGATGGGCGCACCTGCTCCTCACTCCGGGCGTGCCCATCGCGGTCATCCCGATCCCCGACGAGGCTCCACCGCTCGCGGGTGACCGCTCCGGCGATGGCCCATCGGACGACATCCGTCCTTAGCGGCCAGCTCGCCGCGGGCTCAGTTCTCCCAGGTCCAGTCGACGTCCTGCGACGGCGGCTCGGAGTCCGTCGTCGCCGTCGGATGCAGGCTGCGGGTGAGGGCGTCGAGCCGGGCGACGACGTCGGGGTGGTCGGGTTGATCGATATCCGTCTCGACGTCCGTCGACACGATCTGACTGGCGGGGCCGAGCAGGAAGGAGGCGATCGACGGCGCACCGTTCTGGTCGAGGATAGGGACATCGATCGTCGCGGCGCCGCGGCCTTCGGCGAGCGCGGCGCTGTAGCGCAGCACCGCGTCCGCGATCGCATCGCTCGTCATGAACTCGCTACCGGCGTAGATCAGCATCCTCATGACGCCTGTCTACCGGGCGGAGCCCCGCGCGACAGGGGGCTTGCGTGAGAGGGGGCGGCGGGCTACGAGGCCGCGCGGAGGAAGGCTCTGTCCGGACGGCGCGGGAGTCCGCACGGCCGGTCAGTCGAAGGCGACCGGGGTGTTGCGCGGGTAGTCGCCGCCGGCCAGCTTCACGAGGCGGGCGTGGGCGTACTCGCACACGAGCGCATGGCGGTACACCATGCGCGGCACGTCGACGTTCGAGTCCATCCAGAGGCTGAGGCCCCCGAGCTTCCAGTGCCGGAACGTGTCGTCGTCGCAGATCGTCGCGAGGATCTCGAGGAACGAGTCGTCGAAGCGGATCGAGTGCACCGCACGGCGGTACTCCTCCACGGTGAGCGCCATCGAGAACGGGATGTTCATGAAGCACAGCGCCGTCTGGATGTCGAGGCGAAGCAGCCGGCGGCGCCGGCGCTCCGCGTCGAGCGGAGGGATGTCGAGCTGCGAGAAGTCGAGGGCATCCACCGGTGCGACCGTAACCGCGTCGAGGGCGATGAGCACGTCGTACACGTTCACGTCGTGCTCGACGACGGCGCTGTCTCCGAGTCCGGCGAGAGTCTCAGGGCGCAGAGTGACCGGATCCATGTCGACCGGTGTGTTGCGGATGATGAAGTTCACGAGATTCGTCTCGACCACGAAGTGCCGGATGAGCAGCTCGCCGGCGTCGGGCGAGACGAAGTGGCGGAGGAACCACACGCAGAGGACGTCCATGGTGGCCAGCGGCATCCACCGGAACGGGAGCACGCGCTTCACGATCGAGATCAGCGCGACGAGGATCCGCGAGACCACGCGCGCGATCGGGTAGAGCCACCGGCGTGACATCCGCCGCTGGTCGTCGATGATCTGGCGCACGAGCGCCCGGTCGAGCGGGACGGAGGGGTCGGCGTACACCGCCTCCCACATGCTCGGGTCGGAGCGGACGAACTCCGGCATCGAGGGTCGCGGCGCCGCCACCTCAGCGGTCCAGTTCCTCGAGCTGGAGCGCATAGAGCCTCGCGACCACCTGCGCGCACCGGACGACCTCGTCGGCGGCCGCGTCATCGATCATCCCGGACGTGAGGATCGCGTCCATGTCGCCGGTGTGCGCGGCGTCTGCCTGCTGGTGGTACCGCATGAAGTGCACCTGGCTGTCGGCGAGGCCGAGCACCTCCTGGAACCGGGCAGCCCACCCGGCGGCCCGCTTCGCACCGAGACCTTCGATGATGAACATCGCCCCCAGCAGCCCGACCGGGTTCGGCCGATCGGCGTAGTGGAACATGTAGCCCGAGAGCGCCTCGGAGCCGACGTTCTTGCGCCCCCTGCGCAGCTCGTCGAGCGAGCCGCCGACGGCGACGTAGTCGCGTTCGAGCATGAGGTAGTCCCGGTGCTCCTCCTCGGCGTGACGGATCGCCGCGGCGCGAAGCTCGAAGTGGTCGATGTCGAAGTGGGACGCCGCCCGCGAGATCCACGGCGAGCCGTCGACGACCTGCTGACGGAGATTGAACAGCAGCCGGCGGTAGTCATCGATCGTCACCGTGCCGTCGGCGAGTCTGACGAGGACGGGCACCTTCGCGAGGTGCGCCTCGAGCTCGACCCACACCGCGGCGAGGCGCTCGGAGAGCGTGCCGGTGTCCGCGGGCGGGCGGTCGACAGGGGTCGTCGTGTCGGTCGTCATGTCGGTGCTCCTTGCACGGATGGTGCCACCACGGTGAGGTGGGCGAAGGCGAACGAGAATCGTCCTGACTCGGGCACGGCCAGCAGCACCGTCTCGCCGGGCGCGAAGCGGCCGGTGCTCCACGCCTCCTCGAGGGCGATGAAGATGCTCGCCGCACCGGTGTTCCCCCGGGTCTCGAGGTTCGAGAACCAGCGCTCGGTGTCGAGCGACGGGATGCGGCGGCGCAGCGCGTCGAACGCGACATCCCGGAACATGTTCGTGCTGTAGTGGCAGACGACGTGGTCGAGATGGTGGACGTCGACGAGCCCGATGTCGACGAGCTCCTCGAACTGGCGGATGCCGCACTCGGCGAGATCGTCGAGCATGCCGACGTCCTGGCGCAGCAGGAACATCCCCGCCGCGTCGGCGTCTGCGATGTCGACGTCCTGCCAGGTGCGGCCGACGACTGCCTCCTCGCCGCTCATGCCCGCGCGCATGCACACGTCGTGCTCATGCGCGAGCGAGACGTGCCGCACCCAGTCGACCCGCAGCGAGGGCCTGCTCGGATGGGGCTGGAACTCGACGACCACCGCGCCGGCGCCGTCCGACAGCATCCAGCGGAGGAAGTGGGAGTCCATTCCGGCGCGGATGCCGTCGAAGCGGCGTTGGCGCAGGCTCCGGCTGGGCAGCTCCGAACCCACGACGGCCGCCACGGGGTGATCGCCGAGCCGGATCTTGCTGACCGCCGCGTCGAGCGCGGCCAGGCTGGACGCGCACACGCCGGATGCCGTCAGCAGCTGCTTCGGCCCGCCGCCGAGACGGCCGTGGACCATCGAGGCGAAGCCCGGCACGAGCACGTCGCCCATCGTCGTCGCGCAGGCGAGCATCCGCACGTCCGTCGCCTCGATGCCGCGATCGACGAGCGCCGCGCGAAGCGCCTTGACGGCGAGCTCCTCGTTGAGCTCGGTCGGCTCACCGCGGTCGTCGAGCGCGTAGTGCCGCTGTCGGATGCCGTTCGATTCGAGGATCCGGCGACGAATGCGCTCGGTGACGGCGTCCGTGCCTCCGAGCCGCGCCGCGATGCCGTCGTTGTCGACGGGATCGCCCGGGAGGTAACGGCCGAAACCGGTGAGATACGCCGTCGCCGTCGTGGACATGGTGACGACACTAGGCCAACGACCGGATCGATCCCGACACTTTGTGGACCGCCGACGATCGCGGGTCTCGGGTCGTGTCACATGTCGTCGCGACGCACAACCGGGTGGCGTGCCGGGGCCTGCCGACATAGCGTTCAGCGATGGTGTACATCCTGGTAGGCGGTCCGCGCAATCGGCAGCTCGTGGATGAGCTGCCGAGCCAGTACGAACCGGCCGAGCCCACATCCGCAACCCCGCGCGTCGTCCTGCTCGACGACCTCATCGCGACGCCGGCGGTCTGGGCGCAGCCCGACGACTAGCCCGTCGCACACGATCAGCCGCCTCGACGCGTACGCTGGGCAATCGAGGCAGGTCTCGTCGTCCGGCACGCTCGACGCACCGCGATTCGTGCGGACGAACGGAAGGTCCATCGTGAACATCACCCTCCTGCGGCGGTTCGTCGCACTGGCGGACGAAGACGTGCACTTCCCCCGTGCGGCGACGGCGCTCGGCATCCCGCTCGCCTCTCTCCGCTCGTCGATCGACAAGCTGGAGGCGGAGATCGGGCATCCGCTCGTCACCCGCACCCAGGGCGGGCTGGCGCTGACCGGCGCGGGCACGCTGCTGCTCGAGGAGGCGAGGCGCGAGATCGCGGCGGCGCCCGCCCCTGCGGCGAAGCCCGCCGTGCCGGCGGGCGGCAAGGCGAAGGCCTCGAAGGGCAAGGGACGCGCGCCGTCGGTCAAGGGGCAGCCGAAGCCGTTCAAGAAGCGGCAGGGCCGCTAGCCGGCGCGCCCGGCGGGTCGTGACTACAGCTCGCTGACGCGGCCGCCCTCGACCCGCCAGTGCCGGTCCGTCTGCACGGTGGCCAGCATCCGCCGATCGTGGGTCACCAGCAGCAGACAGCCGTCATACGACTCGAGGGCCTGTTCGAGCTGCTCGATGGCCGGCAGGTCGAGGTGGTTCGTCGGCTCGTCCAGCACGAGTACGTTGACGCCGCGCGCCTGCAGCAGCGCGAGCCCCGCCCGGGTGCGCTCGCCCGGTGACAGCTCGTCGACGGGCCGCGTCACGTGGTCGGCCTTCAGCCCGAACTTCGCGAGGAGCGTGCGCACCTCGTCCGGTGCGAGGTCGGGGACGAGCCTGCCGAACGCCTCCGCGAGGGGCCGGGTGCCGACCAGGAGCGAGCGCGCCTGGTCGATCTCGCCGATCTGCACGTTGGCACCGAGGCTCGCCGATCCCTCGTCCGGCCGCTGAGTGCCCAGCAGCGCGCGGAGCAGCGTGGATTTTCCCGCACCGTTGGGCCCGGTGATGCCGATCCGCTCCCCTGCGTTCACCTGCAGCGACACCGGGCCGAGAGCGAACGAGCCCTGCCGGTAGACCGCGGAGTTCAGGGTCGCGACCACCGAGCTCGACCGCGGCGCGGACCCGATGGTGAATTCGAGCTGCCACTCCTTGCGGGGCTCCTCGACCTCCTCGAGCCGGGCGATCCGACTCTCCATCTGGCGCACCTTCTGCGCCTGCTTCTCACTCGACTCGGTCGCCGCCTTGCGGCGGATCTTGTCGTTGTCGGGAGACTTCTTCATCGCGTTCCGCACGCCCTGGCTCGACCACTCGCGCTGGATGCGCGCCCTCGCGACGAGATCGGCCTTCTTGTCGGCGAACTCGTCGTACCTCTCCCGCTGGTGGCGGCGCGCTGTGGCGCGCTCCTCCAGGTACGAGTCGTAGCCGCCGCCGAAGAGTCGGTTCGCCCCCTGGGCGAGGTCGAGTTCGAGCACCCGGGTGACGCAGCGGGCAAGGAACTCCCGGTCGTGGCTGACGAGAACGACTCCCCCGCGGAGTCCGCGCACGAAGGTCTCGAGCCGATCCAGCCCGTCGAGGTCGAGATCGTTGGTGGGCTCGTCGAGAAGCACGATGTCGAACCGCGAGAGCAGCAGCGCCGCGAGACCCACGCGAGCGGCCTGGCCGCCCGACAGGGAGGTCATCGCCGCCCCCTCGATCGGCGTCGCGCCCAGATCGAGGCCGAGATCGGCGAGCACGACCGGCAGGCGCTCCTCCAGGTCGGCGGCGCCGCTCGCCAGCCATCGATCGAGTGCCGTCGAGTAGACGTCGGCCGGATCAGGCCCGCCCGCAGCCTCAGGCGAGGGCTCGGCGAGCGCCGCGGCCGCGGCATCCAGGTCCCTCGTCGCCTCGGCGCATCCCGTGCGCCTCGCGATGTACTCCGCGACCGTCTCGCCGGCGAGGCGCTCGTGCTCCTGGGGCAGCCAGCCGACGAACGCGTCGGCCGGGGCGAGCGCGATCGTGCCTGCCTGCGGTTCGTGCACGCCCGCCAGCAGCCGAAGCAGCGTCGACTTGCCGGCGCCGGTGGCGCCCACCACCCCGATGACGTCGCCGGGGGCGACGGTCAGGTCCAGGGAGTCGAACAGTGTGCGATGGCCGTAGCCTCCTGCGAGGCCCTGCGCCACGAGCGTCGCGGTCATCAGTCCCAGTCGAGGTATTCCTCGATGACGACGGCCGTCTCGATGGGGTGCGTCGCCGGGAAGCGGTGGTCCGCGCCCGCGATGTTCGCGATGCTCGCGCGCTCGGGGGCGGTGGACTGCAGCCTCTCGCCCTGGGCCACGGGGGTGATGTCGTCGTCCGTCCCCTGGATGATCAGGACGGGGATCACCGGCGCGAGGGGGATGTCCTCGTCCTCGACCCCCAGGAGGAGCAGGCCGTTCACGCGATCGGCGTGCGCCGAGGCGAACGTGCGCGCGACAGTGCCGCCGGCGCCGTGCCCGCCGATCCACGCGTGATCGAGACCGAGGTGGTCGATCACGTCGGCGGTGTCCTGCCGGCGCTCGTCCGTCGTCGCCGAGCCGCCGGAGCTCGTCCGCGTGCCGATCCGCACGACGTGGAACCCGGCCTCCTCGGCGAGATAGTGCGCGACGACTCCGAGGGCGTCTCCGTCCAGGCCGCTCTCCGGGAGCAGGACCAGCGCGACCGGGCCGTCGCCCTCGACGGCGTAGGGGATCGCCCGCCCCTCGGGCTCGAGGATCTGGGTGTCCGTCATCGTGGTGAATCCTTCGCTGTCGTGGTCGGCGTCAGACGTTGAACCGGAACTCGACGACGTCGCCGTCCTGCATGACGTAGTCCTTGCCCTCGAGGCGGGCCTTGCCCTTTGCACGTGCCTCGATGACGGATCCCGTCGCGACGAGGTCGTGGAACGAGATGACCTCCGCCTTGATGAAGCCCTTCTCGAAGTCGGTGTGGATGACGCCCGCTGCCTGCGGCGCCTTCCAGCCCTTGCCGATCGTCCAGGCGCGCGCTTCCTTCGGACCTGCCGTGAGGTAGGTCTGGAGTCCGAGGGTGTCGAACCCGATGCGGGCGAGCTGATCGAGGCCCGACTCGTCCTGGCCGGTGGAGGCCAGCAGTTCGGCGGCGTCCTCGGGGTCGAGGTCGATGAGCTCGGACTCGATCTTCGCGTCGAGGAACACCGCCTGGGCGGGCGCGACCAGAGCGGCCAGCTCGGCCTTGCGCGAGGCATCCGTCAGCACCGCCTCGTCGACGTTGAAGACGAAGATGAAGGGCTTCGCGGTCAGCAGCCCGAGCTCCTTGATCGGAGTGAGGTCGATCGCCGACGCCGACAGCAGGACGCCGCGCTCGAGCGCGTCCTTGGCCTCGACGGCCGTGGACAGCACGGAGGGATCGAGCTTCTTGCCCTTGACCTCCTTCTCGTACCGGGTGATCGCCTTCTCGAGCGTCTCGAGGTCGGCGAGCTGCAGCTCGGCGTTGATCGTCTCCATGTCGTTCTTCGGGTCGACCGTGCCCTCGACGTGCACGACGTCGTCGTCGGCGAAGCCGCGCACGACCTGGGCGATGGCGTCGGCCTCGCGGATGTTCGCGAGGAACTTGTTCCCGAGGCCCTCGCCCTCGCTCGCTCCGCGGACGATGCCGGCGATGTCGACGAACGACACGGCGGCGGGGAGGATCCGCTCGCTGTGGAAGATGTCGGCCAGCGTCTGCAGACGCGGGTCGGGGAGATTCACGACACCGACGTTCGGCTCGATCGTCGCGAACGGGTAGTTCGCTGCGAGAACCTGGTTCTTGGTCAGTGCGTTGAAGAGGGTGGACTTGCCGACGTTGGGCAGTCCGACGATTCCGATGGTGAGAGCCACGGGCACTCAGTCTACGTGGGGCGGATGCCGCTCCCGACGCCGGCTCCTCAGCCCGCGCCGAGCAGCTCGTACAGCTCCCGCAGGTTCGCGACGACTGTCGCGGGCCAGCCCGCTCCCGCCGCGCCGACGGTGCCGCGGTCGATCCACACCGCGGTGAGTCCGGCATCCCGTGCCCCGGCGATGTCGGCGACGAGGTTGTCGCCCACGTGCAGCGCCTCGGCGGCCGTCACGCCGAGGCCGTCGAGGGCGAGGTCGAAGATCTCGCCGTCGGGCTTGTGCACGCCGTGCTCGCCCGACACGATCACGACGTCGAAGGCGTCCTCGATCCCGACCGCCCGCAGCTTCGCGCGCTGCAGTCCGCTCGGCCCGTTGGTGATGAGCGCGAGGGGAATGCCGCGTTCCCGCAGCCGTGCCAGCACCTCCGCCGACTCCTCGTACAGTCGGAACGCGGTCTCCTCGGTCGCGGTTTGCAGCGCGTGGGCCTCGACCGCAGCCGCGGCATCGGCGACCCCGACCTCCGCGAGCGCCCGGCGCCACACCTCGGTGGGCACCGACTCCGGTGCGAGCTCGCCGCGCAGCCACGCCTCGCCCATCTCGGGCCAGCACTCCCACCACACCCGCTCGTTCGCGTCGGCGAGAGCCGACGGGTCGATCCCGTATCGCTCGGCGAGCCGCGCGGCGACCTCGCGCACGACGCCGTCGACGTGATCGTCACGAAGCAGGGTGCCGTCGAGGTCGAAGCAGGCCGCCCGGGCGAGACTCACGCGTCAGCCCCGACCGGGTCGACCCGCCAGCGCACCAGGACGTTGCCCGACTCCTCCCAGGCGTGCGTGCCGAGGAGCTTCAGCGCCGCGCGCGGGCGCTCATCGAACAGGGGGACGCCGGAGCCGGCGACGAGCGGGAAGGTCACGAGGTGCAGCTCGTCGACGAGGCCCGCGCGCATCAGGTCGTTCCACAGGACGCGTCCGAGGAGGATCAGGATGCCGCGCCCGTCGCCCGCCTTCAGCGCGGCGACCTCGGCACGGGCGTCGGCGATGCGCACGATGCGCACGTTCTCATATGCTGCGACGTCGTCGTCGGTGATCTTGTCGGAGACGATGAGCTTCTCGACGCCGAGGATGAGCTCGGCGAACTCGCGGCGGATGGCGGTCGCTGCCGGGTCGGCTCGCACACCCGTCCAGTACCCCAGGTTGCCGAGCGCCGACCGGCGGCCCGACAGCACGAGCGTGCCGGACTCGCGGAGCAGACCCGTCGTGTAGTGGTCGAAGCTGTCGGCGCCGGCGTAGTCGGGGTGCTGGTGCTCGAAGAACGAGCCGATGTCGTGGTCGTCGTCCTCGTACCTGCCGTCGACGGTGACGAAGTTGCAGACGGTGAGCGTGCGCATGCCCGCCACGCTAGTCCCGCCGCCCGACGCACGCTAACGACGGACAGCCCGGAACGCGTCGGTGCGGTACGGCATGTCCACCACCGCGACGCCGTCGCCGTTCGGACGGCTGCCGGCGTCGAACAGTTCGCCGACCTCGCGCAGGATGCGGGCGCGATCGGCATCCTCCGCCGTGATGACGTAGCTGCGCGACGCGACCATGTCGAGGAGGGCGGCGCGGCCGATGGTGCGGGTCCACGACCAGCTGCGGGTCTCGACGGGCCCGAACGTCGTGCCCACGGTGGGGCCGCCGTCGGCGATCATCTGCTCGGCGCTGCTCGCATGCATGATCGCAGTGAGGCTCCGGATCCACGGGTCGGATTCGTCGCGGATGTTCCACACCAGCCCCAGGATGCCGCCGACCCGCAGCACGCGGGCCGCCTCGGTCGACGCCGCGTCGGCATCGACCCAGTGCCACGCCTGGCCGAGCAGCAGCGCATCGACGGCGGCGTCGGGCAGCGGCATCCGCTCGGCCGTTCCGACGAAGGTGGGGACGCCGTGGACGTGCTCGCGCAGCGACGCCAGCATGCCGGCGTCGGGGTCGATCGCCACGACGTCGGCTCCGGTCTCGACGATCGTGCGGGTGAGCTTGCCGGTCCCGGCGCCGACATCGGCCACCCGCAGGGCGCGGCCGTCCACCCGGACGGGCGCGAGCATCCATTCGACCGCCTCGCGCGGGTAGTCCGGCCGCCCGGACTCGTACGCGCTCGCGGCGGCACCGAACGACAGGGACATCTCCTCGCGGCTGGCCATGCTCCGAGCCTATGCCGGGGCGCGACGCCGATGCGGCGAGATCCGATGCGGGCGAGTCCGGCGCGCCTGGCCGGGACCGCGCGGCGGGCGGGCGAATCTGAGGGCGTGCCACTGGACTTCACCGCGATCGACTTCGAGACGGCGAACTCCAGCAACGCCTCGGCCTGTGCGGTCGGGCTGGTGCGCGTGCGCGGCGGCGTCGTCGTCGCCCAGACGGGATGGCTGATCCAGCCGCCCCCCGGCCACGACCGCTTCTTCGAGCTGAACACGCGCATCCACGGCATCACGGCCGACGACGTGATCGGGGCCGCCACCTGGACGGGGCAGCTGGCGGCGCTCATCGACTTCGTCGGCGACGACGTGCTCGTGGCGCACAACGCCGGGTTCGACATGGCCGTGATCAAGCGGGCGTGCGAGGCGACCGGCGACGAGTGCCCGCCGTATCGCTACGCCTGCAGCCTCCAGGTGGCCCGACGGGTCTACCAGCTGGAGTCCTATCGCCTGCCGTTCGTGGCCGCGGAGGCGGGGTTCGCCGAGTTCGCGCACCACAATGCGACGGCTGACGCCCTCGCCTGTGCGCACGTCATGATCGACGCCGCCCGCCGGGTCGGCGCGGACGACATCGCCGAACTCGCGGAAGGCGCCGGCGTGCGTGTCTCGCAGATCGTGGTGGCCGAGGCTCCCGCCGTGTCGTTCGCGGTGGCCTGACGGGCGAAGACCGGATGCCGCGGCACGCCGCGCTCGGGATGTCGGAGGCCTCCCCCATCCTGAACGCATGGACGCACTCCTCGTCTCGATGATCGCCGTGGCGACGCTGGCGCTCGGCGCGCTCGCGGGCTGGACGGCCGGGCTCGCCCGCGGGGCGGCGCGAGCGGCCCGAGAGCAGTCCGAGCTCCACGCCCGTCTCGCCGGCGCCGAGGCGACGAGGCAGGGAGTGCAGGCGCAGCTCGAGCATCAGCAGGTGCTCTACCGCGAGCTGGCGGCGCAGGCCCGGCACGACCAGGCATCCCGTGAGGAGCGCGAGCGGCGCGAGCAGTCGGTGCTGCGCGCGCTCGCACCGGTGCACGAGACGCTGGTCGCGATGCAGTCCAAGGTCGGCGAGCTGGAGCGCGACCGCCACACCCAGTTCGGCACGCTCGCCGAGCAGCTGCGACGAGCGCACGAGTCCGACGAGGCCCTGCGTGCGACGACCGAGTCGCTCGCGAGCGCGTTGCGCTCCGGCAGCACCCGCGGCGTGTGGGGCGAGACGCAGCTGCGTCGCGTCGTCGAGGCCGCAGGCCTCACGCGCTACGTCGACTTCGATCTTCAGGCGTCGATCACGTCGGATGCCGGAGCCGGCCGCCCCGACATGGTGATCCGCCTTCCCGGCGACAAGGCGATCGCCGTCGACGCAAAGGTGCCCCTCGACGCATACCTCGAGGCGAGCGCGATCCCGCTGACCGCCCAGGGTGCCGAGGCGGCGCGGCGGCGCGCCCTGCTCGACAAGCACGTCCGCGCGGTGCGCGCCCACGTCGACGCTCTCGCGAAGAAGGCCTACTGGTCGGGCCTGCCGTCGAGCCCCGAGTTCGTGGTCTGTTTCGTGCCCAGCGAGTCGCTGCTGGCCGCGGCCCTCGAGGAAGACCCGTCGCTGCTCGACTATTCGTTCGGCAAGCGCGTGGCGCTGGCCTCGCCGGTCAACCTGTGGGCGGTGCTCAAGACGGTGGCCTACACCTGGACGCAGCAGGACGTCTCGGCCGAGGCGCGCACGCTGTTCGAGCTCGGCAACCAGCTCTACGAGCGGCTCGGCTCCCTCGCGGGCCACGCCGACGACCTCCGCCGTGCGATCGAGCGCACGGTCGACAGCTACAACCGGTTCGCCGGCTCGCTCGAGTCGCGCGTGCTCGTGAGCGCCCGCCGCTTCCCCGGCATCGACGCGACGAAGCTCGACGCCGTGAACGAACCGGCCACGATCGAGAAGACCCCGCGCCGCCTCACCGCGCCGGAGTTCCTCGACGAGACGCTCGAACGCGACGCCGAGGCGCCGCCCGTGTCGCGCTTCTCCGAAGTGCCGCTCATCGACGAGCAGACGGCGACGGCAGACCTGGGCGAACTGCGCGAGAGGATCACCCCCGCGGTCGACTGACGGCCGCAGCGACGATCGCGTATGAGCGCTGCGCGCTCAGGCGCCGCCGGGCACGAAGCTGAGGAGTGCGATCACGGCCGCCGAGACGATCACGAAGGCGCCGATCATCCACCAGGCGCTGATCTCGTGTCCCTCGTCGCGGCGGACCCGCAGAAGCACGTCGGGCCGACGTGCCGGATCGACGGTGTTGGCCACGACCGCGTTCGCGACGACGGCGTGCGCGCCGGTCTGCGGCGACGAGCCGCCCACCTGTCCGGACATCGAAAACTCCCTCGCATCGGAAACACGAGTCGCCGTCGACCCGGATCCGATTCTGCCAGAGTCCGGCTACGAACGAGTCACGAAACAGTCACAACAGCCCCATTCGTCACTGCTGCCACACTGACCCCCGCGCGATCTGTCCCCTGCTCGACTCGACCCGCCCCACCTCGACGCCGAGCCTCGGTTCCACCGCGCCACAGCACGACTCACCGCCCCCGCGAGCGACCATTCCGCGCGGTCGAACCTGCCTTCCGTGACGCAGCCTCGACTCAACCGCGCCACATCGCGACGCGGAACCGCCACGCACCACCATTCGGCGCGGTCGAACCTGCCTCCGGGAGGCGCCGCACGCCGATCCGGCGCGTCAGAGCCACTTGGAGACGAGGTGCTCCGAGGTGATGCGGCGGAGGGTGCCCGAGGCGCCGCGCAGCACCACGCTCTCGGTGTAGACGTACCCGCCCTCGCGGCGCACGCCGGCGACCAGCTGGCCGTCAGTCACACCGGTCGCCACGAAGATCGTGTTGCTGCCCTTGACGAGGTCGTCGGCCTCGTAGACGTGGTCGTCGAGCTTGAGCCCCGCGTCGATCCCCTTCTGCTTCTCGTCGTCGTCGCGCGCCCACAGGCGGCCCTGGATGTGGCCACCCAGCGCCTTGATCGCGCACGCCGTCACGATTCCCTCCGGGCTGCCGCCGATGCCCACACACATGTCGGTCCGGGCGTTGTGACGGGCCGCGTTGATCCCGCCGGCGACATCGCCGTCGCTCATGAGGCGTGTCCCTGCGCCGGCCGCGCGGATCTCCTCGATGAGCTGATCGTGACGCGGGCGGTGCAGCACCGAGACGACGATCTCGTCGACGGGCTTGCCGAGGGCCTTCGCCAGAAGCCGGATGTTCTCGCCGATCGGGAGACGGATGTCGACCACGCCGACGCCCGCAGGACCGGTGACGAGCTTGTCCATGTAGAACACGCTCGACGCGTCGAGCATCGTCCCGTGGTCGGAGACCGCGATGACGGACAGCGCGTTGTTGCGGCCGGCCGCCGTGAGCGAGGTTCCGTCGATCGGGTCGACGGCGACGTCGGCCCGAGGGCCGCGTCCGTTCCCGACCTTCTCGCCGTTGTAGAGCATGGGCGCCTCGTCCTTCTCGCCCTCGCCGATCACGATCGTGCCGTCGAAGTTGACGGTGGTGAAGAACGCGCGCATCGCGTCGACCGCCGCACCGTCCGCATCCTCCTTCGCCCCGCGGCCGATGAACGGCACAGCGCGGATCGCTGCGGCCTCCGTGGCGCGGACGAGCTCGAGTGCGAGGTTTCGGTCGGGATGCAGCGGACTCATGTCCGCGGTAAGACTCACCATGGCCCCACCCTAGCCAGCGCGGACGCGCTTACCGCAGAGTTTCCGCCGCTCCACGGCGAAGGAATCGTGAATCTTTCACGCTCGACCAGAACCGGACTCGTCCACCCCGGAGGCGGACACCGGCATCCTGCCCTGTCACCGCCCCTTCGATAGAGTCGTCCGTGAACCTCTTCCCGACCACACCCCTGTGCCAACCAGAGAAATAGGGAGCACTCATGCCCGTCGCCACCCCAGAGCAGTACGCCGAGATGCTGGACCGCGCGAAGGCCGGCGGCTTCGCGTACCCCGCGATCAACGCCGCCAGCTCGCAGTCGGTCAACGCCGTCCTCCAGGGGCTCACCGAGGCCGGTTCGGACGGCATCCTCCAGGTCACGACCGGCGGCGCCGACTACTTCGCCGGCCACACCGTGAAGGCCCGCGCGACCGGCGCGCTGGCGTTCGCCGCCTACGTCCACGAGGTCGCCAAGAGCTACCCGATCACCGTCGCACTCCACACCGACCACTGCCCGAAGCCGGCGCTCGAGGACTTCGTGCTGCCGCTCATCAAGGCCTCCGAGGCGGTCGTGGCCGACGGCGGCAACCCGATCTTCCAGTCGCACATGTGGGACGGCTCCGCCGTGCCGCTCGGTGAGAACATCGACATCGCCAAGGAGCTGCTCCCCCGCATCAAGGCCATCAACGCGATCCTCGAGGTCGAGATCGGCGTGGTCGGCGGCGAGGAGGACGGCGTCCAGCACGAGGGCTCGAACGACGCGCTCTACACGACGACCGCCGATGTCTCGCAGGTCGTCGAAGCGCTCGGCCTGGGCGACCAGGGCCGCTGGATCGCCGCGCTCACGTTCGGCAACGTGCACGGCGTCTACAAGCCCGGCAACGTCAAGCTGCGCCCCGAGCTCCTCGGCGAGATCCAGGAGGGGATCGCCGCGCAGTTCGGCACCGGCCCGAAGCCCCTCGACCTCGTCTTCCACGGCGGCAGCGGCTCGACCGATGAGGAGATCGCGACGGCTGTCGCCAACGGCGTGGTGAAGATGAACATCGACACAGACACGCAGTATGCGTTCACGCGCTCGGTCGCCGGCTTCATGTTCACGAACTACGACGGCGTGCTCAAGGTGGATGGCGAGGTGGGCAACAAGAAGGCCTACGACCCGCGCGCCTGGGGCAAGATCGCCGAGTCGGCGATGGCAGCTCGCGTCGCCGAGGCGACGCGCCAGCTCGGTTCGCACGGCAAGAGCCTCGGCGCGTAAGCCCCGAACCATCGGATGCCCCGGCACCGCCCCCGCGAGCGGCCGCCGGGGCATCCGTCGTTCCGGGCGGCGTCAGCCGGCGCCCACAGAGCTCTGCGGTCGGTCGAGCTCAGTGCGCATGAGCACCCGTCCGGAGGCGAGCGATCTGATCTCGATTGCGGCGATCTCGTCGGCGTCGAGTGCTGTGGCGGCGCTGAGGCGCGCGGTCGAGCCCGGCACCGCCCGCCAGCTCGACACCTCGCTCGTGGTGCCGTCGACGGCTGTCACCACGAGGGAGTAGGGCCGGCCCTCGGAGGGCGCGTCGTCGCCCGTCGCCTCGGTGTAGCGGCACGTCATCTCTATCCGTGTGCCCCACGCGGCGTCGCTCAGCTCGACCGTCGCCGTCAGCGGGATGTCGACGAGCGGTTCGAGCGCGACGACCTGCACGCCTCGGGGGCCCGGCGCGACGATGACGGTCACGGCGATCACGATCGCGACCACGGCGGCGGCGGCCGCCGTCAGACCCCCCGCCCACCGGGCACGCCGTCTCCGACGCGCATCCCTGGCGCCCAGCTCGACGACACGGGAACGGGCCGCGGCGTCCGGCCCGTCGTCGGGCACGGGGGGCGCGAGCATCGACTGCGCCCGGTCGGGGGCGACGCGCGAGAGCAGCCCGATCGTCGGCGCGGTCGCGGCGATAGACGCCCGGCAGGCGTCGCAGCCCTCGAGATGCTCCTCGAACGCGCGCCGGTCGGCGGCGCTCAGCGCACCGAGGACGTACGCGGCATCCCAGTCCGCGAAGCGGGTGTGATCGGCGTTCATCGCGTCACTCCCTTCTCCTGAAGCGCGAGACGCAGCGCGCGGAGGCCGTAGTGCAGGCGGGACTTGACCGTGCCTTCGGGGATCTCCAGGTCGAAAGCCATCTCCGCCACGGTCAGCCCGCCGAAGTATGCCCGGATGACCACGGCCCGGTGATCGGCCGACAGCGCGGCCAGCGCCTCCTCGATGAGGATCGCCTCGAACAGCGCCTCGGTGGCGTCCGGCGTCTCGGATTCGGGGACGTCTGCGACGGCGATCTCGCGCCGCCGGCGAGCGCTGCGCACGTCGTCGATGACGAGATGACGGGCGACCGTGAACATCCACGAGCGGGTCGTCGTCGGATCCTGCTCGAGGATCCGCGGGGTGCGCCACGCGCGAAGCAGCGTCTCCTGGACGACGTCGTCCGCGCCCGCACGGTCGCCGGTGAGGTGCACGACATAGCGCCACACCGGCCGCGCATGGGCGTCGTAAAGCGCGGCCAGGCGCGTGGCATCGCCGTTCGCGTCTTCAGCGGTCTCGCGCGGCATCCGTCACCTCCCGAGGAAGACACGAGACACGCCGCCGCCGGGTTCACCGGTCCCGACGCGCGCGCCTCTCGCTCCCCGAGTATGGACCCCTCGGAGCGGCGGCGCGATCGAGGTCGAGAGCGAGGGTCAGCGGACGCTGCTCACCAGGGCGTCCCACACGGCGGGATCGTTCATGATCGGCACGAGGACGAGCATCCCGGAGGCGAGGGTGAAGACGACTCCCCCGACGAGCGGGATCCACCACGACAGACGTCCGCGTCGCATGCTGAGCCACGACAGCCCCGCCGTGAGGACCCAGCCGAAGGCGAGCACGAGTGCGGCGGCGATCCCCCACGGCTTGCCGGCGGCCGGATCGGTCAGCGTCGCATCGACGCCGAGCAGGTCGAACATCGTGTCCGCGTACGCGACGAAGTCCACGAGGGCGGGAAAGGCGGAGACGACGTTGATCAGGCCATAGGCGAGCAGTGCGAAGGTCACGATGCGGTCGACCGCGCGCGGGCGGGTCCGTGGCTCCGCGGCGGCACCGGCCGACGGCGCCGGCGCGACCGCGGGAGCGGTCGGCGCAGCGGTCGCCTGGGTCGCCGCGTTCGGCTCGTACGCCCACGTCGCCGCGGGCTCGCGGATGTGGGCGCGCTGCTCCTCGGGGGACGCGTACTCCCCGTACTGAGGACGAGGACGAGGATCCTGCGACGCGGCGGCGCTGCCGGCCCCGGTCATGCGCGGCTCCGGCCACCGAGGGCGCGGTCGTCGCGCTTGCCCGCGGCATCCGTGCGGAGCTCCTTGGGCAGCGAGAACTGCAGGTCCTCCTCCGCGGTGCGCACCTCTTCGACGTCGCGATAGCCCGCACCGGCGAGGTCTTCGAGCACCTGCTGCACCAGCACGTCGGGCACCGAGGCGCCGCTCGTGACCCCGACGGTCTCGACGCCCTCGAGCCAGGCCTGCTCGACCTCGTCGGCGTAATCGACCCGGTAGGCCGCCTTGGCGCCGTACTCGAGCGCGACCTCGACGAGGCGGACGCTGTTGGACGAGTTCGCCGACCCGACCACGATCACCAGATCGGCGTCCTTGGCGACCTTCTTGATCGCCACCTGGCGGTTCTGCGTGGCGTAGCAGATGTCGTCCGACGGCGGGTCCTGCAGCTCGGGGAATCGCACGCGGAGGCGGCGCACGGTCTCCATCGTCTCGTCGACCGAGAGGGTGGTCTGCGACAGCCACACCACCTTCGACGGGTCGCGCACTTCGATGCGGTCCGCCTCGTCGGGCGAGTTGACGATCGTGACATGGTCGGGAGCCTCGCCGGCGGTGCCCTCGACCTCCTCGTGGCCCTCGTGGCCGATCAGGAGGATCTCGAAGTCGTCGCGGGCGAAGCGCACGGCCTCGCGGTGCACCTTCGTGACCAGCGGGCAGGTCGCGTCGATCGCCTGCAGTCCACGATCGGATGCCGCATTCACGACCGCGGGCGACACGCCGTGCGCGCTGAACACGACATGGGCGCCTTCGGGAACCTCGTCGACCTCTTCGACGAAGATCGCCCCCTTGCTCTCGAGCTCGGTGACGACGTGGATGTTGTGCACGATCTGCTTGCGCACGTACACGGGCGCGCCGAAGCGCTCGAGCGCCTTCTCGACGGCGATGACGGCGCGGTCGACGCCCGCGCAGTAGCCGCGCGGTGACGCCAGCAGCACCCGCTTCTGTCCGCGCACCGGGATATCCTGGAGGCGTTCGCGCCGCCGCGGGACTCGGGGAACGGGCATGCTCACAGGGCTTCTGCCCACGGTGCTGGTGCTCACTCCTCGATTCTACGGGCGGCCCCTGTGCGCGGGCCGAGGAGCGACCCCATCCGGGCACGAGAGGAACGCATGACGACCTTCCAACCCGAGCCCGTCGCCGGTGAGTCACCGCCGGCCGACTCGGTGCGTCCGAAGGACTCCACCCCCGAGGCGCCGACCTCCGTCTCACGCCTCAACGAGACGATCCGCGGCTTCATCCAGACCTGGGGATCGGTCTGGGTGGAAGGCGAGATCACCTCGTGGAACCTGCGCGGCGGAAACGTCTTCGGACGCCTCAAGGACAACGGCGCGGATGCGACGATCTCGTTCCGGATCTGGTCGTCCACGCGAGACCGCCTCCCCGGCGACCTCAAGGTCGGCGACCACGTGGTCGCGTGCGTCAAAGCCGACTTCTTCGCGAAGTCCGGCGACTTCAGCTTCGGAGTGTCGTCGATGCGCCACGTCGGGCTCGGCGACCAGCTCGAGCGCCTCGAGCGCCTGCGCGCGCAGCTGCGCGCCGAGGGCCTCTTCGACCCCGCCCGAAAGAAGCGCCTCCCGTTCCTCCCCCAGACCATCGGCCTCATCACCGGTGAGAACTCGGATGCCGAGAAGGACGTGCACCGCAACGCCGAGCTGCGCTGGCCACAAGTGCGGTTCCGCACCAAGTACGCCGCCGTGCAGGGCGACCGGTGCGTTCCCGAGACGATCGCGGCGCTCAAGGCCCTCGACGCCGCCCCCGACGTGGACGTCATCATCATCGCGCGGGGCGGCGGCGACCCGCAGACCCTGCTCGGCTTCAGCGACGAGCGGCTGGTACGGGCGGTGGCCGCGGCATCCACTCCCGTCGTCAGCGCCATCGGCCACGAGAACGACCGGCCCCTCCTCGACGACGTCGCCGACCTCCGAGCCTCGACCCCGACCGACGCGGCCAAGCGCGTGGTTCCGGATGTCGCGGAGCAGCGCGCGCTCGTGGCCCAGCTGCGTGCGCGGCTGACCTCGCGCCTGACGCAGCGCGTGGGCCACGACATCCAGCAGCTCGAGCAGCTGCGCTCGCGTCCGGCGCTGCGCACACCCGAATCGATCATCGGGTCTCGTGCTCAGGAGCTCGAGCTGCTCGCCGCGCGCGGCCGCGACCGGGTCGATCGGGTGCTCGAATCGCAGGCCCGCCGCACGTCGGAGCTGCGGGCGACGCTTCGCGCCCTGTCCCCCGCGTCCACCCTCGCGCGCGGCTACGCGATCGCCCATCTCGCCGACGGGGCGATCGTGCGCGACGCCGCTCAGGCGCCACCCGCGACGCCGGTCGTGGTGACCGTCGGACGGGGGTCGTTCGCCGCGCGATCCGAGGGCGAGATCGCCGAGTCCGGGGCGTCCCCCGGCCCCGCCGCCCCCGCAGGCGACGTCCCGGCGCCGAACTAGGATGGAAGCATGACCGAGTCGAGCGGAGCCGCGTCCGACGTCGCCACCCTGTCGTTCGAGCAGGCTCGCGACGAGCTGGTGCGTGTGGTCGCCGAGCTCGAGCAGGGGGCGCCGACGCTCGAGCACTCGCTGGCACTGTGGGAGCGCGGCGAGGCCCTCGCCGCGCGGTGCGACGAATGGCTCCTGGGGGCCAAGCGCCGGCTCGACGCCGCGCGCTCCTCCGCGGAGACGTCGGGGGCGGAGGGCGCGTGATGGCGAAGCCGCCTCGCATCGTCGCCGAGCTCGGACGCCCCGAGACGCCGGATGAGACCGCCGCGCGCAAGGCCGAGTCCTCACGTGTGCACCGCGAGAGTCAGAACACGCGCAACCTCGTCGCCGCACTGATCGTCACGATCGCCGTCGTGATCGTCGTCATCCTGGCCGTCCCCCGCGGTGCGCCGCCCGAACGTGAGCCCATCGACGTCGCAGCGGTCGCCGAAGGAGTCTCGGCGGCCGAAGACCGGGCGATCGTGGCCCCCGACGCGCCCGACGGCTGGCAGGTCAACGTCGCCGCGATCGAGGGCGACGGTCCGCGCGCGTGGACGATCGTCTATGCCGACGACACCTGGTTCCTCCGCGTCGCGCAGGGCTTCGACGCCGATGCCGCCTGGCCGACCCGCGTGCTCTCGGGCGCGAGCGTCGACGGAACCGTCACCATCGACGGCGTGACCTGGGACCGATATGAGATCGACGATCCGTCGCGCGCCGGCAACGTCTCCGTGGCGCTCGCCACGCAGGCGGGTCCCGACACCGTCATGGTCTACGGCAAGGCCGACGACGAGACCATCGAGAAGGCCGCCGCCGTCGTGGCGCCCGAGGTCCTGCGACTGCGCGAGGAGGCGGAATGAGCGAGCACCCCTCGCCCCGCAAGGTATGGAACGAGATGCAGCGCGGCAACGCGCGATTCGTCGCGGGTGAGCCGCGCCATCCGCGCCAGGACGTCGAGCGCCGCCACGACCTGGCGGCCGGTCAGCGTCCGCGCGCCGCGCTCTTCGGCTGCTCCGACTCCCGGCTCGCCGCCGAGATCATCTTCGACAAGGGCCTCGGCGACCTCTTCGTCGTCCGCAATGCCGGACAGGTCATCTCCGACTCCGTGATCGGCAGCCTCGAGTACGCCGTCGCGGTCCTCGAGGTGCCCCTCATCGTCGTGCTCGGCCATGATGAGTGCGGCGCGGTGAACGCCGCGATCGAGAGCACGCGGGTGGATGCCCCGGCACTCCCCCCGCACATCTGGCGGCAGATCGCCCCGATCGTGCCGGCCGTTCGCCGCGTGCTCCGCCAGGGCACGGTCGACGGGGTTCCGCCCGTCACCATCGACCACGAGCACGTCGGGCGCGAGCACCTGCGCGACACGGTCGGCGAACTCCTGCACTCGTCGGAGCTCATCAGCGACGCGGTGGCCGAGGGCCGCCTCGCGATCGTGGGCGCCAACTACCGACTCGCCGAAGGCACCGCTGTCCCCGACGTCATCGTCGGGGACGCCGACGGCTCCTGACACTCACTCGCACCAACGGAGGAACGACGAAGTGACCGACATCGAATACCGCATCGAGCACGACACGATGGGAGAGGTGCGCGTCCCGAAGGACGCGCTGTACGCCGCGCAGACGCAGCGTGCCGTGGAGAACTTCCCCATCT
The DNA here is from genome assembly GCF_003999995.1 of Microbacterium sulfonylureivorans. Classification (NCBI taxonomy): domain Bacteria; kingdom Bacillati; phylum Actinomycetota; class Actinomycetes; order Micrococcales; family Microbacteriaceae; genus Microbacterium; species Microbacterium sulfonylureivorans. The sequence continues at coordinate 60,830 of NZ_RJAD01000003.1, forward strand.
CGGGCGACCCGCTCGAGCCCGCGCAGATCGTGGCGCTCGCCCGGATCAAGAAGGCGGCGGCGCTGGCGAACAAGGAGCTCGGCACGCTGGACGGCTCGATCGCCGACGCGATCGCTCGCGCCGCCGACCGCATCATCGCGGGCGAGTTCGCCGACCAGTTCCCGATCGACGTCTACCAGACCGGCAGCGGCACGTCGTCGAACATGAACATGAACGAGGTTCTGGCGACCCTCGCGACGCACGACCTCGGCGCGACCGTGCACCCGAACGACCACGTGAACGCGTCGCAGTCGTCGAACGACGTCTTCCCCACTTCGGTCCACATCGCGGTCACCCAGGAGCTCATCGACGACCTCATCCCCGCGCTCGACCACCTCGCCGTCGCGCTCGAGTCCAAGGCCGAGGCATGGGCCAGCGTCGTGAAGTCGGGTCGCACGCACCTCATGGACGCCACCCCCGTCACGCTCGGTCAGGAGTTCGGCGGCTACGCCCGCCAGATGCGCCTCGGCATCGAACGCGTGCAGTCGGTGCTCTCCCGCGTGGCCGAGGTCCCGCTCGGCGGCACCGCCGTCGGAACGGGCATCAACACCCCGCTCGGCTTTCCGCAGAGGGTCATCGAGCTGATCGTCGCCGACACCGAGCTGCCGATCACCGAGGCGAGGGACCATTTCGAGGCTCAGGCGAACCGCGACGGACTGGTCGAGGCATCCGGCGCCCTCCGCACCATCGCGGTGTCGCTGACCAAGATCAACAACGACATCCGCTGGATGGGCTCAGGACCCAACACCGGCCTCGGCGAGCTTCACATCCCCGACCTGCAGCCGGGTTCGTCGATCATGCCCGGCAAGGTCAACCCGGTCGTTCCAGAGGCGACGCTCATGGTGTGCGCGCGCGTCATCGGCAACGACGCGACGGTGGCATGGGCGGGCGCGTCGGGCTCGTTCGAGCTCAACGTCGCCATCCCCGTGATGGGCACCGCGGTGCTGGAGTCGATCAGCCTCCTCGCGAACGCGGCGCGACTGCTGGCCGACAAGACCATCGACGGGCTCGAGGCGAACGTCGAGCGCGCCGCCGCCTACGCCGGCATGTCACCGTCGATCGTCACCCCCCTCAACAAGCTCATCGGCTACGAGGCGGCGGCGAAGATCGCCAAGCACTCGGTCGCCAAGGGTGTCACCGTGCGCGAGGCGGTCATCGAACTCGGGTATGTCGAACGCGGCGAGCTGACGCTCGAGCAGCTCGACGAGAAGCTCGACCTCCTCTCGATGACGCGCCCGGGCTGATCGCCGCCCTGTGCCGCTGGAGCCCGCTGCGCGCGATAATCGGGTGGTGACCCGCCCGACACCGCGGCCGATCCCGGCCCGAGTGAGGATCCTCGCTGCGATCCTCGCTGTGGCGTGCGTCGGCCTCGCCGTCGTCGGGAGTGTCACCTTCCTGGTGCAGCGGGAGCGCGTGCTGCTCGAAGTCGACCAGCGCCTGAAGGCACAGGTGCAGATCCTGCAGGACGTCGCCGACCCGTCCGACGACGCCGCCTCGACGGATTCCGGAGCCGAGACGGCGAGCGAGCGCCTCGATATGGCGGATTACGAATCCGTCGAGGAGTACCTGTATGTGGCGACCGCGAGGCTGGTGCCGGCGCGGAACGAAGCCGCCGTCGCCATCATCGACGGCGCCGCGCACTACAAGCCCGTCACCCTGTCGGGCTTCGACATCTCCGACGAGGTCGCCCTCATCGACCGTGTCGTCGCCGAGACGGCCGATGGGGCGACCAAGCAGGGCACGGCGGTCACCGAAGACCGTTCCCTCCGGTACATAGCGATCCCGATCGCCATGGAAGGGGACGAGCAGTCCGGCGTGTACGTTCGCGCCATCGATCTCGGGGCCGAGCTCGAGCCCGTGACGGCGGCCATGGCGACGTATGTCATCGCCGCGCTCGTCGTGCTCGCCGCGATCGGCGTGGTCGGCTGGTTCGTGACAGGGCGCCTCCTGTCCCCCATCCGCCACATGCGCGAGACCGCCGACTCGATCTCGATCACCGACCTGTCGCCCCGTCTCTCGGCACAGGGCAACGACGACATCTCCGACCTGTCGCGGACGGTGAACTCGATGCTCGACAGGCTGGAGGGCTCCGTCGACGTCCAGCGTCAGCTCCTCGACGACGTGCGGCACGAGCTCAAGACGCCGATCACGATCGTCCGCGGCCACCTGGAGCTCATGGATCCCGGCGACGCCGGGGATGCGGCATCCGCCCGTGAGATCGGAATCGCCGAACTCGACCGCCTCGCACGCCTCGTCGAAGACATCGACCTGCTGGCGGCCGCGGAGGGCGATTCGTATGTGATGGGCGACGTCGACGTCAACGCACTCACCGCGCGCGTCGGCGAGCTCGTCGCGGTCATCCCCCACCACGACTGGATTGTGGACGCCCACGCCACCGGAGTCGTACGCGGCGATCAGGACCGCCTGCTCCAGGCGTGGCTCCAGCTGGCCGACAACGCGGCGAAGTACACCCCGGACGGCTCGCAGATCGAGGTCGGAAGCGCCATCGATGCCGAGGGAGCTCATCTGTGGGTACGCGACCACGGCCCCGGCATCCCGCCCGCGGCTCGTCACCGGATCTTCCGCCGGTTCAACCGCGCCCACGGCAAGCGCGCGGTGGGCGGATCCGGTCTCGGGCTCGCGATCGTCGATGCGATCACGAAGGGCCACGGAGGAACCTGTACGGTGACCGACACACCCGGTGGCGGCGCCACCTTCACGATCCACCTCCCGCCCGCGGCCGCCGAGCTTCCGGCACCGGTGCGAGCGGGCGACGTTCTGCAACGGGAGGCATCGGCATGACGAGGATCCTCATCGTGGAGGACGAGCCGCGGATCGCCTCGTTCGTGAGCCGCGGACTCGAAGCGGCCGGGTACGAGACGATCCTCATCGAGGACGGTGCCGAGGCCCTCGCCGTGGCGCTGCGCGGCGACGCCGACCTCGTGCTCCTCGACGTCGGGCTGCCGACCATGGACGGCTTCGAGGTGCTCCGCGAGATGCGCGCCCGGGGGTCGGTCGTGCCGGTGATCATGCTCACGGCGAGATCCAGCACGCGCGACACGGTCGAAGGGCTCGACTCCGGCGCCAACGACTACGTGCCGAAGCCCTTCACCTTCGAAGAGCTCCTCGCCCGTGTGCGCTCCCGCCTGCGCGAGACGACGCCCCAGCTCGGCGTCGCTGTTTCCCACGGCGACGTGATGCTCGACATCCTCGCCCGCCGCGCGACGGTCGGAGGCCGCGATGTCGACCTGTCGGCCCGGGAGTTCGCCCTCGCCGAGCAGTTCCTGCGCAACCCCGGCCGCGTGCTCAGCCGGGAGCTCCTGCTGAGCAGGGTCTGGGGTCTCGACTTCGACCCGGGTTCCAACGTGGTCGACGTCTATGTGCGGTATCTCCGCGGCAAGCTGGGTCCCGATCACATCGTCACCGTGCGGGGGGCAGGGTACCGCTGGGAGTGAGTCCCGACTCGGCGAAGAAGCCCCCGGTGCTGGGGGGCACCGGGGGCTGGGAAGGGCCGGACTGGGGGATCCGGCCGCTATCGATCGCGTCGTTCTGGGGAGTCGCGCGATCGGTCCTTCTTCGCGCCGACGCCGGGCTTCTCTGACCGATTGTCGGCGTTCGCGCCCGCGTTCGCGGGGCGTTCCTTCGAGGAGTCGGTCTTCTTCGACCGCTCCTGGTCCTTCTTCGTGCTGACGTCGGGGGTGCTGACCCATCCTCCGGAGTCGGAGTCGTCGGCGCGGCGGTCGGAATCCGAACGGCCCGGACGCTCGGCGTCGACGGGGCGCTCGGAGTCCGTCTGCTGCAGGTTGCGATCGTCCCCTTGCGTGCGGCGGTCGTCGTCGCGACGGTGGCCCCACGCCGATGCGCGGGCCTTCTCGAGCTTCGCGATCCACGCGTCGATGCGCTCCGCGGACCATCCGAGTCGCACCGCCCGCTCGCGCACGGAGTCCCACGAGCCCGATGCCTCGGCCTCGGCGATCGCCACGTCGTCACTGGGCGTGACCACTGGGCCCACCGGCGGCTCGGCCGGCGGAGCGGCCGTCGACGGCGCCACGATCTCGGGTGCGGGCGCCGGCACGACCTCGGCCTTCGCGGCCTCGTCTCCGGCGTCCGGCCCGGGCTCGGGCTCGGGCGTAACGGTGTCGATCTCGGGCGTCGGGGTCTCGACCGCGCTCGGCGTCTCGTCGGTGCCCCCCGATGCGGCGATGCCCGAAGACGGCACGACCACACGGTCTGCTTCGACGGACGTCCCTTCGGCGTCGGAGAGGGCCACGGAGTTGGTCAGGGCGACCGCGCAGATCACGGCCACGCTGGCAGCGACGGCGGACATGCCACCGACCGCGAGCCGCGTCCGACCTTCCACGCTTGCGCCTTCCATTCCGGGTGCGCAGATGGCACCTCATCCATCGTGACAGACCCGACAGCGTGGGAGCGAGGCGGGGCATGAGACTCTTCTCATGCTGGAAACCCTTTTCCCGGATCCCGGACACAAGCAGAGGGGCCGGGATGCAGCATCCCGGCCCCTCTGTGCGATCAGGCGAGCTCGCCCGCTTCGAGCAGGTCGGTGACGAGAGCCGCGATCGCGGAACGCTCGGAACGCACCAGCGTGACGTGGCCGAACAGCCCGTGTCCCTTGAGCGTCTCGATCACGGACGCGACACCGTCGTGGCGACCGACGCGAAGGTTGTCGCGCTGCCCGACGTCGTGCGTGAGAACGACCCGGGAGTTCTGCCCGATGCGGCTGAGCACCGTGAGGAGAACGTTGCGCTCGAGCGACTGCGCCTCATCGACGATCACGAAGGCGTCGTGGAGGGAACGGCCCCGGATGTGGGTCAGCGGAAGCACCTCGAGCAGTCCCCGCTCGACGACCTCCTCCAGGACGTTCGACGACACCACGGAGCCGAGCGTGTCGAAGACCGCCTGTCCCCACGGGTTCATCTTCTCGGCCTGGTCGCCGGGCAGGTATCCGAGCTCCTGGCCGCCCACGGCGAAGAGCGGACGGAACACGATGATCTTCCGCTGCTGCTGCCGTTCGAGCACCGCCTCGAGGGCGGCGCAGAGCGCGAGAGCCGACTTGCCGGTTCCGGCACGTCCCCCGAGCGAGACGATGCCCACCTCGGGGTCGCACAGCAGGTCGATCGCGATCCGCTGCTCGGCGGACCGCCCGTGAAGGCCGAACACCTCCCGGTCGCCGCGCACGAGCTTGTACGCGCCGTCGCCGGTGACACGGCCCAGGGCCGAGCCCCGCTCGGAGTGGATGATGAGGCCGGTGTTGACGGGGAGTCCGCGCACGTCGTCTGCGGACCCGACCTCGCTCTCGTAGAGGTCGCTGATGTCGTCGCCCGACACGTCGATGGTCGAGATGCCCGTCCACCCGGAGTCGACTGCCTGCTCGGCGAGATACTCCTCGGCTGTGACGCCGAGCGACGCCGCCTTGACGCGCATCGGGAGGTCCTTGGAGACGACCGTCACCTCCTGGCCGTCGGAGGCGAGGTGCATCGCGACGGCGAGGATGCGGCTGTCGTTGTCGCCGAGGCGCATGCCGGACGGGAGGACACCGGCATCGGTGTTGTTGAGCTCCACGCGAAGGGTTCCCCCCTCGCCGACGGGGACGGGGAAGTCGAGGCGACCGTGCTCGACGCGAAGCTCGTCGAGATGCCGCAGCGCCTGCCGCGCGAAGTAGCCGATCTCGGGATCGTGCCGCTTGCCCTCGAGCTCGGTGATCACCACGACGGGGATCACGACGTTGTGCTCGGCGAAGCGGAAGAACGCCCGCGGATCGCTCAGCAGCACCGAGGTGTCGAGGACGTACGTGCGGAGATCCTGGTCCAGGGCCTCCGCCTGCTCGACGTCCTGACTGTGCTGCTTGTGTGGTGCTCGTGTGGTCACAACCCACTCCCGCCCCGGGTGGAGAACCCGGCAGTCACGAGTCGACCGGTGGTCACGAGTCGTGGGTCCGTGAGGCCGACTCGACGGGCGCCTTGCCCGTTGTGATGAACGTACGACTCCCCGGCGACACCGGGATCGGCGACACGCTGTTTCGCGGTTACGGGCGGGTTAATTCCGGATGCCGCGCGTCACCACACGCGCGCCGACGAGAACGCCGCGAGGGCGTCGCCGAAGAGCCGCAGGGTGTCGCCGCCGGTGCCGACGTGGGGCGATATCCGGACCAGGCCGGAGCGCACCGTCACCGTGAGGCCGTGATTGGCCAGAGACGCCGCGAGCGGAGCCGCATCCTGAGGCGCGGGCGCGAGGGTGACGATGCCGCCCCGGCGCTCAGGCTCCCCCGGCGTGATGACGGGCACCTCGTATCGGTCGGCGAAGAACATCACGTCGCGGGTGCGCTCGGAGAGCTCCGCCTCGACCGTAGAGACGCCGATGTCCGTCAGCTCCTGCAGGGCGGTCGCGAGCCGCGCGGCGGCGAGGGTGTCGACCCCGCTGACGGTGAACGCCTGCGCCGACGCCGCAGGGAGCGGGACGATGTCGAGCGGAAGGTCGCCTTCGACGCCGCCGAACCCGGAGAGAACCGGCGCGATCCGTTCGAGCGCGCGCTCGCCGAACCACGCGAAGCCGGTGCCGCGACCCGCCCGGAGCCACTTGTACCCGTTCGAGCAGACGACGTCGGCGGCGGCGTAGTCGACGTCGACGGTGCCGAAGCCCTGGATCGCGTCGACGATGAGCAGCCGGTCGCCGATGACGTCGCGAAGCGCGGACAGATCTGCTCGATAGCCCGTGCGGAAGTCCACGAGACTCACTGCGACGGCCCTCGTGTCGTCGGTGAGCGCCTCGCGCACGACATCGGGGCTGATGAAGCCGTCTGCGGGCTCCAGCCACTGCAGCTCGATCGAGCCCAGCGCCTCGGCGGCGCGCGTCGCCGCGACGGTAAGGCTCGGGAACTCGCCGCGGCCCACGAGGAGACCCCCGGCCAGTCCGTAGATCGCCTGCATGAGCCCGTACGTGGTCGAGGGCTGCAGAACGACCTGCGAGGCATCCGTGCCGATGAGACCCGCGACCAGCTCACGCGCCTCGCGGGCGTGATCGCTCACCAGGTCGATGCTCGTCCGCCGGCCGGAGCCCAGGAGCTCCGTGTCGGCCTGCGCTTCGGCGCGCACAGCCGGTGAGAGCGGTCCGAACGCAGCCCAGTCGAGATACCCCGGTTCCCCATCGAACGACGCCAGGAATGAATCCAGATCCGTCACGGACACATTCTGGCATGCCGGGGCCCGCGCGCGGGGGCCTCGGCGGATGCCGGTGGATTCAGCTCCCGTAGCGGCGGTCGCGGTCGGCGAAGTCGCGGATCGCCCGGAGGAAGTCCACCTCGCGCAGGTCGGGCCCCAGCGCCTCGACGAAGTAGAACTCGGAATGGGCGCTCTGCCACAGCAGGAAGTCGCTGAGCCGCTGCTCCCCCGAGGTGCGGATGACGAGGTCGGGGTCGGGCTGGCCGCCGGTGTAGAGATGCTCGCCGATCTGCTCCGGCGTGAGGCTGGCAGCGAGCTCCTCGAGCGACCCGCCCTCCTCATCGTGCTGCGCGATGATGCTCCGCACGGCGTCGACGATCTCGCTGCGCCCGCCGTAGCCCACGGCGAGATTGACGTGCAGGCCGGTGTTGGCCCGGGTGCGCGCCTCGGCGTCGACGAGCACGCGCGCGAGCTCGGGCGGCAGCAAGTCGGCGCGCCCGACGTGCTGCACGCGCCAGTCGCGTTCGAGCGACAGCGCGTGCGCGAGCTCGGCGATGATCTCGATGAGGTCGGTGAGCTCCTTCGTGTCGCGCTTGCGCAGGTTGTCGGTCGACAGCAGGTACAGCGACACGACGCCCACGCCGACGTCGTCGCACCACTCGAGGAACTCCCGCATCTTCGCCGCACCGGCGCGATGACCGTGCGCGGCGGAGTCGAATCCGAGCTGCTTCGCCCAGCGGCGATTGCCGTCGATCATCATCGCGACGTGACGCGGCACCGCGCCGGGCTCGAGACGCCGTCGGAGCCGGCTGATGTAGAGGCGGTAGAGGGGGCCCCTGCCCTCGTTCGACCCTGCGCGCGCCACACGCCTACGCTACCCTCCTCGCGACCGCCGCCCTAGCGTGGCACGCAGTCTCAAGCGCGGCGATACTCAGTATGTTCCACTCTCGGCATGCCGCGACCCCTACTCTGGGTAGATGAGCCGCCGCACCCGACTTCCCCAGGGCCCCGAGGTTCCCGTGCTGCCACTTCTGGACGCCGCGGCCGTCGACGCCGCCGCCCCCGAGATCAAACCGACCTGGCGCGGCTGGATCCACGCAGTGACCTTCCCCGTCGCGATCGTCGCGGGCATCGTGCTGATCGTCGTGGCCGAGGGCGCCGCCGCCAAGTGGGCGTGCGCCGTGTTCATGGCGACCTCGCTCCTGCTGTTCGGCAACTCGGCGCTGTATCACCGCTTCAACTGGAGCCCGAAGACCAGGGCCGTGCTCAAGCGCATCGATCACGCGAACATCGTGCTGCTGATCGCCGGCACCTATGCCCCGATCGCCGTGCTCGCCCTCCCCCCGCAGCAGGGCCTGATCCTGCTGGTCGTGGTGTGGTCGGGAGCGCTGGTCGGCATCCTGTTCCGCGTCTTCTGGATCAACGCGCCGCGCTGGCTCTACGTGGCGCTGTACCTCGCGCTCGGCTGGGCTGCTGTGATGTACCTGCCCGACCTGCTGCGCGCCAACGTCGCGATGATGATCCTCGTTGCGGTCGGCGGGCTGCTCTACACCGGCGGGGCCGTGGTGTACGCCATGAAGCGCCCGAACCCCTGGCCCGGACACTTCGGCTTCCACGAGATCTTCCACGTGTGCACCGTGCTGGCGTTCCTCTGCCACTGGACGGCGTGCCTGCTGATCGCCCTCGACCCCCTGACGCCCTCGCTCGGCTCGCCCGGATGACCTGATCGACGCCGTTGCGCGGCATCAGCCGCGGAAGGCGAACGGATGCCCCGGTCAGCCCTGCGGGCGTGAGCCGGGCTCGCCGGGATCGATGCTCTCGTCGTCGGTCTCGGTCGCCTCGACGGCTCGCGCAGCCTGCTCCTCGGCGTCGAGCTCCTCGATGATGTCGGCTCGGACCCGGCCACGGCGGATGCGACGCATCATGTCCCACACGAGCACGATCACCGCCACCGCCACGAAGACGATCACGACGAAGCCCCAGGGTCCGGGGGTCACCGTCGTCGGATCGGGCAGCGTGGGGGTCGGCGACGGCGTGACGGTCGAGGCCGCCCGCGCGAGGGCGACGAGCGCATCTTGCATGAGGTGTCCTCGTTCTGCCCTGTGCGGGCCGTCCGGGTGGCGACGTCCGCGCTCGAGAGCGAATAGCCTGGAACCTCCAGCCTAAATCTTCCGACGGACCGGCGATGACGACACAGCAGATGCTCGACGAGCGCTACGGGCGCACGCGCTCCCCGCGCCGCCGCTGGGTGATCGGCGTCGCGATCGCCCTGGGCGCGGCCGTGGTCGCGCTGTTCGGATGGTTCACGGTCTCGGACTCGCTGAACGCGGTCGATGCCGACGCGACGGGGTTCGAGGTCATCGACGGCCACTCCGTCGCTCTGACCTTCCAGGTCACCGCTCCCCCGGGACGGCCGATCGCGTGCGCGATCGAGGCGCAGGACGAAGAGCACGGCGTGGTGGGGTGGCGGGTCGTCGAGATCCCGGCATCCGACTCCCACTCGCGGGCCTTCCGAGAGGTCATCCCGACGACCGCCGAGGCGACCACGGGTTTTGTCAACTCCTGCTGGGTGTCGTAGTCTGGCCCGACTGCAGTCGACTTACGCCCTGGCCGGGAGCCGGGGCGTTTGACATATCGACCGTCCCCCGCAGATTCGAAGGAGTCAGACGTGTCCAGCGATGCCCCCGTGACCTTCCTCACGCAGGATGCCTACGACCGCCTCGCCCACGAGCTCGAGGAGCTCTCGACGACGGGTCGTGAGGAGATCGCGAAGAAGATCGAAGCGGCCCGCGAAGAAGGCGACCTCAAGGAGAACGGCGGCTACCACGCCGCCAAGGACGAGCAGGGCAAGCAGGAGGCGCGCATCCGCACCCTCCAGCATCTCCTCAAGACCGCGACCGTGAGCGAGGCTCCGCAGAGCACCGGGGTCGTCGAGCCCGGCACCGTCATCACGGCGATCGTCGCGGGCGGCGAAGAGGTCTTCCTGCTCGGCAACCGCGAGATCGCCGTCGGCTCCGAGCTCGACGTCTACAGCGAGGCCTCTCCTCTGGGCGCGGCGATCCTCGGACGCCGCGAGGGTGAGGAGACGTCGTACACCGCGCCCAACGGCCGCGAGATCGCCGTCGAGATCGTCAAGGTCGAGACCTACACCGGGCAGTAGCCCACCCCGGGGCCGACCCGGCGCTCAGTCGGGGACGACGTTCGCCGCGTACCCCGCCTGCTCCAGCACCGAGATCACGTGGGCGCGGTGCTCCTCGCCGCGCGTCTCGACGCTCAGCTGAAGGATCACCTCGCTGATCTGCAGGCCCTGACCGTGCCGCGTGTGCAGCACCTCGATGACGTTCGCTCCGGCCTGCGCGAGCAGGTCGGAGACGCGGGCGAGCTGGCCGGGCCGGTCGGGCAGCGGGATCTGGAGGGTCATGTAGCGGCCGGATGCCGAGAGCCCGTGTGCGACGACCCGCTGCAGCAGCAGGGGGTCGATGTTGCCGCCCGACAGGACGGTGACGGTCGGGCCCGACGCCGTGATCTTGCCCGCGAGGATTGCCGCGACGCCGACCGCGCCGGCCGGCTCCACGACCTGCTTCGCACGCTCGAGGAGCACGAGGAGCGCGCGGGCGATGTCGTCCTCCGACACCGTGACCACCTCGTCGACGAGATCGCGGATGATCGCGAACGGCAGATCGCCGGGGCGTGCCACCGCGATGCCGTCGGCGATCGTCGGCCGCGTGGCGACCTCGATCGGATGCCCCGCCGCGAGCGACGCCGGATAGGCGGCGGAGTTCTCCGCCTGCACTCCGATGACGCGGATCGTGCGCCCTTCCGCGGCCGCGCGGGCCTTGACAGCTGCCGCGACGCCGGCGACGAGCCCGCCCCCGCCGATGCCGAGCACGATCGTGTCGAGATCGGGGAGCTCGTCCATGAGCTCGAGCCCGAGCGTGCCCTGCCCGGCGATCACGTCGGGATGGTCGAACGGGTGGATGAAGACGGCGCCGGTGCGCTCGGCGAACTCGGCGGCCAGGCGCAGCGGGGTCTCGACCGTCGCCCCCTCGAGGATGACATCGGCTCCGTAGCCCCGCGTCGCGAGCAGCTTGGGCACGGGCACGCCCAGGGGCATGAAGATCGTCGCCGCGATGCCGAGCGACTTGGCCGCGAGAGCGACGCCCTGCGCGTGATTGCCGGCGGATGCCGCGACCACGCCGCGCGCACGCTCCTCCGCGGTCAGCCGCGACAGGCGGTACGTCGCGCCGCGGATCTTGAACGATCCCGTGCGCTGGAGGTTCTCGAGCTTGAGGTGCACCGGCACGCCGAGGAGCTCCGAGAGGTGGAGGGACTCGTCGAGCGGGGTGTGGGCGATGACCCCGTCGAGCACCGCAGCGGCGTCCTCGAAATCGGCGAGAGTCGGCGGCGAGAGTCGGCGCGCAGGCTGCGAGGTCATGCTCACGAAGGTGTCCTCCTCGGACGCGGAACGGTGCTCCAGATCAGGTCGCCGGTCGGACGCGCGCCCGTCTCCCAGGCGCGTTGGGCGAGGTAGACGGCGACGACGTTGACGAACGCGGCGAGCGGTACGGCGAAGAGGGCGCCGGGGATGCCGGCGATCATCGCGCCGCCGGCGACGACGAGCACGACGGCCAGCGGGTGGACCTTCACCGCCGACCCCATGAGGAGCGGCTGGAGGACGTGACCCTCGAGCTGCTGGACCCCGAGAACGACGATGAGCATCCACAGCGCGATCCACGGGCCGTTGTAGACGAGGGCCAGGAACACGGCGAGCGTTCCGGTGACCACCGCACCGACGATCGGCACGAATGCGCCGAGGAAGACCAGCACGGCGACGGGGATCGCGAGAGGGACACCCAGCAGGAAGGCGCCGAGGCCGATGCCCACGGCGTCGATGGTGGCGACCAGGAGCTGCGTGCGTGCGTAGTTGACGACCGCCACCCAGCCCGCCCGGCCGGCCCCGTCGGCCGCGGGGCGAGCCTTCTTCGGGAACAGCCGCAGGGTCCACCGCCAGATCCCCGCGCCGTCGGCGAGCAGGCACAGCAGGATGAAGAACGCGAGGATGCCGCCGGTCAGGACGTGTCCGACGGTGCTGCCGATCGCGAGCGCCCCCGACCAGAGCAGCTCCGCCTGCTGCTGCAGGAACGCCAGCCCCTGGGCGAGGAGCCCGTCGATCTGGTCCTCGGTGAGGTGCAGCGGCCCGCTGACGAGGTAGTCGCGGAACCGGTCGACCGCCTCGACGGTGCTCGCCTGCACCGACGACCACTGCCGGGTGATCTGCCACGCGACGAGCCACAGCAGTCCGCCGACGATCGCGATGGTGCCGGCGACCGAGATGACGATCGCGAGCCACCTGGGCATGCGGCGGCGCAGCATCCAGCTGAAGACGGGCCACAGGAGTGCGGTGATGAGGATCGCGACCAACAGAGGGATGACGAGGAGCTTCAGCTGGATGATCAGCCAGATGGCGACGCCGATCGCCGCGGCGACCACGAGCAGCCGCCAGGAGTAGGCGGTGACGATGCGCAGGCCGTGCGGCACCGTGCCGGACATCTCCGTCGTGACGACCCTGCTCCGATCGCGGAGGGCGTCGAACAGCGAGCCTCTGGGCTTATCGTCGGAGCCGCTCATTCGGCCAGTCTAGGCGCGTCGCATGCCCCGCCGGTCATGTGCCCGAGCCCGCCGCAGGGTCGTGCAGGCCCGCGTGTCGGGCCTGCTGATTAGGCTTGCGCGCGTGAAGTCGACCCTCAGCGCATCCGAGGCGCGCCGCATCGCCCTCGCCGCCCAGGGCTTCGGCCGGCCGCGTCCCGCGTCTCCCGGCACGCGGCAGCTCAACCTGGCGCTCGCGCGCATGGCGACGCTCCAGATCGACTCGGTGAACGTGTTCGCACGATCGCACTACATGCCCCTCTTCTCACGCGTCGGGCCGTACGACACCGCCGCGCTCGATCGGCTGCTGTTCGCCCAGCGCCCGTCGTACGTCGAGTACTGGGCGCACGTCGCCGCCTTCATCCCCGCGTCCGACTGGTCGCTCTTCCGATTCCGCATGGACGACATGCGGGCGAAGCACGGGTCCGCGGCCGACGGGTGGTTCGAGCGCCACCGCTCGATCGTCGACTGGGTGCGCGCCGAGCTGACCGACCGCGGCCCGCTCCGGCCCGCGCAGATCGAGCACGATGCGAAGCAGGCGGCGCGCGGGCCGTGGTGGGATTGGGACGTCGTCAAGCACACCCTCGAATACCTGTGGCTGTTCGGCGAAGTCGCGATCGCCGGGCGTCGCGGGTTCGAGCGCCGGTACGGGATGGCCGGCGATGTCCTCCCGTCCGACGTCCTGGCGAACCCCGTGCCGCGCGACGACGCGATCCGCGAGCTGGTCCGCCGGGCCGCAGCCGCGTACGGGGTGGCGACGGCCGCCGACCTCGCCGACTACTGGCGCATCGCGAACCGGCCCGCCGTCGTCGCCGCGATCGCCGACCTGACCGACGCCGGCGAGCTCGAGCCGGTCACCGTCGACGGCTGGACGACGGGCGGCAGGCCCTCGAAGGCATGGGCGCACCGCGATGCCGCCCTCCCTCGCCGAGTCGACGCCACGGCTCTCCTCACACCCTTCGATCCGGTGGTGTGGTTCCGCGACCGCGCCGAGCGGCTGTTCGACTTCGAGTACCGCATCGAGATCTACACACCCGCGCCGAAGCGCCGGTTCGGCTACTACTCGCTCCCCCTCCTGGTGGGCGACGACATCGTCGGGCGCATCGACCTCAAGGCCGACCGAGCCGCCTCGACGCTGCGCGTGCAGTCCGCCTGGTGGGAGCACGGCAGACCGGCGGATGCCGCGGCCCGCGTCGCCGACGAGCTCCGCGCAGCTGCGCGCTGGCAGGCGCTCGAGAGCATCTCGGTGTCACGGTGGGGAGATGCCGTCGACGACATCGCCGATGTGCTGCCCGAGGCTCGACGGCACGATGCCGGGCCTGCCGAGCCGGTGGCGCTCGCCGCCGACGAGCCCGCGGGCTAGCGTAGGAGGGTGAAGCGCGGAGCCGTCGTCGGGATCGTCGCCGGCGCCGCCGTCGTCGCCCTCCTCGCCGGCGGCACGTGGTGGTTCGTCACCCGGCCGCAGAGCCCGGAGGACGCAGCGCGCACCTACCTCGACGCCCTCGCGAGCGGCGACTACGCGACCATCGACGGGATGCTGGGCGACGGTGCCGGCGACATCGAGAGCCTGGTCGAGGAGGCGTTCGTCGGAGCGAGCGGGTACATCACGGAGCCGGGCATCGCGGAGATCAGCAGCGACGGCGACGGCGCCGCGACGGTGAGCGCGGATGTCGAACTGGGCGGCGAGCCGCGCGAGCTGAGCTTCTCGCTGGAGGAGACGGACGGCGGTTGGATGCTCGTGGGCGATCACCTCGCGGAGTTGCGCGTCGACACGACACTCGCCGGACAGACCGGCGGCGATGCGGTGTGGATCGGCGCCGCGCTCGCGCCCGCGAACATCGACCTGTCGCTGCTGCCCGCCGAGTACGACGTGCAGGCAGCACCGCGCGGCATCCTGTCGGGCACCGCGACCGCCGTGGTGAGCACCGACGAGCCCACCACGATCGCCCTCGAGACCACGATCGCACCCGAAGCGACGGCCGCGGCGCAGACGCAGCTCAACGCCTACATGGACGAGTGCACGGCGACCGCCGCAGAGGTGCCCGAGTCCTGCGGGCTCCGCGTGCCGTGGGCCGTCGATCTGACATCGCTCGACACGATCGCGTTCCGGATCGAAGAGCGCCCCGCGGTCGTGCTGTCGGGCGACGGCACAAGGTTCGAGGCGACCGGCGGGGTGGTCGTCGCCACGGCCAGCGGGACCCCGCGCGCCGGTTCGCCGGCCACGGTCACCTACCGCGCAGACGACTGGGCGCTGCGGGGATCGGTGCGCTTCACCGGCGACGAGATGGTCCTCCTCGTCGGCTGATCATGCCTCCGGCAGTCCCTGCACATCCAGGCCCAGCCAGCGCGCGAGTTCGCGGATCTCAGTGTGGACAGCCTCCGTCGTCTCCGGATCGAACGGGGCGTCCTCATGGACGGCGAAGACGCGGAGGACGCCCGCCTTGCGATCGGCCTTGGCATCGAGCTTGCCCACGAACCGGTCGCCGTGCAGGATCGGCAGCGCGAAGTACCCCCAGCGCCGCTTCACGGCAGGCTTGTACATCTCGAGCAGGTACTCGTACGCGAAGATCTCCTCCAGCCTCTTGCGATCGAAGACGAGCCGGTCGAACGGCGAGAGGAGCGCCGTGCGCGGCGCGAATCCTTCGACGGCGACGAGCGCCTCGGGGTCGACGCGCCACGTGCCGGGAGTGTCGTCGACGACGGCCTCATCGCCGATCAGCCCGACGTCGATGGGCTCGATCGGCTGCGCGAGGTTCTTCGCCCGGGCGACGCCGAACGACCTGAGCCGCCGCTCCGCGCGCTCGCGCGCGGAGTCTTCCGCCGAAACCTCGGGGATGTCGGCCGGGTACACCCGCGCGGCGAGATCGAACAGCCTGCCACCCGAGTCGCGTGACGAGATCGCCACCTCGCCGCGGAGCACGAGCATCTCGAGAAGCTGCAGGGTGTTGCGGTTGTTCGTCCACCCGGACGAGCGCCACGAGACCTGCGCCGTGTCGGGGATGTCGGCGGGGCGCAGCGGACCCTCGGCCCGGAGCTTCGCCATGACCTCCCGCCGGAAGACGTCGTTCGCGGCGAGCCAGTCGCGGGCCTCGCGCGAGTGCGGGCGCGTCGCCATCTCGGGGCGCAGGAGGGGGAGGTCGGCCATGGTGCGGTAGAAGCCGCCCCACTCGAACACCGCGCGGTCCTCCTCGACGAGGCGGGTGAGATCGGCGGGCTGATACGGCCAGCCGAGCCGGCTCCACAGGATCAGGTCGGCGCTCGGCGCGATCGCAGCGGTCGGCTCGATGTTGACGACCGTCAGCGCATCGATCGCCTCGACGATGCCCGCCGGGCGCTCGGCCGAGAGCAGCTGGGCATGCACGGCGATGCGTCGCGCCTGCTCACGCGTGAGCCGATGGACCATGAGGCGAGGCTACTGCGCGCCGCCGACGCCGGGCGGCGGCATCCGCTCTCGTCCCGTCAGAACTGGACCCGTGGCGGCTCGGATATCGCGGCTCCGTCGACGACCTCGAAGAACTCGCGCTCGTGGAACCCGAGGTTGCGCGCGAACAGGTTGTTCGGGAACACCTTGATCTTCGTGTTCAGCTCGCGCACGCCGCCGTTGTAGAACCGGCGGGATGCCTGGACCTTGTCTTCGGTGTCGACGATCGCCTGCTGCAGCTCGAGGAAGTTCTGGCTCGCCTGCAGCTGCGGATACGCCTCGGCGACCGCGAACAGCGACTTCAGTGCCTGCTGCATGTGTCCCTCTGCGAGGCCCGCCTCGGCCGGCCCGCCGGCGGTCAAGGTCTCGGCGCGCGCCCGCGTGACGTTCTCGAACACGGCTTTCTCGTGCGCCGCATACCCCTTCACCGCCTCGATGAGGTTCGGCAGCAGGTCGGCACGCCGCTTGAGCTGTACCGTGATGTCGCTCCACGCCTCATCGACGCGCACGTTCAGCTGGACGAGCGAGTTGTAGGTGGCCCAGAGGTAGATGCCGGCGATGGCGACGAGCGCCACGACGATCAGGACCGGGATCAGCCATTCCCACATAGCGGGGACTCCGTTCGAGGTTTCCCTCATCCTAGCGAGCGTCGCGCGGCTCTCACCCGCCCGTTCGCCGGACTCTCAGGCGTTACCCACCGAGCACGCGCTCGAGGTAGGGGTTGGCGAACAGCCGCTCGGGGTCGAGGCGATCGCGGAGCGCGACGAAGTCGTCGAAGCGCGGGTAGCGGTCGCGGAGGATCGAGGCATCCAGCGTGTGCATCTTGCCCCAGTGGGGCCGGCCGCCGAAGCCGAGCATGATCTGCTCGACCGCTTCGAAGTACTCGGTCGGATCGTCGCGCCAGTAGCGGTGGACGGCGATATACCCCGAGGTGCGACCGTGCGCCGTGGACAGCCAGCGGTCGTCGGCCGCGGCGAAGCGCACCTCGACGGGGAACGAGATCCGCCATCCCCGCTCGTCCACGAGGGCGCGCAGCTCGTCGAAGGCCGGACGCACGTTCTCGGCCGGCAGCGCGTACTCCATCTCGCGGAACCGCACCGAGCGCGCCGTCGCGAACACGCGGGACGAGGCATCCGTGAATTCGCGGTCGCCCCACATCTTCACCGACAGCCGGTTGATGCCGGGAATCGTCGCGGGGATCGTCTTGGCGACGGTGCACGCCACCTGGTGCAGGCCGTTGCCGACGAGGATGTCGTCGACCCACTTGCCGACCGGAGCGAGCGGATGCCGCGGCGCGCTCTCGGGCAGCCGCGTGTTCGTCTTCGTCATTGCCCGGTCGGTGTGCGGGAACCAGTAGAACTCGAAGTGATCGGCGGCCGCGACGCGTGCATCGAGGTTCGCCAGGACACCCGCCAGGTCTTCGGGCTGCTCGACGGCGTGGAGCACGAACGCCGGCACGCACTGCACGGTCACCTCGACGAGGATGCCCAGCGCGCCGAGTCCGAGCGCGATCGCCGGGAGGAGTTCGGGGTTCTCCGTGTCGCTGACGACGAGCAGGTCGCCGGATGCCGTCACCAGCGTCGCGCCGACGATCTGCGTGGCGATGCCCCCGAAGCGAAGGCCCGTGCCGTGGGTGCCCGTCGAGATCGCGCCGGCGATCGACTGGCGATCGATGTCTCCGAGGTTCTCCATCGCGAGGCCGTACGGCGCCAGGAGCGCCGGGACCTGGTGGAGCCGCGTTCCGGCGAGGAGCGTCACGCGCGAACGCTCGACATCGGTCGAGACGAGACCGCTCAGGTCGGTGAGGTCGAGCAGCACGCCGGGCGCGACCGCGATCCCCGTGAAGCTGTGACCCGCACCGACCGCCTTGACCGGGATCCCCTGAGTCGCGGCCGCCACGACAGCGCGCTGTACGGCGGCGGTGGTGCGGGGGAACTCGACACGGCGGGGTCGCACCGACTCCGACCGACCCCAGTTCTGCCATCTGCCGCCCGGACGAGTCACAGGAACGCCTTTCCCTCGCCGCGGTAGGTGGGCACTTCGCCGATGAGGCGCTCGCCGTCCACGACGTGATAACGATCGACCCGCTCCGCGAGCTCGCCGCTCTTCGAGTGCCGGAACCACACGCGGTCGCCCACGCGGAGGTGGCGCGCCGCTTCGCCCTTGAGCGGCGTCTGCACCTCTCCGGCGCCTTCGCGCGGGATCGTCTGGAGCCCGGCGGGCCAGACGGGGAGCGGCTGACGTGACGCGACCGGCGGGCCGGACGCGATCCAGCCACCGCCGAGCACCGTCGCGATGTCGGGGGCGGGCTTGCGCACGACCTCGAGCGCGAAGGCTGCGGCGGGCGCCAGGTCGAACGCGCGGTACCCGTCGAACAGGTGCCCTGCGAGCAGCCCGCTTCCGGCGGTGAGCTCGGTGACGGACTGATCGGATGCCGTGAACTCCAGGGACCCGGTGCCGCCGCCGTTGACGAACTCGAGCGGCGCGATGTCGCGCAGCGCCGACACGATCTCGTGGCGGCGCTCGAGCAGTTCGCTCGACGACCGCCGCTGCATCCAGCGGATGACGGTGTCGCCGGATCCGGTCGCATCGCCCTGCCCCGCGATCTGGGCCTCGTACATCATGAGCCCGACCAGACGGAAGCCCGGGCGAGCGGCGATGCCCCGGCCGAGCGCGGCGACCTCGCCGGGCTCGTGGACGGGAGAGCGATGCACGCCGATGTGACCGAGGCCCGGCGCTCGCCATGACGCGTCGGCGTCGATCGCGACCCGGATCTCGGGACGACCACCGGGTGCCGCCACCGCATCGACGAGGTCGAGCTGCGCGAGATCGTCCACCATCAGGGTGACGCGCGCAGCGGCGCGCTCGTCGGCCACGAGAGCAGCGATCGCCGCACGATCGGCGGTCGGATAGCCCAGCACGACGTCGTCGTGCGTCTCGGCCAGCCACAGCGCCTCGGGAAGCGTGAAGGCCAGGATGCCGTGGTACCCCGCCATGGCGAGGGTCGCGTCGATGGCCTCGCGCACGCGCACGGACTTGCTCGCCACGCGGATCGGCACGCCGCCGGCGCGGACGAGCATGTCGAGCGCGTTGTAGCGGAGCGCGGGCAGGTTCAGGGTCGCGACCGGGCCGGAGACACCGCTGACGGCCCGCGTCACGGCGCCCCAATAGGACGCCGGATCTTTCCAGGGCTCGGACGCCGTGGGCGAGGACAACAGGTCGAGGCTCATACGGCCCGCTTCGGGTGCGCGCGCATGCGGTCCAGCCTAGAGCCCGGTGCCGCGCCTGTCCGACGGCCTGTGGACTCGCCCGGGGGCGAGCTCCCCGCGCAGCCGGCGACCGGTCTCGCGCATCGCGTGGAGCACGCCGTCGCGCACGCTCGGATCCGCGTCGGGCCGCCACTGCGCGAGCACCGCATACGCGAGTGCACGTTCGCCGGATGCCACGACGCCGACGTCCGCCCGAACGGACACATCGGTCCCGGTCTTGTTCCACAGCCGGACGCCTCGGTCGGGTTCGCGATGGGCGAGCGGATCGAGCCCGAACTCGCCGGCGACCATCGAGAGGTCGCTGCCGAGCCCGAGCCAGCCGGTCACCTCCGCGCTCACCTCTCTCCCGACGACCTCGCCCCGATGCAGCCGAGCGGCGAGCGCTGCCAGATCGGCCGCCGACCCGCAGGAGAGGACGGGAGGATGCTCCGGCCCCCGCACATCCCGCACCCGGTCGAGGAGCGCGGTGTCGTGCAGTCCCAGCCCGCGCGCGGTCGCGGCGACGGCTTCGAGCCCGACGACGTCGAGGAGGACGTTCGTGGCCAGGTTGTCGCTCACGGCGCCGACGAGTCGGGCGGCATCGGCGAGACCGAGGGATGGGGCATCCATCACCTGCCACAGGCCGGAGTCGGCCACGGTGTCGTGCCCGCGTTCGACGGGAGCGGACCGGTCGAGCTCACCTGCCTCGAACCGCCGCGCCAGCTCGATGAGCAGCAGCACCTTGCCGACGCTGGCGGTCGACAGCGCACGTCCGGGCGCCTGGGCGGCGAGGCGCCGACCGGATGCCGCGTCCACGACGCACCCCGACCATTCGAGTCCCACCGCGGGGTCGTCGATCAGCGCCTGGAGCACGTACCCCCGCTGGGACTCGAACCCAGACTGAAGCGATTTTAAGTCGCCTGCCTCTGCCGATTGGGCTACGGGGGCGCCGCCGCGGCGGACGCCTCCACCGTACCGGTCAGCTGCCGGCGGCGGCCTTGGCGGGCGTCTTCTTCGCGGCCGGCTTGGCCGCGACGGTCTTCGCCACGGGTGCGGCCTCGACGGGCTGGGGCGGACGCGGACGCGCCGCGAACTCCTCGAAGACGTAGCGCGGGCTCTGGACCGTCGACAGGTTCACGAGGTCGCGGCGGAGCCAGAAGTTGTTCCACCAGCCCCACAGCACGCGCCACTTGCGCTCCCACGAGGGCATCGCCAGGCCGTGGTAGCCGCGGTGGGCGAACCAGGCGATGAGGCCCTTGAGGGCGATGTTGCCCGACTGGAACACGCCGTTGTAGAGACCGAGGCCGGCCACAGCACCCAGGTTCTTGTGGAAGTACTCGCGGGGCACCTCGCCGCGCAGGACCGCGACCAGGTTCTTCGCGAGGAGCTTCGCCTGGCGCACCGCGTGCTGCGCGTTGGGCACGCAGTACCCGCCCACGCCGCCGCCCGAGAGGTCGGGAACGGCCGAGACGTCGCCGGCCGCCCACGCGCCCTCGACGATCTCCTCGTCGGAGCCGACGCGCAGGTCGGCGCGCGTGCGGATGCGACCGCGCTCCTCGACGGGGAGGTCACCGCCGCGCACGACGGTGGGGTTGGCCATGACGCCGGCGGTCCAGACGATGAGGTCGGTGGGGATGTTCTCGCCCGTCGACAGCTCGACGATGCCGTCGACGGCGCTCGTGAGCTGAGTGTCGAGGTGGACGAACGCGCCGCGCTTGGCGAGGTCCTTCAGCACCCACTCGCTCGTCTTGAGCGACACCTCGGGCATGATGCGCCCCATCGCCTCGACGAGGTGGAAGTGCGTGTCGTCGAAGGTGAGCTGCGGGTAGCTCTTGACCAGCGACGAGGCCAGCGAACGGAGCTCGGCGAACACCTCGATGCCGGCGAAGCCGCCACCGACCACCACGACGGTCAGCAGACGCTCGCGCTCGGGACCGGGGGGCAGCGTCGAAGCCTTGTCGAAGTTCGACATCAGGCGATCGCGGATCGCGACGGCCTCCTCGATCGTCTTGAGACCGATCGCGTTGTCGGCGATCCCGGGGATCGGGAAGGTGCGCGAGACGGCGCCGGCGGTGACGACGATCTGGTCGTACTCGAACTCGTACGGCTCTCCGGCGATCGGGGTGATCGTGGCGACCTTGCCGGCGTGGTTGATGCCGGTGACCTTCGCGGCGACCACGGTGGTCTTCTTGAGGTGGCGGCGCAGAGCGACCACGGAGTGACGGGCCTCGATCGAACCGGCGGCGACCTCGGGGAGGAAGGGCTGGTACGTCATGTACGGCAGCGGGTCGACGATGGTGACGTCGGCCTCGCCCTTGCGCAGATGCTTCTCGAGCTTCCAGGCCGTGTAGAAGCCTGCGTATCCGCCACCGACGATGAGGATCTTGGGCACGGTGTTGGTCACGAGTGGAGTACTCCTCCTGGGTCAGCGGCTCGGCGCGCGGGACGACGATCGGATGCGTCGGACAGCAGCGGTGACGCCGAGCGCCACCAGTATAGCCGTCGCCGTGGCCACCGAGAGCGGCAGCGTCCCGTACAGCAGGGTGTCCCTCGACGGCAGCAGCGGGGATGCCGCGCGCTCGGCCTGATCGGCGCGCGGGAGCGGCGCGATCTCGACCGGCTCGACCGGCTGCTGCGGCTGCGGATCGCTCTGGGCGCGTCGGTACAGCCGGATCCACTCGCTCAGGCTGCCCATCGGGTTCTCGGTGACCGCGGGCACCGTGGCGGACACGGCGGCACCGGCATCCACCAGTCCGTACCCGTAGAGCGGGTCGTGATCGGCGTCGGCTCCCGCCGGCGGCTTGGCCGTCTGGATGATCCGGTTGATGACATTGTCGGCGTCGAGATCCGGATGCGCCGCCCGCACGAGCGCCGCGATGCCCGCGACGATCGGTGCGGCGCCGCTCGTGCCGTTCCACAGCACGAGCCGGCCGTCGGCGGAGACTCCGACGAGTTCTTCGCTGGGGGCGGAGACGCCGATGGTGATGCCCTGCGTCGACGCCTCGACACTGGCCTTTCCGTTCGGATCCACTCCGCCGACCGTGAGGACTCCGGGGATCGTCGCGGGAGCGCCGACACGGGTGGTGCCGCTCCCCCGGTTGCCCGCGGCGACCACCACGACGACGTCGTGCTCGAACGCGTAGAGGAACGCGTCATCCCAGCTCTCGTCCCAGTCGGGGACGTTGGTCGTGAGCGACATGTTGATGACGTCCGCGCCGTTGTCGACCGACCAGCGGATCGCCTCGGCGATCTGCTCCGTGAACGATCTCGAGGCCGCCGACCCGAATCCGACCGACACCGACAGCAGCTCCGCCTCCGGGGCGACGCCGATCATGCCGGTGTCGGCGCCGGTTCCGCGTCCGGCCGCGAGCGACGCGACCCAGCTGCCGTGGTTGGCGTCGACCGCGCCGACCGGCGTGCGGCCGTCGGGCGTGCCGATGCCCGAGACGTCCGTCCCGCCGACCACGGCGCCCTCGAACTCCACCGGCCCCTTGCCGATGCCGGTGTCGATCACCGCGATGGTCACGCCCTTGCCGCGGGTGGTCTCCCAGGCCTTCTCGACCCCGTAGCCGTCGAGCCAGTACTCGGCCGCACGGACCGGGTCCTCCTCCGGAGCCTCCGGGACGCCGGCGGCCGCCGGCGCGGCGGTGACCAGCGTCAGCGCCGCAGCGGTCGCGATGATCGCCGCGAGAAGGCCACGACTCATCGGGCGTTCCCGGGATGCGCGCAGACGCAGCGCTCGGGCGACCACGACGACAGCTCGAGAGCACGATCGCCGATCGGGTTCACCCCGGGGCCGGCGGCGAGCGCGTGACCGGCCAGGGCGTGGAGGCACTTGACGCGCGTGGGCATGCCGCCGGCGGAGATCCCGTCGATCTCCTCCACTTCGCCGTAGGCGGCCCGGTCGCGCAGATAGGCCTCGTGCGCGCGCCCGTAGGCGGCGGCGACGTCTTCGTCGGCGAGCTCGTCGGACAGCTCGCGCATCACGTGGTCGGCCTCGAGCATCGACATCGCCGCCGTCGCCGCGGGATGGGTCAGGTAGTAGAACGTCGGGAAGGGAGTGCCGTCGGGGAGACGGGGCGAGGTGGCGACGACGGTGGGATTGCCGCAGACGCAGCGCGCGGCGATCCCGACGACGCCACGGGCGGGACGCCCGAGCTGCTCGCGCAGAACGGCGAGGTCGGTGTCGCTGGCAGGGGGGAACGGCACGGTCGTCACCCCGCAAGGGTATCGGTGGCGCCTGGGACGAGCCTGGACCGCTCCGCGTCCGTCGACCGCGCGCCGACGCCGTCTAGGGAGTCGGTGTCCGAGTGGGCTCCGGGTCGGGTACCCCGACGGTCGGGGCCTTCACCGTCTGGGCGAGCCCGGCCGCGGCGACCGACCGCACGAGCTGCGACATCCAGTCTGTGGGCGTCTGCTCGACCTCCTCGCTGACGGGGTCCTGCTCCTGCGGGGCGAGCTCCGGCGGCAGGTCGTTGTCGACGAGATACACCACCTCGCCCGGGCGCACGTAGTACAGCCGCTCGCGCGCCTGGGTTGTGATGTAGGCCGGGTCGGTCCAGCGCTCGCGCTGCGCCTCGAGCTCGGCGACATCCTCCCGGCTCACCTCGACGGCGGCCTCGAGTGCGGCGATCTGCTGTCGCTGGTCGACGTAGGTGCCGATCGTCGGCACGAGCACGAAGGCGGCGAGGACCACCAGGCCGAGCATGATGACCATGAAGCCCGAGAGACGGATGCCCCCGAGCCAGCCCCGCACGTCGACGGCACGCCCGCCGGCCCGCCGCGGGGCACGAGAAGGGGGAGCCGTCGTCTTCGCCACGGCTCCCCCTCTCAGTGCTCTGTCAGCGGCTCTCAGCCCTTGAAGCGCGGGAAGGCCGCACGGCCGATGAACGTCGCCGCGTCGCCCAGCTCCTCCTCGATGCGCAGAAGCTGATTGTATTTCGCCACGCGCTCGCTCCGAGCGGGCGCGCCGCTCTTGATCTGACCTGCACCCGTGGCGACCACGAGGTCGGCGATGGTCGTGTCCTCGGTCTCGCCCGAGCGGTGCGAGAGCATCGCCGTGTAGCCGGCGCGGTGGGCCATGTCGACGGCGTCGAGGGTCTCGGACAGCGTGCCGATCTGGTTCACCTTGACCAGCAGCGAGTTCGCGACACCCCGGGCGATGCCGTCGGCCAGGCGCGTCGGGTTGGTGACGAAAAGATCGTCGCCGACCAGCTGCGTCCGCGTGCCCAGCGCGTCGGTGAGGGCCTTCCAGTTGTCCCAGTCGTCCTCGGCGAGGGCGTCCTCGATCGTGACGATCGGGTAATCGTCGACCAGGCCGACGTAGTACTCGGTCAGCTCGGCCGCGGTCCAGTCCTTCTTGTCGAGGCGGTACACGCCGTCGTTGAAGAACTCCGTCGCGGCGACGTCGAGACCCAGGGCGATGTCGCGGCCCGGCGTGAAGCCGGCCTTCTCGATCGCCTTGACGAGGAAGTCGAGGCCCTCGCGGTTGCTGGGAAGGTCGGGGGCGAAGCCGCCTTCGTCGCCGAGGCCGGTCGCGAAGCCCGCGGCCTTCAGCTCGCCCTTGAGCACGTGGTACACCTCGGTGCCCCAGCGCAGCGACTCGGAGAAGGTCTCGGCGCCGATCGGCGCGAGGAAGAACTCCTGCATGTCGATGCCGTTGTCGGCGTGCTCGCCGCCGTTGATGACGTTGAACAGCGGGACGGGCAGGACGTGCGCGTTGGGCCCGCCGAGGTAGCGGAAGAGCGGCAGGTCGGCCGAGTCGGCGGCGGCCTTGGCCACGGCGAGCGAGATGCCCAGGATGGCGTTCGCACCGACGCGCGACTTGTTCTCGGTGCCGTCGACCTCGATGAGGATCTCGTCGATGATGCGCTGCTCGCTGGCGTCGACGCCCTCGATGGCGGGGCCGAGCTCGTCGATGACGGCTGCGACCGCCTTGAGCACGCCCTTGCCGCCGTAGCGGCTCTTGTCGCCGTCGCGCAGCTCGTACGCCTCGAAGGCTCCGGTCGACGCGCCGGAGGGGACGGCGGCGCGCTGGACGATCCCGTCGTCGAGCAGCACCTCCACCTCGACGGTCGGATTTCCGCGCGAGTCGAGAATCTCGCGTGCGCCTACAGCCTCGATCAATGCCACGGGAAAGCTCCTAGTTCGTGGGCGGGTGGTGATGCGGAGCGTCGTCGGTCCGCATCAGAGTCTAGTGATGGGGATGCCCGGGCCACAGGCATCCCGTCATCGACCGCCGTCCTGCACGACGATGGCCAGCGCGACGCCGTCGTACCCCTTGAGGTCGAGCGTCTGCAGGGCGGTCGCGTCGAAGCGCGGATCCCGGCCGAGCATCTCGAGCCCGCGCTGCACCCCGATCACCTGCGGGTTCTCGGTGGCGGGGTTGGCCACCTCTCCCCCGCGCACGGTGTTGTCGACGACCACGACCGTGCCGGGACGGCCGAGCCGGGCCGCCCAATCGAGGTAGATCGTGTTCGACTCCTTGTCGGCGTCGATGAACACGAGATCGAAGGGCTCGCCCCCCTCGAGCGTCGGCAGCACGTCGGCGGCCCTCCCGAGCCTCACCTCGACCTTGGCCGAGACTCCCGCGCGCTCGAGGTTCGCCCGCGCGATGTCGGCGATGCGGGGCTCGGCCTCGATCGTGACGATGCGGCCGTCGTCGGGGATGCCGCGCGCCATCCAGATCGTCGAGTACGCGCCGAGCGTGCCGATCTCGAGCACGCGCCGGGCGCCGCTGATGCGCGCCAGGAGATGCAGGAACTTGCCGTTGACGGGGGCGACCTCGATCGCGGGGAGACCGGCGGCGTTCTGGTCGGCGACGGCGTCGTCGAGTGCGGGGTCGTGCCCCACCAGGGTCTCGGTGAGGTAGGCGTCGACGCGGCGCCACAGGTCGGGGGTCGGGTCGGTCATGGCCCCAGCCAACAAGCGGCCGGGGCCGCCGTCAAGCCCGACGGCGCGTGCGCGAGCGGACCCACATCAGAGCCGCCGCGCCGCCGCCGAGCAGCACGATGCCGAGCAGCAGGCTCTGCCACGGCCACATGCCTCCCGTGGCCGGAAGCGCGCCAGGTGCGCCCGGCCCCGGCGGAGCGGCCGGATCGGTCGGGTCGACCGGCGGGAACGGTCCGACGACGACGTCGAGGATGCAGTCCTCGTCGGCGCACCCGCCGCCCTCACCGGGGACGACCACGGACACCAGGGTCCCGTCGCCTTCGCCCGACGCCGACACCGTGGCGGTGAAGGTGACGGTCACGGTGGATCCGGGACCGGTGGCCGCCAGCGGTCCGGTCCAGCTGAGAACGCCGCCGTCGACCGTGATGCTCCCGCCGGTCGCATTGACGGAGGCCGGGTCGATGACCGCGTCGTCGAGCACCCCTGTCAGGTCGTCGAGGAACGACGCGACCGACCACGGCGTCGAGCCGGTGTTGTCGACGGTGATCGTGTAGAGCACGGCACTGCCGGGGATCACCGGACCGGAGGACGTCGTCGCGACCCGCACCGTGTACGACTCGGTGTCGGTGACTGTCGTGCAGTCGGCCGCGGTCGGGCACGTGCCGTCCGCGCCGGGGGCCACCGTGTTCGTCAGAACGGCGTCGGCCCCGGTCCCTGCCGGACGGACGACGGCCGGGTAGGTGATCGTCACGCTCGCACCCGGGCCCGAGGCGGCCAGCGGCCCCGCCCACGTGAGAGTGCCACCCGTCAGGGATGCCGCGCCCGCGGTCGCACTGATCGCGGCCGGGTCGATGGTCGCGTCGTCGAGGACTCGGCTCAGGTCGTCCGAGAGCGTGGCCTCGCCTGCCGCGAACGCGACGGCGCCGGTGTTCTCGACCGTGAGGGTGTAGATCGTCGTCTCACCGGGACGCAGCGGCCCCGGGTCGGAGGTCGTCTTGGTCACCGAGAACGCCTTGATCGCGGTGGATGTCTCGCACGAGGCGGACGAGAGGCACACGCCGTCCGCACCGGGCGCCACCGTGTTCACGAGAACGCCGTCGCCGGACCCGTCACCGGTCTCGACGACCGCCTCGTACGTGATGGTCACGGTCGCCCCGGCACCGGTCGACGCGAGCGGGCCGTCCCAGCTGAGCGTGGTGCCGCTGAGCGATGCGACACCCGCGGATGCCTGAACGGATGCGGGATCGACGGTCGCGTCGTCGAGCACGTCCGAGAGGTCGTCGGTGAAGGCGGCCTCACCGTCTGCGAAGGCGTCCGAGCCGACGTTGGTCACGGTGACCGTGTACGTCACCGTGGTGCCCGGCGCGACCGTTGCGGCGGCCGACGACGACTTGCCGACGACGAACGCCCGCGTATCGGTCGAGGTCACACAGTCCGCGGCGACCGCGCAGAGTCCTCCCGCGCCGGGAGCGACGGTGTTGACGAGGGCGCCGTCACCCTGGCCGGATCCGGCCGCCAGGACGACCGCCTCGTACGTGATGGTCACCGTGTCGTCGCCGGCCGCGGCCCCGAGCGGGCCCGCCCAGCTCAGTGTCGTCCCGGAGAGCGTCGCGGTGCCGCCCGACGCCTGAATCGTCGCCGGATCGATGGTGGCGTCATCGAGCACGTCGGCGAGGTCATCGGTCAGTGCGGCCTCGCCCGGGCCGAACGCGACCGTGCCGGTGTTCTCGACGGTCAGCGTGTAGGCGATCGTGTCGCCGGGCGCGGCCGGGCCCGGAGGGGAGGATGTCTTCGTCACTTCGAACGAGCGCACGTCGGTCGTGGTCGCGCAGGTCGCCGCCGCGTCGCACACGCCGCCGACGCCCGTGGCGGAGACGCCGTTGGTCAGCTGACGATCCCCGCCGGGCGGGTTCGCGGTCTGGATCTGATACGTCACCGTGACGGTCGCCGCCGCGCCCGTCGCGGCGAGCGGCCCCGACCACAGCAGGTTGTTGCCCGCGATGTCGACCGATCCCGCCGACGCCGTGATCGAGCCGGGCACGAGCGTGCCGTTGTCGAGCACGTCGGTCAGGTCGTCGCGGAACCCCGCATAGTCGGCGGGGTAGGGCACGGCGCCGGTGTTGTCGACGGTGACGGTGTACGTCACGAGGCCGCCGGCGTCGACCACGGCGGCCGAGGCCGTCTTGGCGACCGAATAGGACATGTCCGTCTCGACCGTGCAGGCGGCCGGAGCCATGGCATCCTGCACCGACGAGGCGCCGATGGTGTTCGCGATCCCGGTGGCGAACGCCTGCGTGGTGGGAAGCGGCGCCGTGGACGCCACGGCGGGGACGCCGTTCAGGCGCAGGAAGGTGCCGTTCGCCGCGGTGACGTACACCTCGCCCGAGGAGCGGGCGGCGCCGACGACGCCCATGGGGAGTGTTCCGATCTGCGTCCAGGTGGCCGTCGGCGAGAGCCGGAAGACGCTCGTTCCGAGAGACGTCGCTCCGGTCTTGGCGAACACCAGCGTGTCGCCGCCGGCGACGGGAACGAGGTCGCCGACGGTGTTCACCCCGGTCGGCAGCACCGCGAAAGCGGTCGCGGCCCCCGTCGCGGGGTTCACGCTGTAGATGGTCCTCGACGTCGTCAGGTCCATGAGCAGCGTGTTGGCGGCCGTGTAGACGAGCGAGCCGCCCAGAATCATCGTGCCCGCCGGCAGGCCGGTGATCGGCCGGGTGAGCGTGGAGGCGCCGGTGGCGGGGTCGATCTGGTAGAGCGTCTTGGCCGTCGTGGAGGTCTGGGACACGCCCCACAGCACTGCCCCGTTGGGCTGCCACGCGATGTCCTGGTAGTTGCGCTGCAGCGGTACCGACGCGCCGAGCGGCGTGCCGTCCGTCGCATACCGCGAGAGTGTGAGCGGGGCGACGCTCGTGTTCGCCCAGATCGTCGAGGGCGGGCACGCCGCGGGCGTGGGCCGGAGCCGGATGGGCGTCGCGACGGTGCAGGTGCCGGTGCATCCGCCCTCCGCGCCCAGGGTGGTCACCGTGTTGTCGAGCTGCCACGTTCCCGCGCTCGGATCGTCCACGACGACCTGGAACGTGACCGTGACCGTCGCGCCCGCCGGGAGGGCGCCCGTCCACGTCAGGGTGCTCGCGGAGACCGAGGCGGAGCCCGAGGTCGCGGTGATGGAGCCCGGCACGATATCGGCGTCGTCGAGCACCCCCGCGAGGTTGTCGGCGACGTCTGCGGTGCCCGCCGCGTAGTCGACCGAGCCGAGGTTGTTGATGAGGATCGTGTAGGTCACGGTGTCGCCGGGCGCGGCCGTGGCCACCGACGCCGACTTCTCGACGCCGTACGCCTGGAACGGATCGGGGTCGCACGAGCCGTCGTCCTGCTGCGACGTCGCGCCGTTGAAGATCGACGTCGTGTTGATGATCTCCGTGGTCGGGAGCACGGCCGTCGACTCCGCCGTCGGCACGGCGTCGAGGCTGAACATCTCGCCGGTTCCCGTGACCAGATAGATGCCGCCCCCCGATTGGGCCGCCCCCCAGGCGGTGGGCCCGCCACCGATCCGCGTGAGAGTGCCGTCGGCATGCAGACGGAAGTACGCGCCGCTCACGCCCTCCCAGCCGAGGACCAGGATGTCGCCGTCGGCGAGCTGGAGGAAGTCGCCGCCGACGATGACGCCCGCGGGCAGAGTGGCGACGAGCGCGGCGACCCCTGTCACGGGATCCACTTCGTAGATCGTCGATCCGCCGCCCAGGAGGAGCGTTCCGTCGGGGGTCGCGCTCAGCCCCGACGACACGAAGCCGAGGGGATTGCCGTCGAGCGTGATCGCCAGGGACGACGTCTCCGCGCCGGTCGCGGGGTCGAGCGTGTACAGGGTGGAGTTCACGGTGGGGCTCTGCGCGAAGACCGCATACAGCGTCGTGCCGTCGGCGCCCCACGCGATATCGCCGTACCCGCGGGCGAGCGGGAGCCTGGGGCCGACCGCCACACCGCTCGGGAGATACCGGATCATCTGGGGCGTCGCGCCCCCGGTGTTGACCCAGATGCGCGCCGGCGGACAGTCGCCTGGCGCCGCCGCGGCGTGCGGCAGCGGCGACAGAACGAGCAGCGATGCGATGAGCGCGGTGACGACCGCGACCCCCACGGAGATCCGAGTGCGCAATCCGACCGATGTCATGGGCCCCCCTGGGTAGTGACGACGCGATGCTACGCCCGCCGATCGCCCGCCTCAAGACTTTCCTATAGGAAATCATCAAATTCGGATGAGGTCCCTCCGACGAGGACGGCTCGCGCGGCATCCCGCCGAGGGTCGGCCTGTTGTCGCTGTTCGACAAGGGATGCGGCATCCGCTGTGCGCCTTTGGCACCATGGCCCGCATGCGCGTGACCCCTCGAAGACTCGCCGTCGGGATGAGCCTGTGGGCTCCGAACCTGTGGAGCGGCATCCGTGTGAAGCGGTTCGCCGACGACTGGACGAGCGCCACGGTCGAGCTGCACGTGAACCCGATCACCCGCAACTACGTCAAGACGGCGTTCGGCGGCGCGCTGTCGGCGATGACCGACCCGTACTTCTTCATGCTCGTGATGCACCAGCTCGGGCGCGACCACGTCGTGTGGGACACGCGCGGCGAGATCGAGTTCGTCAAGCCTGGCCGCGGCGTGCTCACCGCGCACTTCGAGGTGCCCCGCGAGAAGGCGGCAGAGCTGCGCGAACGGGCTCGCGGCGGCGCCAAGGTGCTCGAATGGTTCGAGACCGACATCACGGATGCCTCGGGCGACGTCGTCGCGCGGGTTCGGCGCGAGGTCTACGTGCGCGAGAAGAAGCGCATCACGGCCTCTGCCGGCTGAGCGCCGCCTCGATCGCCGGCAGGAGCGCGTCGGCGGTGCGGCGGTATCCGAGCGCGCTCGGGTGGAACCGGTCGAGGCTGAACATCTCCTCAGGATGCGAGATGAAGACGGGACCGACCGCGCGCCGCAGCGAGACCGCGGTCGCCCCGGCGCACTCGGCGGCCTCCGCCTGCGCGTCGGCGAGCTGGCGCGACAGGCGCGACCCGAGCGAGCGCAGCGGCTGCGGCACCGGGCGGAGCGCGCCCAGATCGGGACACGTGCCGACGACGACCTCGGCGCCGATCGCCTGCAGACGGGCGATCGCCGTCTCGAGGTGACGCACAGAGGTCGACACCGCGATGCGGTGGGTGATGTCGTTGCCGCCGACCACGATCACCGCGACATCGGCCCGGTAGTCGTCGGGGAGCGCGTCGAGCTGCGCGCCGACCATGCCCGATTCCGCGCCGACGACGGCCGCCGTGCGCAGACGCACGGGTCTGTGCACGCGTCGTGCCAGGCCCTTCGCGAGACGCGCTCCGAGCGTGT
Source organism: Microbacterium sulfonylureivorans (assembly GCF_003999995.1). Lineage (NCBI taxonomy): Bacteria > Bacillati > Actinomycetota > Actinomycetes > Micrococcales > Microbacteriaceae > Microbacterium > Microbacterium sulfonylureivorans. Next base: position 92,610 of record NZ_RJAD01000003.1, read on the forward strand.
CCTTGCGCCGCTCCGCCCCCAGCCCGGCCGCGATGGAGTCGCCGACGAGCAGGAGCTCCACGGGCACGCCGTCGTACGAGCGCCGCCAGACGCGGTCGGCGTCGAGCGCCCGCTCCCCCAGCGGCTTGCCGATCCGGCGTCGCGCGATCGCCGCCTGGCGGTGCAGCAGAGCCCGTGTGCCGAGGACGACCGCCCCGGCTCCGACCACTGAGCCCGCGGCGCTCAGCGCGGCGACGCGGGTGCGGCTCATGGGTCGATTCGACCCCGTCCGGGTGAACGCCGTCTGACGCCGGGGTGAAGCATCCCGTTCCCCTGCGGGCGCTAGTGTTCGCGCATGGCGATGCCCTCTCTGCCCCGCCGTCTCGGTCTCGGCGACGCGGTGTCCATCGGCCTCGGGTCGATGATCGGCGCCGGCGTGTTCGCCGCCTTCGGCCCCGCTGCCGCCGCCGCCGGGAGCGGGCTGCTCGTCGGACTCGCGATCGCCGCCGTGGTGGCCTTCGGCAACGCGACGTCGACGGCGCAGCTCGCAGCCGTGCACCCGACGTCGGGCGGCACGTACGCCTACGGCCGGGCGGAGCTCGGGCCGTGGTGGGGGTTCGTCGCCGGCTGGGGCTTCGTCGTGGGCAAGCTCGCCAGCTGCGCCGCGATGGCGCTCACCTTCGCCGCGTACGCCGCGCCGCCGGGCTGGGAGCGACCGGTCGCGATCCTGGCCGTGGCCGCCCTCGCCGCGGTCAACTGGTTCGGCATCACGCGCACCGCCCAGGCCACCCGCGTCATCGTGGTCGTTGTGCTGCTCGCCCTCGCCGTCGCCGTCGCGGCGGCGGCTGCAGCGCCGGACTCCACCGGCTGGCTGTCCCCCGCATCGCTGTGGTCGGGCGGCTGGTACGGCATCCTCCAGTCGGCCGGCCTGCTGTTCTTCGCGTTCGCCGGGTACGCGCGCATCGCCACGATGGGCGAGGAGGTCCGCGACCCCGCCCGGACGATCCCTCGGGCCATCCTCCTCGCGTTCGCCGGCGCGCTCGTCGTGTACGCCCTCGTCGCGGTCGCGGTCCTGTCGACGCTCGGACCGGAGGCGACGGCCGCGTCGACCGAGCCCGTCGCCGCGGCGACTGCGGCCTCCGGGTGGGCATGGGCGGAGCCCGTCGTGCGGGTGGGTGCGGCCGCGGCATCCCTCGGCGCCCTCCTCGCGCTCATCGCGGGCATCGGGCGGACCACGTTCGCAATGGCCCGCGAGGGGGATCTGCCCCGCTGTCTCGGGGCGGTGCATCCCCGGTGGCATGTGCCGCACCGCGCCGACGTCGCCATCGCGCTCATCGTCATCGCCGTGGTCGCGCTGGTCGACCTGCGCGGCGCCATCGGCTTCTCATCGTTCGGCGTACTGCTGTACTACCTCGTCGCCAACGTCGCCGCGTTCCGTCAGCGCCCGGGCGCGCGCCGGTATCCCCGGGCGCTCCAGGTCGTCGGCGCCGTCGGATGCGTCGTGCTCGGTCTCACCCTGCCCTGGCAGAGCGTGGCCGTCGGCGTCGTGGTGGCCGCCGCGGGAGTCGGCTATCGGATGCTGCGGCTGAAGTTCACGCGAGCGGCTTGAGCTCGAGCCCTCCGACGGGGGTTCCGCCGGACACCGTCGCGAACGACGTGTAGCCGTCGGCGGCCGCGCGCTCGAGGAGTGCCTTGAGGTTCTTCGTGCGGTGCTCCAGGCGCACACGCACGCCGCCGGCCGCGAAGGACGCCTTGTGCGCGAGGAGCTCGCTCGGGGGCACATCCCGGTCGTGCACGAGCACGACGGAGATCGGAGCGGCGTCGTCCGTCGCATCGACCAGATCGACGATGCGCTCGAAGCCGATCGAGAAGCCGACCGCGGGCACGTCCTGACCGAGGAAGCGGCCGATCATGCCGTCGTACCGGCCTCCGCCGCCGAGCGAGTAGTCGACCGACGGGTGGGCGAGCTCGAAGATCGTCCCGGTGTAGTAGCCCATGCCCCGGACGAGGAAGGGATCGAACACCAGCGGGATGTCGGCGAGCGCCGCATCGTCGGCTGCCGGGCCGGTCGCCGCGCGTGCCGCGGCGACGGCGTCGCCGATGCCGACGAGGTGCGCGACGACGTCGGCGGGGGCGTCCTCCGGCAGGAGCTTGCGGATCTGCCGCTCGCCGTACGGGTTGTACTCGAGCGTCATCGGGCGGTTCAGGAACGACTCGAACGCATCGACCGCGGATGCCGTCGCCCCGCGTTCGCGCAGCCCGGCGGCCACTCCCCCGGGGCCGATCTTGTCGAGCTTGTCGATCGTGATGAGCACCCCGGGGCGCTCCTCCGGGGTGAACCCGAAGCTGTCGAGCATCCAGTCGAGCACGCGGCGGTCGTTGATGCGGACGCTGCCGCCCTCGAGCCCGAGCGCGTCGAGGGTGTCGAGCGTCGCCACGATGAGCTCGGACTCGGCGCGGGCCGAGGCATCCCCCATGATGTCGATGTCGCACTGCATGAACTGGCGGTACCGGCCCTTCTGCGGGCGCTCGGCGCGCCATACGGGCGCGATCTGGATCGATCGGAAGACGGTCGGCAGCTCGCCGCGGTGGCTGGCGTAGAACCGCGCGAGCGGGACCGTGAGGTCGTAGCGCAGACCGAGGTCGGTGAGCCGGGCGGGATCGTCGGCCGCCGCGCGGACGGCGTCGGCGTCGAGGCCCCGCTTGAGCACGTTGTAGGCGAGCTTCTCGTTGTCGCCGCCGATGCCCGCGTGGAGGCGCGCGTACTCCTCCATGACGGGGGTCTCGATCTCGTCGAAGCCGTGCACGCGATAGCGGTCGCGGATGACGGCGAGCACGCGCTCGCGACGGGCCTTGTCGGCGGGAAGGAAGTCGCGCATGCCGCGCGGAGGATTGACGGATGCCACCCGACTATGTTGCCAGGTCGGACTCGGCGTTCCGGATCTCGCCGGTGAAGCCCCGCAGCCGCTCGCGCAAGGCACGCTCGGAGTCCCATCCGTTCGCACGCGCCGTGGCGACGAGCGCGAGAAGCGCATCGCCGAGCTCGGACTCGGACGCCGGCCCGGCAGCCGGGTCCACGGCGACGCCGACCTGCGCACCCTTCGACACGAGCTTCTGAGCCAGGGCGAGGGACGGCATCCGCTCGCTCACCCCGTCGAGGACGCTGGTGCGCGCGCTCTTCTCGACCGCCTTGGCGGCGTTCCAGTGGACGAGCACCTCTTCGGGGGTGTTCGCGACGGCGTCGCCGAAGACGTGCGGATGCCTCCGCACCATCTTGTCCGTGAGGCCGCGGGCGACGTCGTCGATGTCGAACGGCTCGTCGGCGTCGCGCGACGCGATCTCGGCGTGGAACAGCACCTGCCACAGCAGATCGCCGAGCTCTTCTCGCAGCTCGGAGCGGTCGCCCTCCTCGACGGCGTCGATCAGCTCGGCGCTCTCCTCGACGAGGTACGGGACCAGGTCGCGGTGGTCGATCTGCTGCGTCCACACGCACCGGTCGCGGACCGTGCGCATCGTGTCGGCCGCCGCCCGCAGCGGGTCGACGCCGGTCACGACGCCGTCGGCGTCGAGGTGGTGCCCGCCGCGGCGATCGCCGCCTGCTTCCTGTAGTGCCATGCCCGCCACGATACGAGGATCCCGGCCGCTATGAGCGAGATCACCGAGCCCGCGAGCACACCGAGGATCGCCTGGTCGCGGATCTCGGGCTGGTCGCCGAAGGCCAGCTCGGACAGCAGCAGCGACACCGTGAACCCGATGCCGCCGAGTGCGCCGGCGGCCAGCAGGTCGCCGAGCTTCAGCGGCGGTGCGGCGCTGCGGTCGCCGATGCGCAGGGAGATCCACCCGAACACCGTGATGCCGAGGATCTTGCCGACCGGGAGCGCGACGAGCACGCCCCAGAAGGCGGGCGACAGCTCCCCGAGCGACACCGCCGGAACGGCCACGAGCGCCGCGTTGAACGCGAACAGCGGGAGCACGATCACATTCACCCACGGTTCGAGCTCGTGCCGCACCCGCAGCGCGGGCCGCTGGGCCATGGCGAGGCCGAGCACGACGCCCGCGATCGTGGCGTGGACGCCGGACTGGTACACGAACGCCCACGTGAGGATCGCCAGGATGACGAGGACGATGGCGATCGGCACCTTCGCGCGCGAGTCGAGCTGGCGGCTCAGGATGCCGAACAGCACGAGAGTGACGAGCGCGAGCCCCAGCATCCCGAAGTCGACGTCGGTGGTGAAGAGCACGGCGATGAACACGATGCCCACGATGTCGTCGAGGATCGCCAGCGCGAGGAGGAAGACGCGCAGAGCCGCCGGGAGCCCCTTGCCGAACACGGCGAGCACGCCGAGGGCGAAGGCGATGTCGGTGGCGGTGGGGATCGGCCAGCCGTCGGCGGCATCGGATCCGAACGCGAAGACCAGATAGATCGCGATGGGCACGAGCACACCGCCGGCGGCGGCGATCGCGGGCTGCATCGCCTTGCGAGCCGAGTTGAGCTGCCCGGAGGTGAGCTCGTACTGCAGCTCGACGGCGACGACGAAGAAGAAGATCGCGAGGAGGCCGTCGGCGATCCAGTGATCGACCGTCAGCTCGAAGATCCCGTCGATGCCGACATACGTGTGCAGGAAGTCGTCGACCGGACCGCCGGCCGGGCTGTTCGCGACCACGAGACCTGCGGCCGCCGCAACCAGCAGCACGATCGCGGGGAAGCGGGCAGAGCGTAACAATGACATCCGGGTCCTTCCATAGGAGTCGTCGGCGAGGGTCGCCGCGACCTCGCCGACCAGACTTCCCGGCACTCCTGCGGGAAGTCTAGCCATGAGGGGACGTCACACGAGGTCGCGCGTGACGAGTGCGAAACACCGCGGCATTACCGTTGATGACATGCGCGAACTCACCCAGACCGAAGCGATCGACCTCGTCGGGCGCTTCGAGGCCGAGCAGGAGATCCCCGAGAGGATGCGCGCCGACGTGCGCATGCTCGGCTCGCTCCTGGGCAGGGTGCTCCGCGAGAGCGGCTCCCCCGGCCTGTACGACGACGTCGAGCGTCTGCGGATCGCCACGATCCAGGCCTACACCGACGAGACCCCCGAGGCGTTCGCGCGCGCCGCCGCCATCGCGGACTCGCTCAGCGTCGCGCGCGCCGACGAGGTCGCGCGGGCGTTCACGGCCTACTTCCACCTCGTGAATCTCGCCGAGGAGCACCAGCGCGTGCGGATCCTGCGTGAGCGCGACGGCCGCCCCGACCGCGAGCAGGCCACCGACTCGGTCGCCGCCGCGTTCGTGCGCCTCGCCGCCGAGGTCGGCGACGACACAGCGCTCGAACGGCTCCAGGCGATGCGCTTCCACCCCGTCTTCACGGCGCACCCGACCGAGGCCCGCCGCCGGGCGGTCTCGTCGAGCATCCGGCGTCTCGCGACCCTCCTCGAGGAGCACGACGCGTCGCTGCGCAACGGCGCCGACGAGCGCCGCGCCGAGCGGCGCATGCTCGAAGAGGTCGACACACTCTGGCGCACCGCGCCGCTTCGGCCCGAGAAGCCGTCGCCGACCGACGAGGTGCGGGCGGTCATGGCGGTCTTCGACGAGACCCTCTACACGGCCGTCCCGCACGTCTACCGCCGCGTCGACGACGCGCTGCAGGGACCGGCGGCGGGCGGGCGCGCTCCTGTCGTGCGCCCGTTCGTCCGGATCGGCTCGTGGGTCGGCGGCGACCGCGACGGCAACCCGTTCGTCACGGCGTCCGTCACCCGCAAGGCGGCGAAGATCGCGAGCGAGCACGTGCTGCTGGGGCTCGAGCGCACGACCAGCCGCATCGGTCGCACGCTGACGCTGGATGCCGCGACCACGCCGCCCAGCAGCGCGCTCGTCGTGCTCTGGCAGCGACTCTCGGCCGCCGACGAGGACGCCGCGGACGAGATCGCGAAGCGCTCGCCCAACGAGCCGCATCGCCGCATCCTGCTGCTGCTCGCACGCAAGCTCGCAGCCACCCGCGAGCGCAACGCCGACCTCGCGTACCGCGACCCCGAGCTCTTCATTTCCGACCTGCGGGTCGTGCAGGACTCCCTCGTTCAGGCGGGCGCCGCGCGCCAGGCCTACGGGCACCTCCAGCAGCTGCTGTGGCAGGTGGAGACCTACGGGTTCCATCTGACCGAGCTCGAGGTGCGCCAGCACTCCGCCGTCCACGCCAAGGTGCTCGCCGAGCTCGACGCCGGCGGCGCCCGATCGGAGCAGACCGAGGAGGTGCTCGACGTCTTCCGCTCGGTCGGGTTCCTCCAGGAGCGCTATGGCCCGCGCGCGGCCGGTCGCTACATCGTGTCGTTCACGCAGTCGGCGGACGACCTCGCGGCGGTGCATCGCCTCGCGCGCTATGCCGTCGGGCCCGAAGGGGAGGTCCCGGTCCTCGACGTCATCCCCCTCTTCGAGACATTCGCCGACCTGCAGGCCGCGCCGCGCATCCTCGCCGAGATTGTCGAGCATCCCGAGTTCGCCGCACGTCTGGACGAGACCGGGCGGCGGCTGGAGGTCATGCTCGGCTACTCCGACTCGTCGAAGGACGTCGGCCCCGTCGCCGCCAACCTCGCGCTGTACGAGGCCCAGGCGGCGATCGCGGCGTGGGCCCGCGAGAGCGGGATCGAGCTCACCCTCTTCCACGGTCGAGGCGGCGCCCTCGGCCGCGGCGGCGGGCCGGCGAACTCGGCGATCCTCGCCCAGCCGCCGCACTCGGTCGACGGGCGCTTCAAGCTCACCGAGCAGGGTGAGGTGATCTTCGCCCGGTACGGCGACCCCGCGATCGCGATGCGGCACATCGACCAGGTCGCCGCCGCCATCCTCCTGGCGTCGTCGCCGTCGAACGAGGAGCGAAACCGCGCGGCCGCCGAGCGGTACGCTGCGGTGGCCGCGACGATGGATCAGGCATCCCGCGACCGGTTCTTCTCCCTCGTGAAGGCGCCCGGCTTCGCGCCGTGGTTCGCCCGGGTGACGCCCATGGAGGAGATCGGCCTGCTCGCCCTCGGATCACGACCGGCCCGACGCGGACTCTCGGTGGAGTCCCTCGAAGACCTGAGGGCGATTCCGTGGGTCTTCGCGTGGACGCAGGCGCGCATCAACCTCGCCGGCTGGTTCGGGCTCGGCACGGCGCTCGAGGCTGTCGGCGACGAGCCGCTGCTGCAGCGCGCGTACGACGACTGGCCGCTGTTCCGGACGCTGATCGACAACGTCGCCATGAGCCTCGCGAAGGCCGACGACCGCATCGCCCGGCTCTACCTCGAGCTCGGAGACCGCGACGACCTCGCCGCACTCGTGCGCGACGAGATGGCCCTCACCCGTTCGTGGGTGATCACGATCACCGGCGGCACCGAGCTGCTCGCGAACAAGCCGGTGCTGCAGCGGGCGGTCAAGATGCGCAGCCCCTACGTCGATGCACTGTCGCTCCTGCAGCTGCGGGCGCTCCGTGCGCTCCGCGATGCCCCCGAGGGCGCGCCGATCGACCCCGAGCAGCAGCGCCTGCTGCTGCTGTCGGTCAGCGGAGTCGCCGCCGGTCTGCAGAACACCGGCTGAGCCGGCACGCTCCGGCCCATGCGGACGGGTGGGCGATTCGGCCATCCGGACTCCGGGATGCCGGATCTGCGCACAGGAACGGATGGACGGGGCCGCCCTCGCCGCGGTGCCGGCCGACACGCGCGCGGCTCGGCCGCGCTCAGGGTCCGCGGGGCTACCGTGTCGGCATGGCACGGATCGTCGTGGCCGAAGTATGTCCCGTGTGCGGGTCGCTCGATGTGCGGGCGACCGAGCCGCGGTGGTTCCGCGTCGAGTTCGCCCGCCGCGGCGATCTCGACGACGGCTGGGTCGAGCGCCTCGAGTTCGAGTGTCGCGACTGCCGCCTCGTCTGGGACTGAAACGGCCGGAGGTTCGCGGATGCCGCGGCCGCGGCATCCGCGATCGTCGATGGCTGCGCGGGCGCGGCGGTGCTCGTCAGTCGACGCGGCGGTCGTCGATGTGGCGGGCGAGGCTGCGGCCGTACCGCTCGGTGAGCTGCACCATCAGGTCGGGCGTCTCGCGGTCGAGTCCGAACACGTAGCCGGGGAAGTCGAGCTCGCGCTGGGCGGCCCAGATCTCCTCGTGACGGTCCGGCGGGAGGATCTGCAGGGGATCGCCGACCGCGACCCAGCCGATCGGCACGACGGACTCCGCGGGCAGCGTCGTCCGCAGGTGGACGACCGCGTTGATGCGCACCTCGCTGCGTTCCCCGATGCGTGCGCCGTTGAACACGCGTGTGCCGGTCGCGAGGAAGACCTCGTCGCCGACGGTCGCGCCCGACACGCTCGCCATCGGACCGACGAGGACGTGGTCGCCGATATGGACGGGATTGGTGGACGTCGCACGGATCAGCGCGTTCTCCATGACGATCACGTTCGCACCGAGGGTGATCGCGCCGCCCTCGGCGGTGATGACGGCGCCGTGCAGCACCTGGCAGTCGGCGCCGATCTCGACGTCGCCGCTGATCACCGCGGTTGCCGCGATCACGGCATCGGGATGGATCCGGGGCTGGGCCCCGAGGTGCTCGAACCGCATCGTTCGCTCCGTCCTCGTCGGTGGTTGTCAGCGTAGTGCGGCGCGTGCAGACGACGGGACCGGATGTCGGAAGCCCTCCCTAGTGTCGAACTTATGTACGAATCCCTCCTCGACGATGCACCCGGCTCCGAGCGGTACGTCGAGGAGGATGCGATGTGGGACGACGCTGCGACCGACGACGGGGTCGACGCCGCCGCGAACCATGGCGCCGCCATGGCCGAGCTCGAAGCGACCACCTACCACGCACGCGTCGCATTCGCCGAGCAGTACCGGGTGATCGCGCAGGTCGTTCGCGAGGCGGAGGAACAGCCCGAGGTCTGGGTCGGCGCCGACCCGACACTCGAGCCCGCGTGGTGCGATGCCCGTGGCCGCACCACGACGACCGTCCGGCGGGACCGAATCGAGATCGCCGTGCGTGCGGCGGTTGCCGACATGGCGGTGAGGCTGCGCCTCGCCGAGACGACGGTGCGCACGCGCGCCGCACATGCCGAGACGCTGCGCCGGCGGTGCCCGCGCGTGTGGGCCGGCTTCCTGGGCGGCATCGTCCCCGAGCCGAACGCGATCGCCGCCGCACGCCTCGCCGACTCGCTCCCCCACGACGAGCCCGGCCCCTGGGCGCAGTTCGACGGAAGGATCGTCGGGCCTGCCGAGCGGCTCGCGCCGGCGCGTTTCCGCACGTCTGCGCGGGCGATCCGCGAGCGCGTACACTCCGAGTCGCTCCAAGCCCGGCACGAGCGTGCGGTCGCCGACCGCGGCGTCTGGCTGACGCCCGAGCTCGACGGCATGGCGACTTTGACCGCGCTCCTGCCTGCGGCGTCCGCGCACGCGCTCAGGGGGCGCCTGGATGCCGCGGCCCGCCACCTGCGTTCGGCCGACGACGAGGAGCGCACGCTCGCGCAGCTGCGAGCTGATGTGCTGGGCGACCTGGTGCCGGGTGGATCCATGGAGTCAGCCCCGCTTACTCGGGCGACCGTTTCGGTGACCGTGCCGGCGCTGTCGCTTCTGGGGGCGAGCGCCGAACCCGCGATCCTCGACGGCTACGGCCCGATCGACCTCGAGACGGCGAGCCGGTTGGCTGGTTCGGCGACCTCGTGGACGCGGATACTCACCGACCCTCTGTCGAGCCGGGTGCTCGACGTCGATCGCGCGGTGTACCGCGTACCAGCCGATCTACGTCGCCGGCTCGGGCCGGCGCATCCGACCTGCGTCTTCCCGGGGTGCGGCCGGTCCTCGGCCGACTGCGACCTCGACCACACCGTCGACTGGCAGTACGGCGGCCCGACGTCAGCCGACAACCTCGCGCCACTGTGCCGACCGCACCATCGGCTGAAGCACGAGTCGCTCTGGGAGTTGCATCGCGCGACCGGGACGCTGTCGTGGACGAGCCCGACCGGTAATGTCACGGACGCCGACCCGCCGCCGTTCTGACCGGCGCGCACGAAGGACGGCTCGCGGCGGAACGTGCGCCAGCGCGTGCGTGAGGATGGTGGCATGCCTGCGATCGCCCTGCGCCCGTGGCTGCCGACGGATGCGGAGGCGCTTCAGCGTGCGTTCCTCTCTACTCCGGACCTCGACACGCAGCTCGGCGGCGCCGATCTCTCGAGCGCCGCGAGCGCCCGCGTCTTCCTCGCAGAGTCTCTCTCCCACGGCGACTCGCGCCGCAACTGGGCGATCGTCGCGGATGGCGTGGCTATGGGGAACGTCGGACTCTCCGCCATCGAGCACCGCCACGACACGGCGTGGGCGTACTACGGGCTCGCCGAGTCGGCACGCGGGAAGGTCTGCGCGGCGGCAGCGCTCGCGGAGGCCGCGGACTGGGCCTTCGAGAACGACGTCTTCCGCATCGAGCTCGGGCACCGCGTGAACAACCCGGCGTCGTGCGCCGTGGCTCGACGAGCCGGCTTCATCGCCGAGGGCATCGAGCGGCAGAAGCTGCGGTACGGCGACCGGCGCTTCGATGTCGAGCTCCATGCACGGCTTCGCAGCGACCCGGTGCCGGAGCGGCACGGAATGGACGTGACGATCCTCGACTGACGGTCGGACGCCCGATCTCGCGACGTCTCGCCGCCACCGTGTCGGCCCGCGACTTCGCGCTACGCCCCGGACTTCTCCGCGCCCGACGTCGCCGTCGCCTCCGCGCCCTCCGGCTTCGGGGCCGGCCAGAGCTGATCGAGCAGCTGCGCGACCCAGGCGATGAGATCGGCATCCGACACCCGTTCGCCGCCGGCCGTCGGAAGCGGCACGACCAGGGCCTCGCCGCCCGAGAGCAGCTTCGCCTTCGGGTGAAGCCGCTGCAGACGCACGCGCAGCGAGTCGGGAAGGTTCGCCGGGGCGACGCGCAGGTTCGGCCCCATCGCGACGACGTCGGTGAGCCCGGCCTGGGCGGCGCGACGGCGCAGCCGCGCCACCGCGAGCAGTCCCTCCACGTCGGCCGGAAGCTCGCCGTAGCGGTCCGTGAGCTCCTCGACGACGAGGTCGATCGCCTCGTCCTTCGCGGTGACGGATGCTGCGGCCGACAGCTTCTGGTACGCCTCGAGGCGCAGCCGCTCGCTGTCGATGTACGACTCGGGGATGCGCGCCTGCACGGGCAGCTCGAGCCGCAGCTCGGCCGGACCCTCGACGTCGTCGCCCCGGAAGGCCGACACGGCCTCGCCGATCATGCGGAGGTACAGGTCGAACCCGACGCCGGCGATGTGGCCGGCCTGCTCGGCACCCAGCAGGTTGCCGGCGCCGCGCAGCTCGAGGTCCTTGAGCGCGACCTGCATGCCGCTGCCGAGGTCGTTGTTCACCGCGATCGTCTCGAGCCGGTCCGCGGCCGTCTCGGACAGCGGCTTCTGCTCGTCGTAGAGGAAGTAGGCGTACGCACGCTCGCGCGCGCGTCCGACGCGACCGCGCAGCTGGTGCAGCTGCGACAGGCCGTACTTGTCGGCCCGGTCGATGATGATCGTGTTCGCATTCGAGATGTCGAGGCCCGTCTCGACGATCGTCGTGCACACGAGCACGTCGGAGCGGCGCTCCCAGAACGCGTCGACGACCTCCTCGAGGGCGTGCTCCCCCATCTGCCCGTGGGCTACCGCGATCCGCGCCTCGGGCACGAGCTCCGACAGCTCCGCAGCCACCCGCTGGATCGACTGCACGCGGTTGTGGACGAAGAACACCTGCCCCTCACGGAGCAGCTCGCGACGGATCGCGGCCGCGATCTGCTTGTCGTTGCGCGCGCCGACGTAAGACAGGATCGGATGCCGGTCCTCCGGCGGGGTCTGCAGCGTCGACATCTCACGGATGCCGGTCACCGCCATCTCGAGCGTGCGCGGGATGGGCGTCGCGCTCATCGCGAGGATGTCGACGTTTGTCTTGAGCTTCTTCAGCTGATCCTTGTGCTCGACGCCGAAGCGCTGCTCCTCGTCGATGATCATGAGGCCGAGGTCCTTGAAGAGGACTTTCTCGGTAAGGATCCGGTGCGTGCCGATCACCATGTCGACCGTGCCGTCGGCGAGCCCCTCGACCACTTCGCGCGCCTGCTTGTCGGTCTGGAAGCGCGAGAGCGCCTTCACCTTGACCGGGAAGCCGGCGAAGCGCTCCGTGAACGTCTCGAGGTGCTGCTTGACGAGCAGCGTGGTCGGCACGAGCATCGCGACCTGCTTGCCGTCCTGGATCGCCTTGAACGCCGCACGAACCGCGACCTCGGTCTTGCCGAACCCGACGTCGCCAGACAGCAGGCGATCCATCGGGATCGGCTTCTCCATGTCGGCCTTGATCTCGTCGATCGTCTGCAGCTGATCGGGCGTCTCGGCGAACGGGAACGCCTCCTCGAGCTCGCGCTGCCAGGGGGTGTCGGGCCCGAACGCGTAGCCCTTCGCGGCCATGCGCGCCGAGTAGAGCTTGACCAGCTCGACGGCGATGTCGCGGACGGCCCTGCGTGCGCGACCCTTGGCCGCCGCCCAGTCGCTGCCGCCCATCTTCGACAGGCTCGGCGCCTCGCCGCCCACGTACTTCGACAGCAGGTCGAGCTGATCCGTCGGCACGAAGAGCTTGTCGCCCGGGAACCCGCGCTTGGACGGCGCGTACTCGAGCACGAGGTACTCGCGCATGCTCTTGACGGCGTTGCGGCCCCCGCTCGACACCTCGCGCTGCACGAGCTCGACGAACCTGCCGATGCCGTGCGTCGCGTGCACGACGTGGTCGCCGGCCTTGAGCTGCAGCGGATCCACCACGTTCTTGCGGCGCGACGCCAGCTTCTTCACGACCCGCTGGTCGCCGCCGATCGTCCGGCCGTAGAACTCGGTCTCGGTGAGGACGGCCAGCTTGGCATCGGGCACCTCGAAGCCGCGCTCGAGCACCGAGACGACGACATGGGCGACGCCGGGCTCAGGAACCCCGTGCACGTCGTCGACCTTGCGCGCGGCGATCCCGCGCTCGGCGAGGACGTCGCGTGCGCGCTCGACGAGTCCGACTCCGGACGCCGCGACCACGACCCGCCAGCCGTCGGCGAGCAGATCGCCGACGTGCGCCGTCGCGCCGTCGACGTTGCCCTGGAACGACGGCACCGGCGCCCCGGGCACGCGGACGACGGCCGCGGCCTGGAGAGCGACGTCGATGTCGGGGTCGAGCAAGCCCTCGGCCGAGGCATCCGCTTCTCCCGAATCGAAGGAGCTCAGCGTCCACCAGACGTCTCCTCGCGCGTGCGCGGCCTCGCGCAGCGCCGGGAGGGTGAGGAAGTCGCCGGCACCGAGGTCGATCGGCGTCTGCGCCCCGGCCGTCGCGGCGCTCCACGCGGCCTCGAGGAACTCGCGATTCGTGTCGCCCAGCGTGATCGCGCGGGTGACGGAGCGCTCGGGATCGACGAGCGCGACGGCCGCGCCCTCGGGCAGGTAGTCGACGACGGTGACGAGGCGGTCGACGACGGCGGGAAGGAGCGACTCCATACCTTCGACGGGGATGCCTTCCGACATCCGCTCGAGCATGCTGCTGAGGCCGGGGAACTCGTCCTTCAGCTGGCGCGCGCGCCCGCGCACGGCCTCGGTGAGCAGGAGCTCGCGGCTCGCGATGAGTGAGACCGCCGGCACCTCACCGGGGAGCGAGCGCTGGTCGGCCACCGAGAACGCGCGGATCTGATCGACCTCGTCGCCGAAGAACTCGACGCGGAACGGATGCGGCGCCGTTGGCGGGAAGACGTCGAGGATGCCCCCGCGCACCGCGAACTCGCCGCGCCGCGACACCATGTCGACACGGTGGTACGCGAGCTCGACGAGGCGCAGCGACACCTCTCCGAGCTCGTGCCCGCGGCCGCCCACGACCAGGTCGATCGGCGGGATGTCGGTGAGCCCGGCCGCGAGCGGCTGGATCGCGCCGCGCACCGACGCGGTGATGACAAGCGGCGTCTCGCCGTTCCAGCGCGCCACGCGACCGAGAACCTCGAGTCGGTTGCCGACGATCTCGGCGCTGGGACTCAGCCGCTCGTGCGGGAGCGTCTCCCACGCCGGGAAGTGCAGCACCTCGGCACCGGGCAGGAGCGCGCCCAGCGCGGGCCCGATCGACTCGGCCCGGCGCCCGGTGGGCGTGATCAGGAGCACGATCGGCGGCTTGCCGGCACTGCGGCGGCGCTCGAGGAGGGCGGAGAGCAGCGGCGCATCGAGACCTTCGACCAGCGAGAAGTCGCCGTCGACGGATGCTGCGGCCACCGCATCCCGGAACGACTCAGCCTGCTCGAGGGCGCGCACGATCCCGGGAACTGTCACCGGACGAGTCTATTCCGGGTGGCGGACACCGGGTGCCGGATCCGCCACCTCGTAGGATGAGCGCGTGAGCGACCCCGCCGAGCCGACGCCCCCGCAGACTCCGCCGCAGCAGAGCGCGCCACCGTCGGACTCGGCCGTGCCGGCCGTGCCGCAGGCGCCGGCCGCGTGGGCGGCGCCCGGTGCTCCCCCGTTCGGCGCACCGGTCGCGCACGACCCGGCGGCGGGCTACGCGCCGCCTGCGGGGTACGCGATCCCTCCGGGCTACGCGGCCCAGCCCACCGGGCCGACGGCGGCCGCCTCCTCGGCCGCCCCGTACGCCCCGCCGGATTACGGCCAGGGGTACGCACCGGCCCCCGGGCCGTACGCGGCGGGCCCGGCATCCGTCCGCCCCGCGTCGGCGGGAGGGCGGCGCCTCGGCGTGGTCGCGCTCGTGGTCGCGCTCGTCGCGACCGTCGGTGCCGCGATCAGCGTCGCGATCGCGGCGTTCTCCATCGGGCTGGGTGCCGGACGCGAGATCGCGATGCGTCCGATCGACGCCGACTTCGACTGGTCCTACCTCTCCGCGGTGCGGGAGTGGGTGCTCCTCGCGGAGGTCACGTTCTGGCTGGGGACCGCGCTCGGCCTGTGGGCGCTCGTGCAGGGAGTCATCGCGCTCGTGAAGGGCCGCGGGCGTGGCGCCGCCATCGCCGCGATCGTCGTCGCGGCGCTCGGGCCCGTGGTGTTCTTCGTCGTGCTGCAGGGATTTCTCACCGCGGGCATGGCGGCCGGGTCGAGCGTCGGCGGCTGACGCCCGCCGGTCCGACTCTTTTCCGGTTACGCGCGAGTCGTACCGGGAGCCGCGTGAGCGCGACGCCACAGGCCGAGTCGAGAGTGTGGCGCAGCGTGCACGCGTTGCGGCATAGTTCAGTGAGCGACCGAAGGAGACAGCATTGTCGATCACCCATGAGCCCCATGTGGCCCCTGATGTGGCGTCGGTGCTCCCGGGACGGGAAGTGGTTGCCAGGCTCCGTCGGGTTCTCATCGTCTCGCTCGCCGCAGCCTTGATCTATCCCGCGTTCATGAGGGCCAGCGCGGGCTACTGTGCGGGCGGCTTCGATGGAGCCGACGGCTTCGTCGATGCTGCCGGCAGGCCGGTCGACGAGGCTCCCACATGCATCCAGTTGTCGCTCGGCCCCAGTCCGCTGGTGTACTTCGGCATCGCCCTGATCGTTCTCTTCGCGATCGACCGCGTGCTGAAAGCGGCCGACGAACCAGCCGCGCTGCGGATCCTCGACCGTGCAGCGGCGGGCGTGGTGGTGCTGGTGCTCGGAGCGGTCGTTATCTCCCAGGTGTGGTTTCACCTGATCCCCATCGATGAGTTCATGTCGGGATCGTTCTCGTTCCTCAGCCCCTTCCCCTTCGGGTTCATCGAGAGCTCGACCTCACCCGTCACCGCTCCGTGACCCCGACTCGCTCGGCGCGGCGGCGATCCACGCGGCTCGGAGGGCGAGAACGCCGCGCGCTGAGGCGCATCCCGGGCGTTCGCCCAGACCCCGGCTGCTAGACCCGCGGTGCGTGGTGCTTCTGCTGCGCAGCCAGGAGGCCCTCGTCGACCAGCTGCTCGACGGCGTCGGCGGCGTCGCCGAGCAGGATCGGCAGGTTCTTGCGCTCGGTCGCGCCGAAGGGGTCGAGCACCCAGTCGGCCGGGTCCTGCCGGCCGGGAGGACGCCCAATGCCCACGCGCACCCGAGCGAACTCCCCGGAGTCGAGCGCCTTCGCGACGTCACGCACGCCGTTGTGCCCGCCATGGCCGCCGCCGGTCTTGAGCTTGATGGTGTCGAACGGGATGTCGAGCTCGTCGTGCACCACGACGACGTGCTCGGGCTCGACGCCATAGAACTTCGCGAGCCCGGCCACGGGCCCACCCGACACGTTCATGAACGTGTTGGGCTTCGCGAGGATGAGCTTGGCGCCGCCCGGACGCAGCCAGGTCTCGGCCACTCGGGCGTTCGCCTTGTGCGCACGGAACGACTCGCCGCGCCTGGCGGCGAGCTCGTCCACGACGAGCTGCCCGACGTTGTGCCGGGTGAGCTCGTAGCGGGGTCCCGGGTTGCCTAGTCCCACGATCAGCCACGCCTGTGCCATCTGCGCTGTGCCCTTCAGAGTGCGATGTGTGATGCCTGCCGGCTCCGACGGCGAAGCCCGCCCCCTCAAGTATCGGGGACGGGCTTCGACGGATGCTGCGGCGAGTCCTTACTCGGACTCGGCCTCCTTGGCCTCCTCGGCGACCTCGGCCTGCTCAGCGGCGACCTCGGCGTCGGCAGCGGCGATCTCGTCCTCGGCGGCGAGCGTGGCCGACGGAACGGAGATCGCGATGATCAGCGTCTCGGGGTCGACGGCGAGCGTCGCGCCCTTGGGCAGCGTGAGGTCGGCAGCGGTGATGTGCGTGCCCTCCTCGAGGCCCTCGACGTCGAGCTCGATGCGCTCGGGGATGTGCGTGGCCTCGACCTCGAGCAGGACCGTGTTCGCGTCCTGCGCGGCGATGGTGCCGGGGGCGGGCTCGCCGGTGACCGTGATCGGGACGTCGACCTGGATCTTCTCGCCCTTCTTCACGACGAGGAGGTCGATGTGCTCGATGATCTGGTGCACGGGGTCCTTCTGGACGTCCTTGACGAGCGTGAGCTGGTGCGTGCCGTTGACGTCGAGCTCGAGCACCACGTTCGCGCGGCGGATGAGCAGCGCGATCTGGTGGCCCGGCAGGGCGACGTGCACGGGGTCGGTGCCGTGGCCGTAGATGACGGCGGGGATCTGGCCGGCGGCGCGGAGGCGGCGGGCGTAGCCCTTGCCGAAGTTCTCGCGGACTTCGGCGTGGACCTTGGTGTCGGTCTCGGTCGACATGGTTTCTCCTCGCGGGCGTGAGCCCGTTCTGATCGCGGGTCCGCTCAGGTGGCGGGCCCAGGTATTGGGGGTTGTCTCTCGACTCGAACGCACACGCGTGAGGAAAGCCATGGGCCCGCTCCACCGCGTCGATCACGGATGCCGCATCCCGCCGATCAGGCGGGTGCGAGGCATCCCTCGCCGAAGTTCAAGCGTCAAGTCTACCAGGGGGCGCGGCGAAGCCCAGACGCGCGTGAGCGGGGCCGTGCGAGGAGCTCTCCGCGATCGAAAGCCACCGGCCCGCTACGATGAGGGACGCACCCGATTCGCCCACGGAGGAACCCCGATGGATTACGGCTTTCTGTCCCACGCACTGCTGTGGCTGATCGGCGCGATGGCCGCCCTCGGCGCCCTCCTGACGATCGGTGCGTTCTGGTCGATGGGGCGCGCGAGCTACCGCAAGGACTGAGGTCCCGTTCTCACAAGCCGCGCACCGCGCCGGTGAGCACTGCGCCAACAGCGTGTAACACCGACACGCCAGACTCTAGGCTGGAATCCCCACCTCGAACATCAGGAGCACGTGTGTCTTCGAACGACCCCTCGGCACAGACGAACATCTCGACCGATCGCGATGACGAGCCGGGCTCGACCAAGGAGCACGAGGGAGCGCCCTCGCCCGAAGACGTCGTGCGGCCCGTCCCCGATGCAGAGGGACCCGATTCGCCGGCGTCGCCCGCTGCGAACATCGGTGTCGTCGGTCTGGCGGTGATGGGCTCGAACCTGGCCCGCAACCTCGCCAGCCGCGAAGGCAACACCGTCGCGATCTACAACCGCAGCCACGAGAAGACCGACACGCTGATCGCCGAGCACCCCGAGGCGGGTTTCGTGCCCGCCTTCTCGTACGAGGAGTTCGCCGCGTCGCTACAGAAGCCCCGCACCGCGATCATCATGGTCAAGGCCGGCGGTGGCACGGATGCCGTCATCAACGCCCTCGTCGACGTGTTCGAGCCGGGCGACATCATCGTCGACGGCGGCAACGCTCTGTTCACCGACACGATCCGCCGCGAGAAGGCCGTCCGCGAGACGGGCATCAACTTCGTCGGCGCCGGCATCTCCGGCGGCGAGGAGGGCGCGCTCCTCGGACCCTCGATCATGCCCGGCGGCTCCGACGAGTCCTGGGTCACCCTCGGCCCGATCCTGAAGTCGATCGCCGCGATCGCCGAGGGCGAGCCCTGCGTCACTCACATCGGCCACGACGGCGCGGGCCACTTCGTGAAGATGGTCCACAACGGCATCGAGTACGCCGACATGCAGCTCATCGCCGAGGCGTACGACCTCATCCGCCGCGGCACCGGCAAGTCCCCCGCCGAGATCGCCGACGTGTTCGCCGAGTGGAACGCCGGCGAACTCGAGTCGTACCTCATCGAGATCACCGCCGAGGTGCTGCGCCAGGTGGATGCCGAGACGGGCAAGCCGCTCGTCGACGTGATCCTCGACCAGGCCGGCGCCAAGGGCACCGGCGCGTGGACCGTGCAGACCGCCCTCAACCTCGGCGTGCCCGTGTCCGGCATCGCCGAAGCCGTCTTCGCGCGCTCGCTGTCGAGCCACCCCGAGCAGCGCGCCGTGTCGGGCGGCCTCCCCGGGCCCGTCGAAGGACTGACCGTCGACGACGCCGACGCGTTCATCGAAGAGGTCCGCCTCGCGCTGTACGCCTCGAAGATCGTCGCGTACTCGCAGGGCTTCGACGAGATCCGCGCCGGCGCCGCCGAGTACGACTGGTCGATCGACCTCGGCGCGGTCTCGAAGATCTGGCGCGGCGGCTGCATCATCCGCGCCCAGTTCCTCAACCGCATCGCCGACGCGTACGCCGAGACCCCCGAGCTACCCGTGCTCCTCACCGCGCCGTACTTCGTCGAGGCCCTCGGCCGCGCGCAGGCGGCATGGCGCCGGATCGTCTCGACGGCCGCGGCGGCGGGCATCCCCGCCCCCGCGTTCTCGTCGTCGCTCGCGTACTACGACGGCCTGCGTGCCGAGCGTCTGCCCGCCGCTCTCGTGCAGGGCCAGCGCGATTTCTTCGGAGCCCACACGTACCAGCGCGTCGACAAGCCCGGCACGTTCCACACGCTGTGGTCGGGCGACCGCACCGAGATCGAGGCCGAGGACACGCACTGACCTTGCGCCCCGGCTGATCGGGCCATGATCCGGGAGAGGCCCCGTCGAGTGATCGACGGGGGCCTCTCTCGTAGGCCTCAGGCGGGCACGACGTTGTGATTGCGGCAGAAGAGATTCTGCGGGTCCCACTGCCGCTTCACGGCGGCCAGGCGGGCGATCGTCTCGGGCGCGTACATGCGCGACACCATGGCCGGGTCGGTGGACACCGTGAAGTTGCCGTACAGGGCCTCGCCGAGCGCCTCGATGGCATCCCACTCCGCCTGGATGAGCGGCCGGTTGTCGTCATGGACGAGACCCGGGATGTCGAACGCGCCGGCCATCGCGAACCAGGTCGCGCTGCGGGCGGGGAAGGCCGTGTCGTCCTGCGGCACGTCGCCGTACGCCCCGCCGAGCGAGCGGAGGAACAGCACGGACGCCTGGTTGGCCTCGCGGAACGACGCGAGGCGGTCGACCGCCTCGTCGGTGAGGTCTGCGAGAAGCGTGTTGCCGCCGACGAAGCCGGGCATGGGCTGGTCGGGGTCGGCCGCCGGCATGTCCATGAGGATGTCGGGGTACGACCGGACTCCGAGGTCGGTCTCGGTCACGCCGTCGAGCGCCAGGAGCGGCGCGAGCGCGGCGCGGGCGGCGTCTTCGTCGTCGCCGATCCAGCACGCCGTGATCGCGGCGCCGCCGGGCGCGCTCGGGTCCATCTCCGGGACGTCCATGTACGTGACGGTGAGCTCGCGCGGGGCGTCCTTCATCGTGTCGCGCAGCGCGCGCAGCACCGGGCGGGCGTCGCCGGCGACCCCGAGGGTCGCGAAGACGACCGACGAGAGCGCGTGCGCCCGGAAGTCGAAGCGGGTGACGACGCCGAAGTTGCCTCCGCCGCCGCGCAGCGCCCAGAGGAGATCGGCGTGCGACTCGTCGTTGACCTCGATCACCTCGCCGCGCGCGGTCACGAGCTGCGCGCCGACGAGCTGATCGGCGGCGAGGCCCCACGCACGGACCATCCAGCCGATGCCGCCGCCGAGCGTGAGCCCGCCGACGCCGACGGATGCCGTGTCGCCCGAGCTCACTCCCAGGCCGTGCTCGGCGAGTATCGCCGCGACGGCACCCCAGGTCGCCCCGCCGCCGACGTGCACGAGGGTGCCGTCGACGGAGACGGAGTCGAGCGCGTCGAGGTCGAGCGTCACGCCGCCCGGAACGGCGCCCCAGGCGCTGTGGCCGCCGCCGCGCACCATCACATCGAGTCGTTCGGACGACGCGTAGCGGACGGCTGCGCGCACGTCGTCGACGGAGGAGGCCCGCACGACGACGGTCGGCTCGCCGATGCCCGAGTGGAAGGAGCGGGCGGCATCCCATTCGGGGTCGCCCGGCTTGACGACCGTTCCGGCCGCGAGGTCAGTCAGAGAGAGATCAGTCACCCGCGCCACGGTAATGGGGACCGGCGACATCCCGCTAGAGCCACCCCTTGCGCTTGAAGATCACATACAGCGTGAGCGAGGTGGCGGCCATCAGGCCGACAGCCATCGGGTAGCCCAGAGTCCAGTGGAGTTCGGGCATGTGATCGAAGTTCATGCCGTAGATCGTGCCCACGAGCGTCGGCGCGAAGAGGATCGCCGCCCACGCCGTGACCTTCTTGACCTGCTCGTTCTGCTCGAGGCCGAACTCCGCCATGCGCCGCATCGCCTCGTTGTTCTCCTGGTCGACCATCGTGGAGTGCACGGTCAGCGCGCTGTCGAGGGTGGGGCGGAAAGCGTCCACCTTGTCGACGATGCGCCGCGCATGGTCGTCGACGTCGCGGATCGCCGGCACCTCCTCGGCGTGCGAGGACTCCTTCACGATCTGCTGGAGCCGGTCGAACATGTCGACCAGGGGCGTCGTCGCGTGCTGCAGGTCGATCACCTCGCGCTGAAGACCGAAGATGCGCTTCGAGACGGCGGGATCGCCGGAGAACAGCTCGTCCTCGATCTCGTCGATGTCGTTCTCGACGCCCGCGACGACAGGCTCGTACTGGTCGACGATGTCGTCGCAGACCGCCCAGACGACGGCGAACGGTCCGTGGGCCAGCACGTCGGGCCGGCTCTCCAGGCGCTGCCGCACCGCCCCGAGGTCGGGGTTCTCGGCGTGCCGGATCGTGATCACGTAGTCCGGGCCCACGAACACGTGCACCTCGCCGAACTCCACGGTCTCCGTCTCGTCCAGGTAGCGCGCGGGCTGGAGGACCAGGAACGTCATGTCGCCGTACCGTTCGAGCTTCGCGCGCTGATGCCCCTTCAGCGCATCCTCCACCGCGAGCGCGTGCAGGTCGAGCAGTCCGGCGAGCTCGCTCATCTCCTCGTGGTCCGGCCGGTAGAGGCCGATCCACGCCATACCGCCACGGGACCGGGCATCGGCGAGCGTCTGCGCGACCGTCCCCCCGAACACCCGTCGGCCCTCGATGTACACGGCGGCATCCACGAGCGTCATGGAGCCACCCTAGGTCAGCGGCGCCGGGGCTAGTGTCGGAACCGTGACCAGCAGGCGAGTGCTCTACATCGGCGGAACCGGAACCATCAGCGCAGCGTGCGTGCGGCGCAGCGTGGCGGCAGGCGACGACGTCGCCGTGCTCAACCGAGGCTCGTCGCGCCGCCCGCTCCCCGACGGCGTGCGCGAGCTCGTCGCGGACGTCCGCGACGCGCGAGCGGTGCAGGATGCGGTCGGGGATGCCGGGTTCGACGTCGTCGCGGAGTTCCTCGCGTTCACGCCCGACCACGTGCAGCAGGACCTCGACCTGTTCGAGGGGCGCATCGGGCAGTACGTCTTCATCAGCTCGGCGTCGGCCTACGAGAAGCCGCCGAGGCGGCTGCCGGTGACCGAGTCGACGCCGCTGCGCAATCCGTTCTGGCGCTACTCGCGCGACAAGATCGCGTGCGAGGACGTCCTGGTCGGCGCCCACCGCGAGCGCGGGCTGCCCGTCACGATCGTCCGCCCGTCGCACACCTACGACGAGCGCCTGCTGCCGACCCTCGGCGGCTGGACCGACATCGAGCGGATGCGCGCCGGCAAGCCGGTCGTCATCCACGGCGACGGCACGAGCCTGTGGACCATCACGCACTCCGACGACTTCGCAGTCGCCTTCACGGGGCTCCTCGGCAACCCCGCGGCGATCGGCGAGGCGTTCACGATCACCGGGACGCACGCGCCCAGCTGGAACCAGATCTACGGCTGGCTCGCCGACGCGGCCGGGGTCCAGCATCCTGATTTCGTGCACGTCGCGTCCGACACGATCGCCGCGTTCGAGCCAGAGCTGGGCCCGACCCTCATCGGCGACAAGGCCCACTCGATGCTCTTCGACAACGCCAAGGTGACGGCGCTCGTGCCGGACTTCCGCACGACGATAACGTTCGACGAGGGTGCCCGTCGCATCCTCGCCCACTACGACGCCCACCCCGACGAGCAGCGCGTCGACGCGGACCGCGATGCGCTGTTCGATCGCATCGCGGCCCACGCCCGGTCCGCAGGCTGACGCCTAGCGCGTGATGTCGCGCACGGTGCCGCGCTCGAGGCGCAGGCGCCGCCGTGCCCGCTTCGCCACCGCAGAGTCGTGCGTGACCACGATGAGCGTCAGCCCCTCGGCGCACAGTGCCTCGAGCACGGCGAGGATCTCGTCGCGCATGCTCTCGTCGAGGTTGCCCGTGGGCTCGTCGGCGAGGAGCACGCGCGGCCGCTTGACGATCGCGCGGGCGATCGCGACGCGCTGCTGCTGACCGCCGGAGAGCTCGCCGGGGCGGTGGTCGCCGCGGTCATCGAGCCCGACGTGCGCGAGCGCCTCGGCGACGCGCACCGTGCGCTCCTCCTTCGGCAGGCCGAGCGGCTCCAGCGCCATGTCGACGTTCTCCGCCGCCGTGAGCGTCGGGATGAGGTTGAATCCCTGGAACACGAACCCGATCTCGCGGGCGCGCACCCGGCCCAGCTCGGCGTTCGAGGCCTCGGCCAGATCGATCTCGCCGAGGCGGACGCTCCCCGTGGTGGGCCGGTCGAGCGCTCCCAGCAGCTGCAGGAGCGTGGACTTGCCGCCGCCGGTCGGTCCCTGGATGGTCACGAAGTCGCCCTGCGAGATGTCGAGGTCGACGCCGGCGAGCGCCTTCACGACGCGGTCCTTCTGACGGTAGGTGCGGGTGACGCCTGCCAGTCGGTACAGCGCGGGGGGCGCGGCATCCGTCTGCGTCGTCGCCTCGGGGTCGAGCATGGTCATCGTCGGTTCTCCTGTCGTGTGCGGGTCGATGGTCGCGTCTGCGGGTGCGGTGGAGTCGGTCATGGGATGCCTCACGAGACCGATCGCAGTGCTTCGGCAGGACTCAGCCGCGCGGCACGCCATCCGCCGAACGCTCCGGCGACGAGTCCGCCCAAGAGGGCGAGGCCGAGCGCCGCCACGACGACCCACAGTGTGACGGGGGCGTGGAGCACGATCTCCGTCGCCCCCTGCTGGAGGGTGTTCGCGAAGCCGCCGCCGGGGCCGCCCATGTTCTCTCCTCCGGGGCCGCCCTGCGTGACCGGCCCGGTCGACGGCGCGGTCGAGATGGTCGGCGACACGAGGTTGATCGCCCAGATGCCGAGGAACCCGATCACGAGCCCCGCGGCGCCGCCGAGGAGTCCCTGCACCACGGACTCCCCCGCGACCTGGCCGACGACGCGGCCGTTGGACCAGCCGATGGCCTTGAGCGTGCCGAACTCCCGGGTGCGGCGCGAGACGCCGGAGATGGTGAACAGCACGGCGAGGGCGAGCGCGACGGCGAGCACGATGATCGACAGCCACGTGCCGAGGTTCGTGATGAGCGACGACGCACTCGAGAGCGATCCGGAGACGTTCGCGGCGAGGTCGGACTGCGAGCTGACGGTCGCGTCGGGCAGCGCCTCCTGCAGGTCCTCCTGCACGGCGGTGATCGCGTCGGACGAATCGGCCTGCACATACACCGTCGACACCACGTCGCCGGTACCGGCGAGCGTCTGCGCGACGTCGAGGGGGATGTACACGTTCGCCGCCGTGTCGGCCTCGCTCGACGTGGAGGCGACGATGCCGACGACCTCGAACTCCTCCCCGCCGACGTCGATGGCGTCGCCGACGGCGACCTCCGCGGTCGAGGCGTATGCGGCGTCGAGCACGGCGACGTTCTCGCCCTCGTCGCCGGATGCGAGCGCCCGCCCGTCGCTGAGGCTCACGGCCGACATCGGGCCCACCTCCGACTCGGCCGGCTCGATGCCGAGCACGGTGAACGAGTCGACGTCGAACGAGCCGCCGCCGAATCCTCCACCGCCGCCGTCCTGAGGCGGCGCCTGACCGGTGGTGCCCGACTCGGTCGGGGGCGGCGGCAGCTCGCCCGAGAACGTCATGTTCGTGAGGCTGAGTGCGCCGGATGCCGCGGCCACCCCGTCCACACCGGACACGGTGTCGAGCACGCTCGCCTCGAGGGTCGCGCGCATCGGCTCCGAGACGAGCCGGGACTGGCTGAGCTCGGTGGTGCCGTCGTCGGCGGTCTCGCCGCCGTCCTCGCCGAACTCGAACGCCTGGCCGCGACCTGCTCCAGGCTCGGCCATCGCGCCGGTGACCGTGAGGTCGGTGCCGACGCCGTAGACCGACTCGAGCGCCTGTGCCTGAGCGTCGCGCACGCCGGCGGCGAGCGAGTTGACGATCATCACGAGCGCGATGGCGATCGCGAGTCCGGTCGCGACGATGATCGTCTGCTTCTTGCGGCCGGCCAGTTCCCGCCGCAGATACGTTCCGTACATGGGTCTCCTCCCGGCAGGCGAGGTGCCGGCCGTCGAGAGCGAAGCTAGGGACCGCGTCGATGCAGAACTCCAGCGGAGGCTATGAACCGGTTATGTGCGCGCTTCCGCACTCACAGCATCCGCATAGCGCTCGCCATAGGAAGCACATAGGAACGCGAGCACAATGGACCCATGACCAACGCCACGCCCGCACTCCTGCGTCCCGACGGCTCGCCCCTGCGCGTGCTCGTCGTCGATGACGAGCAGATGCTCACCGACCTCCTGTCGATGGCCCTGCGCATGGAGGGGTGGGAGGTGCGCACCGCAGGCTCGGGCTTCCAGGCGCTCCAGGCGGCCCGCGAGTTCTCGCCCGACGCCATGGTGCTCGACGTCATGATGCCCGACCTCGACGGCATGGCCGTGCTGCAGCGCCTGCGCCAGTCGGGCGACGACGTGCCGGTGCTCTTCCTGACCGCGAAGGACGCCGTGAGCGACCGGGTCGCGGGTCTCACCGCCGGCGGCGACGACTACGTCACGAAGCCGTTCTCACTCGAAGAGGTCGTGGCGCGCCTGCGCGGCCTCATGCGCCGCGCGGGAACGGCGCACGCGTCGGGCGCGGAGCCGATCCTCCGCGTCGCCGACCTCACCCTCAACGAGGACAGCCACGAGGTCGAGCGGGCCGGCGCCGAGATCGAGCTGACCGCGACCGAGTTCGAGCTGCTGCGCTACCTCATGCGCAACCAGCGCCGGGTCGTCTCGAAGGCGCAGATCCTCGACCGCGTCTGGAACTACGACTTCGGCGGACGCTCCAGCGTCGTCGAGCTGTACATTTCCTACCTCCGCAAGAAGATCGACCACGGCCGCGATCCCCTCATCCACACGGTGCGCGGCGTCGGCTACATGATCAAGGCCCCGCAATGACCGACGCCCGAACCGAGAACCCGGCGGATGCCGCGGCCGCTCCCCCGGCGCGGGACGAGGCATCCCGTCGTCGGCCCTGGACGCTGCAGAACAAGCTCATCGTCACCGTCGTCGCGATCACGTCGCTGATCATGGTGCTCGTCGGAGTGACGACGAGCGCGATCCTCGGGACCGTCCTCGAGGACAGCCTGACGAACCAGGTGAAGAGCTCGGCCCAGCGCACGGCGGCGATGGTGCGCCAGCCGGTGGCGTCGGGGATGACGGCGGAGCAGATCCTCAATCAGATGCCCCAGCAGCCCGGCTTCCTCCTCGCCGTGCAGGCACCGCTCGGAGAGCCGACCGCGGCCTACGTCGACTCCGACGGTGCGGTCGTGGCGCTCACGACCGACCAGATCACCCAGCTCGTGGACGGCCTCCGCAGCGATACGCCGTTCGTCGTCACGATCGACGAGGTCGGGACCTTCCGGGTGGACGGCGAGTCGGGCGTCGTGGTCGGAATCTCCCGCGATCAGGTGGCCGTCAACATCGGGCGGATGCTCACGACGATCGGCCTGCTGACGCTCGGTGGCCTCATCCTCCTCGCCCTGGCCACCGCGTGGACGATCCGGGCCGGCCTCGCGCCGCTGCGCGCCGTCGCCGACACGGCCGAGCGCGTCTCGAGGATCCCGCTCGACCAGGGCGAGGTCTCGATCCCCGAGCGCGTTCCCGCGCGACAGGCCGATCCCCGCACCGAGGTCGGCCGAGTCGGCGAGGCGCTCAACACGCTCCTCGACCACGTCGGCACGTCGCTGACCGCGCGTCAGCGCAACGAGGAGCGCATGCGCACCTTCGTGGCCGATGCCAGCCACGAGCTGCGGACGCCGCTCGCGTCCATCCGCGGCTACTCGGAGCTGTCCCTGCGCGCCCTCTCGAAGGACCACCGCGCCGCCACGATCGAGACGACCGAGGCGTCCCTCGAGCGCATCCAGGCGCAGTCGCTGCGCATGACGACGCTCGTCGAGGACCTGCTGCTGCTCGCCCGGCTGGACGAGGGGCAGGAGCTCGTCTACGGCACGGTCGACCTGACCCGCCTCGCGATCGAGGCCGTCGGCGACGCCCGACCGGCGGGGCCCGACCACCAGTGGGTCATGGACCTCCCCGACGCCCCGGTGCAGATCGCCGGCGACACCGGCCGCCTGCACCAGGTCGCCGCCAACCTGCTCGCGAACGCGCGCACGCACACGCCCGCCGGCACGACGGTCACGGTGACGGTCGAACGGGATGCCGACACCGCCGTCCTGCGCGTCCACGACGACGGCCCCGGCATAGAGCCGACGCTGCGCGACGAGCTCTTCGAGCGGTTCTCGCGCGCCGACCGGTCGCGCGCCCGCCAGACGGGCGGCACCGGGCTCGGCCTCTCCATCGCCCGAGCGATCGTCGACGCGCACGGCGGCACGATCTCGGTCGAGAGCGTTCCCGGGGACACGACCTTCGAGGTGCGTCTTCCCGCCAGACCTCTCGACCCGGCCGACAGCGCCGTCTCCGAGGAGCCGACGATGGACGCTCCCGCCGACGAGGACCAGCCCGTCACGCCCTAGCCGAACCAGGTCGGCGGTCGTGACCAGACCCGTCCGGCCCGCCCCCGGGGGTGGGCAGGTCAGTAGCCGCTGAAGGCGTCGGTGGTGATCGACCGGGCCTTCTCGAGCGCCGGCGCGAGGTCGGCGATGAGTCCGGCCGGACCGGAGATGTACGCGTGGCGTGCCGCGATGTCGGGCACGACGGTCACGAGACCCTCCGCGTCGAGCCGCACACCGCGCGCCCAGAGCCAGTTCGCAGGCAGATCGGCCGGCCGGTCGCGCGTGAACACGACGACCGATATCCCGGCTGCCTCGAGATCGGCGCGGTACGCGAGCTCGGACGCGTCCGAGGCGACGTAGACGAGCACGATGTCGCGCTCCTCGCCCGCCGCACGCATGTGCCGGATCTGCGAGACGAACGGCGTCACGCCGATGCCCGCCGCGACCATGAGGATCGGGGCGCCGTCGCGCTTGGGAAGGACGAAGTCGCCCCACACGCCGGTGATCGCCAGCCGCTCCCCCGGCGCCACCCGGGCGAGCGCCTTCTTGTACGAGGACTGCGGCTTCGCCGACGCGGCCGAGCTCTCCTTGAAGGCGACGCGAAGGAGAGGAAGGTCTTCGGGCGCGGAGGCGATGCTGAATTCGCGGCGCGTGCCGCGGGCGTCGGGGTGCGCGTGCGGCACCTCGAGCTCGAGGTACTGGCCGGGGACGAACGACAGCCGGTCGTGCACGCGGAACGTCAGCTCCTGCACGGTCGGCGTGCGCTCGGCTCGGGAATCGAGGGTGAGCCGCACCGCGGTGCGGACCGCGAACGCGAAGGCGACCGCGTTGCCGATCAGCAGGGCGCGCTCCTGCCCGAGCGAGATGTCGCCGAGCGGGATCGGCCATCCGGCCAGCACGCCGACGATCGCGGCCACCGTGAACTGCTGCCAGCGACGCGGTGGGAGCGTGAGCGGCTCGGACAGCATGAACGCGCCGAGGAACAGGAACGGCGACGACCACAGGATCTGCCAGAACACGGTCATCGAGTCGACGACGGCTCCGGCCGCCTGCAGCTGCGCGGCGGTGCGGAGCACCGCGATCGCGACCGCGATCACGAGGAACACCGCCACCACGCGGATCTTCTCGGTGCGCCACAGCACGGCGAGGCCGAGCACGACGACGGGCAGCGCGAGCGCCTGCGTGCCGACCCACCACGACGACGCTCCGAGTGCCGGCCACGCGATGCTCAGGAGGGTGAGAACGGTCGCTCCGACGGCGGCCGGGTTGAAGATGTGGCGCCCTCGCCACGCGAGGAGGTACTTCGAGAGGGAGGCCGCGGCCGCCGCGATCGCGATGCCGCCGAGCGCGGCGACATCGAGCGTCGGGCGCAGCACGAAGAGCAGGATGTGCGCGGTGATCAGCGACGACTCGAGGCGCCAGGGCAGGTGCAGGACGCGCTGGGCCGCGGCATCCACTCCCACGCAGACGGCGGAGAGGACGGCGAGCGTCGCGATCAGCTCGAGAGGAGAGGGCCCGACCAGATCGAAGAACGACAGCACGAGCGACGTGACGGCGAGGGCTGCCAGGGCGAGGTAGACGACGCGGTACATCGAGACGCGCCCCAGGAGGGCGAAGACGCGGTTCCAGACCGCGGTGACGGATCCGAGCACGTCACACCGCCTGGAGGGGCTCGTGGGCGCCTGCGGGCGGCACGATGCGGATGCCGTCGCCCGGCCGCACCTCTCCTCCGGTGAGCACGATCGACATGACGCCGGCCAAGCGCACGGTGGCTCCCCCGTCGTCGACGTACACGAGCTCCTTCATCAGCCCCTCCGACAGTCCGTTGATCTGGGTGCAGGGATTGCGGAGCCCCGTGAGCTCGACGACGGCCTCGTCGCCGATCTCGAGCCGCGTCCCGCGCGGAAGGCCGAGCAGGTCGACCCCCGACGTGGTGATGTTCTCGCCCATCGCCCCCGGATCGATCCGGTGGCCGCGCTCGTCCATCTCGGCGAACAGCTCGGCGTGGATGAGATGCACCTGCCGCAGGTTGGGCGTCGACGGATCGCGCCGCACGCGGGAGAGGTGCTGCACCGTCGCCCCGGCGTGCGCATCGCCCTCGACGCCGAAGCCGGCGATCAGGGTGATGGCCTCGCGCGTGGGCTTGCTGAAGCGGTGCGCGTCGTCGCGGGCGACGGCGACGACCTGTCCGAGGGGAAGCGAGTCGGTCACCTCTCCACGCTAGCCTCTCGGCGGAAGAGGTCGGCGCGGCAGCCGGGCGACCAGTCCACGCGGCCGTCGGTGGTCATCCGCACCCACTCGACGCCCCAGTCGTGCGCGAGGCGCGGTCCCCCGTCGAAGAAGAGCGCCGTGGCGATGGCGTCTGCGCGCATCGCGGTGGGCGCCACCGCCCAGGTCGCTGCGACGGTGTGCACCGGAACGCCTGTCCGGGCGTCGAGCACGTGATGCAGGCCGTCGCCCCACGCGCGCCGGTTCACCGCCGACGCGCAGAGTGCGGCATCCGTCACCTCCCAGACGCCGATCGCGCGGCGCGCATCGAACGGATGCTCCAGCCCGATCCGCTGCGGAGCGCCGCGCACGGCCATGTCGCCCCCGGCGTCGACGACGAAGCCGCCCGGGGAGGCGAGCGCCACCACGTCGGCCACGAGGTCGACGAGCCGGCCCTTTCCCAGCGCGCCCACGTCGATCGTCGCGGGGCGGTCGAGGGCGAGGATCCCGTCGTGCCACGTCAGTGCGCGTACCCAATCCGCAGGCGCCGCGACGGGCACGCCGGCGGTGAGCGAGTAGCCCGCGTCGTAGCCCAGGCGCTCGAGGGATGCCCCGATCAGCGGGTTGACGGCGCCGCCCGTGGCATCGGACAGCTCGACGAACGCGTCGAGCATCGCTGCGGCGTCGGGCGGCGCGGGCACGGCCCCTCCTGCGGACGCGAGCGACCCGACGAGCGAATCGGCGCGGAATCGCGACCAGGCCGCGTCGAAGTCGTCGATCACGGCCGCGACCCGCTGCCGCGTCTTCTCACCGAGCGGTGCGTCCGCCACGATCTCCCACGCCGTGCCGATCGCGTCGAATCGCCACGTGTCGCCGGTGGACTGCGCCGGCACCGGGCGGGACATCGCTCAGAGGGCCGCTTCGGCCTTGATCGCGTCGATCGCCTGGTTGAAGCCGCTGCTCGTCAGGGACGATCCGGCGACGCGGCTGACGGAGATCTCGTCGATGTCCTCGCCGACGACGACATCGGAGATGCCGCCGATGAACTGGCCCTGGTATTGCTCGGACTCGGCCTTCTGCGGATCGCCGACGACCTCGACCGCCGTGATGACGTCGCTGTCGAGCGTGACGGTGACCGAGATCGTCTCGACCGTCTCGGGCGTCGAGTACGAGCCCTCGGCGGTGTAGGTGCCGTCGGCGTAGGTCGCGGCGCCGCCGGTGTCGGTGCCGGTCGTCCCGGCGTCCGAACGCGTGTCGGTCGAGGCGTCGTCGGCGGCCGGGGAGCATCCGGCGAGCAGGACGATGCCTGCGACCGCGGCGACGGTCGCGCCGGCGCGGAGAGAGCGAGCGGGACGTGTGGCGACGGCGGTGCGGATCATGGTGGTCCTCCTGGGTCGTTGGTGTCGAGGTCGGCGCTCGCAGGTCGGCGCCGTGAGGGGATCCTGACAGCGCTCACTATGAGCGACCTCTGAAGGAGGTCACGTTCGGATGCGCCCGATCGTTCAGATCCGGCGTCAGGCCGCCCCGTCGAACATGCTCGTGACCGATCCGTCCTCGAAGACCTCGTGGATCGCGCGAGCGAGCAGCGGCGCGATCGGGAGGATCGTGAGCGTCGGGAAGCGCTTGGAGTCGGGGATCGGGATCGTGTCGGTCACGACGACCTCGTCGATCGCGTCGCTCTGCAGACGCTGCGCGGCCGGGTCGCTGAAGATCGGATGGGTCGCCGCCACGATCACCTTGACGGCCCCGTTGGCCTTGAGCGCCTCGGCCGCCTTCACGATCGTGCCGCCGGTGTCGATCATGTCGTCGACGAGGAGACACACCCGTCCGCTGACGTCACCGACGATCTCGTTGACCGTGACCTCGTTCGCGACATTCGGGTCGCGGCGCTTGTGGATGATCGCGAGCGGCGCGCCCAGGCTGTCGGACCAGGTGTCGGCCACGCGCACCCTGCCGGTGTCGGGCGAGACGACCGTGAGCTTGGCGCGGTCGTCGTCGCTCAGCGTGTTCTGGAAGTACTCGAGCAGCACGGGCTTGGCGAACAGATGGTCGACCGGCCCGTCGAAGAAGCCCTGGATCTGCGCAGCGTGGAGGTCGACGCTCATGACGCGGTCGGCGCCCGCCGTCTTGAGCAGGTCGGCGACGAGACGGGCGCTGATGGGCTCGCGCCCACGGCCCTTCTTGTCCTGCCGCGAGTACGGGTAGTACGGCGCGACGACGGTGATCCGCTTCGCGGACGCGCGCTTGGCGGCATCCAGCATGATCAGCGTCTCCATGAGCCACTCGTTGACCGGAGGCCCGAAGCTCTGGATCAGGAAGAAGTCGCAGCCGCGGATCGACACCTCGAACCGGGTGAGGATCTCGCCCGACGCGAACGTGCGGTACTCGGTGGGCACCAGCTCGGTGCCCAGATGCTCGGTGACCTCCGCCGCGAGCGCCGGGTGCGAGCTTCCCCGGGCGATGACCAGCCGCTTCTTGGTCTTGGCGACCAGTCCGGGTGCGATGTCGTTATCGCGATCGAGTTCAACGGTCTTCTTCTTGCGCCCCATCGTCCGCCTTCTGTGCGGACCGAGCCTTGGCCGCGGCATCCGCCGCGCCTGTTCCCGGTCTGTTGTTCTCGACCCACCCCTCGACATTGCGCTGAGGGGCCACGCTGAGAGCCAGGGCACCGGCGGGAACATCCTTGCGGATGACCGCCCCGGCCCCGGTCTTCGCGCCGTCTCCGATCCTAACGGGCGCGACGAAGACGTTGTGCGAGCCGGTGTGCACCTCGTCGCCGATCTCGGTGCGGTGCTTGGTGATGTCGTCGTAGTTCGCGGTGATCGCGCCGGCGCCGAGGTTCACCCCCGTGCCGATGGTCGTGTCGCCGATGTACGACAGGTGCGGCACCTTGCTCCGCTCGCCGATCGTGGAGTTCTTCGTCTCCACGAAGGTGCCGATCTTGCCCTTGTCGCCCAGGTACGTGCCCGGGCGGAGGTAGGCGAAGGGCCCGACGGTGGCCCCGGCGCCGATCACGGCGAGCGTCGCGTCGGTGCGGGTGACCACCGCGTTCTCCCCCACCTCGCAGTCGACGAGGCTCGTGTCGGGACCGATCGTCGCGCCGGCGCCGATCGCCGTGGCCCGCAGGATGTGCGTGTTCGGCAGCACCGTCACGTCGGGAGCCAGCGTCGCGGTGACGTCGATCCATGTGGTCGCGGGGTCGAGGATCGACGCTCCCTCGAGCTGCCAGCGGCGCACCGTCCGGGCGT
Source organism: Microbacterium sulfonylureivorans (assembly GCF_003999995.1). NCBI lineage: Bacteria > Bacillati > Actinomycetota > Actinomycetes > Micrococcales > Microbacteriaceae > Microbacterium > Microbacterium sulfonylureivorans. Next base: position 125,583 of record NZ_RJAD01000003.1, read on the forward strand.
TGAGCAGTCGCGCGGCCTCGGACAGCTGCACGCGGTCGTTCACCCCCAAGGCGGCCGAGGCGCTCGGTGCGCTCGATGCGGCGACGACGAGCCGCGAGGCGCGCAGCAGGGCGACCACGTCGGTGAGGTACTTCTCGCCCTGCGCGTTGGCTGTGCCGACGAGGGCCAGGTGGGTGCGCAGGGCGGGCGCCTGGAAGACGTAGACCCCCGCGTTGATCTCGGTGACGGATGCCTCGTCCGCCGTCGCGTCCTTCTGCTCGACGATGCGCGACACCGCGCCGTCCACGTCGCGGATGACGCGGCCGTAGCCGGTGGCGTCGTCGACGACGGCGCTCAGCACGGTCGCCGCCGCCGCGCCGGAGCGGTGCGCGCTGACGAGCGCCGCGAGGGTGCCCGCCTCGAGGAGCGGAACGTCACCGCTGAGCACGAGCACGTCGCCGTCGAAGTCGCCGAGCGCGTCGAGGGCGAGCTCGACGGCGCGCCCGGTACCCGGAACGTCGTCCTGGTCGACGACGACGACTCCGGGTGCTGCGGCGACGACCGCGTCGGCGACGAGGTCGCGCTCGTGGCGCACCACCACCACCAGGCGCTCGGGCGAGAGCGTCAGGGCGGTGTCGATCACGTGGCCCACGAGTGGGCGGCCGCCGATGCGGTGCAGGACCTTCGGCAGCGAGGATTTCATGCGCGTCCCCTGGCCGGCGGCCAGCACGATCACGGCGAGACTGCGGTCGTCGATGTTGTGGGTCATGCTCCGCCGCCAGGATTCGAACCTGGACCTAACAGCTCCAAAGGCTGTCGTGCTGCCGTTACACCACGGCGGACCACCGCGCCCGGCGCGGCCGCCGTCAAGTCTGCCAGACCTCTCCGCACGCCCTGCCCGCGGTGGACTGCCCTCCCCCCGATAATGGGGGGATGGCCAAGGAGACCGACGAGGTCGATCGCATCGTCGAGGCGTGGATCGCGCAGCGACCCGATCTCGACTTCTCGCCGCTCGAGGTGCTCTCACGCGTCGACCGGCTCTCCCGGCACCTCGACCGCGCCCGGCGCGACGCGTTCCGCCGGAGCGACCTCGAGCCGTGGGAGTGGGACGTCCTGTCGGCGCTGCGGCGCGCGGGCGAGCCGTTCCAGCTCAGCCCGAAGCAGCTGCTCCTCCAGACGCTGGTCTCCAGCGGCACGATGACCAACCGCATCGATCGGCTCGTCGGCCGCAGGCTCGTCAGACGCGAGGCCGACCCCGACGACGGGCGCAGCATCCTGGTGATCCTCAGCGACGACGGGAAGACACGGGTGGATGCCGCGATCACGCGCCTCGTCGATGCCGAAGCGGTGCTGCTCGCCGGGCTCTCGCGCGGTGACCGCGAGCGCCTCGCCGGCCTCCTGCGCAAGCTGAGCCTCGGCTTCGACGCCTGAGAGCGCGCAGCCGGACGGTCAGCCCATCTGCTCGGTGAGCTCGAACCACCTCAGCTCGACGTCGTCGCGCTCGGCCTCCAGCCCACCGATGCGGGCCATCTCGGCGCCGAGGCCGACGTAGTCGGACTGGTCGTGCTCGGCGAGCGCCGTGCGGGCGGCGGCGATCTGCTTCTCCAGCTTCTCGAGGCGACGCTCCAGTGCGGAGAGCTCCTTCTGGGCGGTGCGCAGGTCGGCGCCGCTGAGCCCCGTCGCGGCAGGGACGACGGATGCCCCGGCCGGCCCGCCGGGGAGCGCCGCGGGAGCCTCCCGCTCGCGCGTGCGCAGCCGCAGGTACTCGTCGACGCCACCGGGCAGATGCCGGAGGTGCCCGCCGAGGATCGCGTACTGCTGATCGGTGACGCGCTCGATGAAGTAGCGGTCGTGCGAGACGACGAGGAGCGTGCCGGGCCACGTGTCGAGGAGGTCCTCCATCGCGGCGAGCATGTCGGTGTCGAGATCGTTGGTGGGCTCGTCGAGGATGAGCACGTTCGGCTGCTCGAGCAGGATCAGCAGCAGCTGCAGGCGGCGCTTCTGACCTCCGGAGAGGTCCTTGACCGGCGTCGAGAGCTGGGCGCTGGCGAACCCCATCCGCTCGAGCAGCTGCCCGGGGGTGACCTCCTGCGCCTTAGACCCGCTCCCGAACGTGTAGGTGGTGCGCAGTCGCTCGATGACCGCGCGCACCGGATCGTCGAGATGCTCCTCGAGCTCGTCGAGTCGCTGGGTCAGGGTCGCGACCTGCACGGTCTTGCCCCGCTTGACCCGTCCTGCGGTCGGTACGACGTCGCCGGAGACCAGGCCGAGCAGCGTCGACTTGCCGGCGCCGTTGACACCCAGGATGCCGGTGCGCTCGCCCGGGGCGATGCGCCACTCGACCGGATGGAGCACCTCCCGGGGCGGACCGCCACCGGGCGACGGGTAGGTCACCGACGCATCGAGGAGGTCGACGACATCCTTGCCCAGTCGCGAGACCGCCAGCGACTGCAGCTCGGTCTTGTCGCGGATCTCGGGCACGTCGGCGATGAGCTCGTTCGCCGCGTCGATGCGGAACTTGGGCTTCGATGTGCGGGCCGGCGCGCCGCGACGGAGCCACGCCAGCTCCTTGCGAGCGAGGTTCTGCCGACGCGCCTCGATCGTCGCGGCCTGCCGGTCGCGCTCGACGCGCTGCAGGATGTAGGCCGCGTAGCCGCCGTCGAAGGGCTCGACGACACGGTCGTGCACCTCCCACGTGCGGGTGCATACCTCGTCGAGGAACCACCGGTCGTGCGTGACGACGAGGAGCCCGCCCTGACTGGCCGACCAGCGCCGCTTGAGGTGCTCGGCGAGCCACGCGATCGCCTCGACGTCGAGGTGGTTGGTCGGCTCGTCGAGGAAGATCACGTCGTGGTCGCCCGTGAGCAGCGCCGCCAGCGCGACGCGCCGGCGCTGGCCGCCGGACAGGTCCGTGACGGGCCCGTCCCAGGGGAGCCCGCCCAGCAGGCCCGCGATGACGTCGCGGACGCGCGAGTCGCCCGCCCACTCGTGCTCGAGGCGGTCGCCGACGACGGTCTGCGCGATGGTCAGCGCGTCGTCCAGCGTGTCTGCCTGGTCGAGGACGCCGACACTCACCCCGCTGCGGACGGTGACGCGTCCTGAGTCGGGCGCGAGTCGCCCGGCGAGCATCGCGAGCAGGCTCGACTTGCCGTCGCCGTTGCGGCCGACGATCCCGATGCGGTCGCCCTCGTCGACGCCGAGCGAGACGCCGTCGAAGACGACCTTGGTCGGGAACTCGAGATGAAGGGCCTCGGCCCCCAGAAGATGTGCCATGTCTCCTCAAGGCTAGGCGAGTGCGGGCCGGCCTCGCGCCGTCCGCCGTGAGCGGCGCTCAGTACCAGATGCTCAGTCGCGGCGCGGTGTGCCAGGCGAACACGCGGGCGGCGGCCGAGGCATCCGTCGACCTCACCCGACCCGCGGCCGCCAGCGTCGCCAGCGACACGCCGCCCAGATACGCGGCCGACAGCTCCTCGATGCCGAGAGACACCTCCACGGCGCCGCCGGGCGCGGTGCCGGGCCCCCACGGGGTCACCGAGCCGCGTCCGTCGGCGTCCACCTCGAGGATGTACCTCCCCGCGGCGTGACCGAGCGGGTCGGCCACGTCGAGGGCGATCGTGCCCGGGGACGCGAACCGCCGGGCCTCGAGGGCGGTCGGCACGTCGAGGATGCGGACGTACTGGTGATCGCGGAGGGTGACCCGCGCCGCCCGCTGGTCGGCGATCATCCATCGAAGCGGCTCGTCGACCGACAGCTCGTCGGCGTTGACCTCGGCGACGAGGTCGAGTTCGAGGAGGAAGCGCCAGAGCGCGGCGTAGGCGTCGTCGGTCGCGGCGAGCAGGTACCCGACGCGCACGGACGCCTTCGTGAAGTCGTCGTCGTTCCCGTGCACGGAGTAGATCGCCAAGCCCCGCACCTCGCCGCCGGCGTCGGCGTACTGCACCGCGCGCTTCTCGCCCGCCTTCTCGGCGGTCGGGGTCGTGCCCGCGAATCCGTCCCAGTGGCCGCCCGGCACGTCGATCTCACCGGCGACGTCGTGCCGCACCTGCTCGTGGAGCGGCGCGACGAGCTCGCGCAGCCGCTCCCGTGTGATGAAGTCGACGCGTCCGTCGGGCCTCGGGCCGATCCACGCGGCGCGCTTGGTCTCGATGCGCCACGATGCGCTCAGAGCCGCCGGCGCGAAGCCGTAGCGGCCGTACAGGGTCGACTCGCTGACGGTCAGCATGGCCATCGGCGCACCCGCGGTGACCGCCGCGCCGAGCTCGCCCTCGAGCATCGCGCGGGCGATCCCGCGCCTCCGGTGCGTCGGGGCGACCGTGACCGCGGAGATCGCGCACGACGGCACGGCCGCGCCGCCCGGCACGGTGAGCTCGCCGATCCATGACGCGATCGTCGCCACCGGCGCGTCGGCGATCGGCGCCGCGGGGTCGTACACGCCCGTCACACGCCGGTACCCACTGCGCTCGCGACTGGACGCGACCTGCTCGTCGCTGCGCTCGCCGTCCTGGAAGCCGCGTGCGACGACCTGCAGCCACTGCGGGTAGCCGTCGCCGTCGACCGGCACGACCCGGTAGTCGAGGCCGTTGCCGGCGAGGCGGGCACGGGATGCCTCGTGCACCGGCGCGCTGCGGAAGGACGCAGCATCCACCGTCGTCGTGGTCGCCTCGGGGCGGGTGTCTGTGTCGAACGTCATCGTCGGTTCCTTCCGTCGTCGGTCGTCGTCGGCCCCGCGGGCCGACCTCGTCAGCTGAGGACGCGCGCGCCCGCCACGGGCCCGTGCACGTGCAGCGCCTCGAGCCCGGCGGCCGAGAGGGTGACCTGCAGCTCGAGGGCGGACTCGGGGTCGCCGGCCAGGAATGCCAGCGTAGGACCGGACCCCGACACCAGCCCGGCGAGCGCACCCGAGCGCTCCCCCAGCTCGAGGGTCGACCGGAGCCCGGGACGCAGCGAGAGCGCCGCCGCCTGCAGGTCGTTGCGGATGTGCTCGGCGAGAGCCACCGGATCGCCTGCGCGCAGCGCGTGCAGGACTCCCGGTTCCACGGCCGGCGCGCTCCCCGTGGTGCCGATGTCGTGCTGGGCGCGAAGCACATCGAGATGCGCGTACACCTCCGGTGTGGACAGGCCCTCCGCCGACGGCACCACGACCCAGTCGAACCGGCCCTTCGCCAGGGCGGGACTCAGCTGGTCGCCGCGACCGGTCCCGATCGCCGTCCCGCCCATGAGCGCGAAGGGCACATCGGCTCCGAGCCGGGAGGCGAGCTTGTGCAGCTCGGAGCTGCCGAGCTCTGCGCCCCACAGCGCGTCGCACGCGACCAGGGCGGCCGCGGCATCCGCGGAGCCGCCGCCCATGCCGCCCGCGACCGGCACGCTCTTGACGATGTCGAGGTGCACCCCGCCGCTGTGACCGATGCGCTGCGCGACGAGCCGGGCCGCCCGCACCGCGAGGTTGCGGTCGTCGGCCGGGACGCCCTCGATGTCGACCGATCCCGAGATGGTCACCGTGAAGTCGTCGGCGTGACTCGCCCACACGCTCTCGTACAGCGATACCGCCTGATAGGCCGAGGCGACATCGTGATATCCGTCGTCCTGGACACCGCCGACCTCGAAGAAGAGGTTCAGCTTGCCCGGCGCGCGCACATGGACGCGATCGGTCACGACGGCTTCGCTCACGACTGGGCCGACTCCGCCCAGAGATCGACGTCGATGCCGTCCGAGAGGGCGTCGATCTGCTCGAGCTCCTCGGTCGTGAAGCCGGGGCCGTCCAGCGCGGCGAGGTTCTCGTCGAGCTGCGCGGGGCGCGATGCCCCGATCAGCGCGGAGGTGACCACCGGGTCGCGCAGCACCCACTGGATCGCGAGCTGCGCCAGCGTCTGCCCGCGCTCCTTGGCGATCACGTCGAGACCGCGGAGCTTGGCGAGCCCCTTCTCCGACAGCGACCGGTCCGGCACCGACGACCGCTGCTGCGCGCGCTCGGCCGGACCGCCGCCGAGGTACTTGTCGGTGAGGAGGCCCTGGGCGAGCGGCGTGAAGGCGATCGCGCCCATCCCCTCCTGCTTCAGGATGCCGGTCAGCCCGTCCTCGACCCAGCGGTTGAGGATCGAGTACGCGGGCTGGTGGATCACGAGGGGGGTGCCGAGCGAGCGGGCGACGGATGCCGCGACCGCCGTGCGCTCCGCGCTGTACGACGAGATGCCGACGTAGAGCGCCTTGCCCTGGCGCACGAGCGTGTCCAGAGCGCCGACGGTCTCCTCGATGGGCACGTCCGGGTCGACGCGGTGCGAGTAGAAGATGTCGACGTAGTCGATGCTCATGCGCTTCAGCGACTGCTCGGCGCTCGCGAGGATGTACTTGCGCGACCCGCCGTTGCCGTAGGGTCCGTGCCACATGTCGTACCCGGCCTTCGACGAGATGATGAGCTCGTCGCGATACGGCGCGAAGTCCTCGCGCATCATCCGGCCGAAGTTCGTCTCGGCCGAGCCGTACGGCGGGCCGTAGTTGTTCGCCAGATCGAAGTGGGTGATGCCCCGATCGAAGGCGTGGCGGAGGAGGCCCCGCTGGTTGTCGAAGGGGATGTTGTCGCCGAAGTTCCACCACAGCCCCAGCGAGATGGGCGGGAGAGTCAGCCCCGAGGTGCCGACGGGGCGGAAGCCGGCGCCGTCGTAGCGGTCGTCGGCGGCGGTGTAGGGGCGGTGCAGGTCTCCCCCGTGGGCACGGTAGCGCGGCTCTTCGGTCACCCGTCCAGGCTATCGGCGCATCGGCGACCTCGCAGGGTCGCGTGTCACACTGGTCTGTTCGCACAAATCACATCCGCCGACGGCTTGTCAAGGGTGGTGTGCGGAAACGTCGCTGTAACGGACGGTGCTTAGTGTGGGCCACGGACGTGGCACCCCCGCCCGTCCTCGAAGGAGAACCCCTTGCCCTCACTCTCGGTCGTACCGACCCCGCAGGACACCTGGTCGACGCTGCTCGACCGCACCGACGTCGTCCTCGACGGCGGGCTGCTGCACGTCGTGCACGACGACGTCACGCCCGTCCAGGCGCGCACGGCCGACCTGCTGCTCGTCGCCGAGACCCTCGAAGCCGCCGGCATCGAGGTCACCCTGATCCGCCACGACCGGTCGGTCCCCGCCCTCGTGGTCGACGTGGACGCGCGCGACGCCGCCCTGGCCGCGCTCGCCGAGCTGGGAGAGCGCGAGCCGCTGTACATGAAGCAGAAGGGCCGCACGCCCCAGCGCGCCACGGAGGCCCGCGTCCACGGCGACGGTCCGCTCGCGGTGCGGCTGTACCGTCCCCGCATCTCGCGCGACGGCGGGCTGCGATACGGCGCGGGGCTCGGCGCCCGCCTCGAGTTCTGGCGCTTCGGTGCGGACCTGGTCGAGGCACCGCACGACAACGCCCTCACCCGCCGCCTCACGCCCACGGACGACCTGGCCTTCGCCGACGTCGAACGCCACGGGCGCCGCTGGCGGACGATCGACGGCATGTTCGACCTGCAGCCGCACGAGTTCTCCGAAGACGTGGACCTCGTGTTCTCGTGGGTCGACGGGTCATCGAGCGACTTCCAGCGTCAGCGCGCGGCGCGGATGGCCGAGTACGTCGTCGGCGAGGGCGACGACGGCCCTGCCCGCTACCGCCACGTCGATGAGCTGCGGTACGCGCTGCGCAGCGTGCACATGTACGCGCCGTGGGTGCGACGGATCTTCATCGCCACCGACTCGCCGGCACCCTCGTGGCTGAGGGACCACCCCAAGGTCACCATCGTGCGCAGCGAGGAGTTCTGGGCAGACCCGTCCACGCTGCCGACGCACAATTCGCACGCCGTCGAGGCGCAGCTGCACCGCATCCCCGGCCTCGCCGAGCACTTCCTCTACTCCAACGACGACATGTTCTTCGGACGGCTGAGCGAGCCCGAGCTGTTCTTCACCCCCGCGGGCGTCACCAAGTTCGTGGAGTGCGAGGTGCGCATCGGCGCCGGCGCTCCCGCGCCCCATCGCAGCGGGCACGACAACGGGCTCCGCGTGAACCGTGCGCTGCTCAAGGAGCGCTTCGGACGAACGATCGGCCGCGACCTCGAGCACTGCGCGACGCCGCTGCGCAAGAGCGTCATGGCCGAGCTGGAGCAGGTCTTCCCCGACGACTTCGCGCGGACTGCGGCATCCCGGTTCCGCTCCTCCACCGACATCTCGGTGACCAACAGCCTGTACCACTACTACGCGCTGATGACCGGGCGCGCCGTCGCGACGCGGCAGCCGCGCGTGCGCTACGTGCAGACGACGCTGGCGGCGTCGCTCGGGCGCATGGAGCGCCTCGCCGAGCGCACCGACATCGACATGTTCTGCCTCAACGACGGAGGCGAGACCGAGGTCCCCGAGCAGCTGCGCACGCGGGTCCTGCGGGCGTCGCTGGAGCGGATGTTCCCGGTGCGGGCGCCGTGGGAGCGGGAAGAGCTCAGCGCGGCAGAGCGATCGGCTCGGTCGGCGCATCCGTCCGCGCGGGGCTGAACGGACCGACCCCGGCCAGGGCGAGGCGCCGCTGCGCCTCGACGGCGTCGATGTGCTCGAGCGCGCGCGGCGCGTCGACGGGCACCACGGAGTGGACGACGGTGTCGTCGTAGAGGTGGATCAGATTGAACGCCTGAGCACCGTCCTGCGGGCGGGTTCCGCCCGTCGGCACCGTGAGGTCCTGCGCGTAGCAGGTGGATGAGGCGACCGACACGGGGATCCCGGCGAACGTCGCGAACGTCGAGTAGTGCAGATGGCCCGCGATGACGGCGCGCACGTCCGAGCCGCGGAGCACCGCCGCCAGACGCGACTGGTCGCGCAGCTCGACGCTCGCCGCGAGCGGCAGGACGCTCGGGACAGGCGGGTGGTGCATCGCCAGGATCGTGCCGAGCGGGGCGGGCGTGGCCAGCACCCCGGCGAGCCATGCGAGCTGCTCGTCGCGCAGCTCCCCGTGATGGTGACCCGGCACGGTCGAGTCGAGCGTGACGATCCGCAGGCCGTCGAGCTCGTCGACGCGGTCGACGGGATCGAGCGCCCCCACCTGGTCGAGCAGTGTCTCGCGGAAGACCGCGCGGTCGTCGTGGTTGCCCATGACCCAGAACACGCGGGCGCCGATCCGGGCCGCGAACGGCTCGACGAGCGCGCGCAGCTGGGCGTAGGCATCCCGCTCGCCGAGATCGGCGAGGTCGCCGGTGAACACCACCGCGTCGGGGCGGACGCCGCTCGCCTCGATCACCGCGAGCGTGCGCGCGAGTCGCTCGGCGGCGTCGACGAGGTCGAACAGGCATGAGCCGCCGGCACGCAGATGCGTGTCGCTGATATGCAGCAGAATCCGCTCGGGCGCCGGGTACTCCGCGGTGCGCATCGGCTCGTCTCCCCCGCCCTGCGGTCGAGTCAGGACTGCCCGGAATGTTACAGGCATGTTTCGTACCGGCCGGGAAGACGCGGTGAACGCTGAGGGAAATCTAGGAATGCAGTGCGCGGGCGATCCGGACGAAGTCGTCGATCGAGAGCTCCTCGCCGCGTGCGGTGGGCGCGACGCCGGCGCTCTCGAGGACCGCGGATGCCTCGGCCGCGGTGCCGCCGAGGACAGCGGACAGCGCCTGGCGCAGCATCTTCCGGCGCTGCTGGAACGCGGCGTCGACGATCCGGAACGTGCGGACCCGCTCCTCCTCGCTGCCGCGCGGCTCGGGGTCGCGTCGGAAGCCCACGAGCACGCTGTCGACATTCGGCACCGGCCAGAACACCTGGCGCGAGACGGTGCCGGCGAGCCGCCACGGCCCGTACCAGGCGGCCTTCACACTGGGCGCGCCGTACACCTTCGAGCCCGGAGGTGCGGCGAGACGCTCCCCCACCTCGGCCTGCACCATCACCACACCGCGCTCGAGGCCCGGGAAGGTCTCGAGGAAGTGCAGCAGCACCGGGACGCTCACGTTGTACGGCAGGTTCGCGACCAGCACCGTGGGATCGCCCGGCAGCTCGGTCACCCGCAGCGCATCGGCGTCGACGACCGTGAGCGCGCCGTCGGCGACGCCGTGCGCGGCCGCCGTGGCCGGCAGGCGCGCGGCGAGGCGGTGGTCGATCTCGACGGCGGTGACGGACGCCCCGGTCTCGAGGATCGCGAGGGTGAGCGAGCCGAGACCCGGCCCCACCTCGACGACGGTGTCGCCGGGCGCGACCTCGGCGACGTGGACGATCTTGCGCACCGTGTTGGCGTCGACCACGAAGTTCTGACCGAGCTTCTTCGTCGGGGTGACATCGAGGTCGGCGGCGAGCGCGCGGATCTCGGCGGCTCCGAGCAGGGACACGGGCATGCGTCCACAGTACCCAGAGCGCACCCAGGCAAACGTCACGCGACGTTCACACCATCGGAACGCCCACGTCGCGGGACGCGCACAGCATGGGACTCGGAAGGCTCGACGTCCGATCGTCAGCCTGCCAGCACGGTGCCGCGCAGCCCCGTGCGGCAGGGCATCTGATCCGGAGGACAGCATGACGAATGCACTTCCCCGCACCCATCTGACGCGATTCGACCCGGCCGGCCGGCTGGTGCGCAGCAGCGAGACCTCGGCCCTCTTCGTCCTCATCTCGGTCATCGCGACGCTCGGCGTCGTGGCGTACTCGCTCTTCCTTCTCAACCCGGAGAACCGCGGCGACGTCCTGCCGTACCTCCTCGTCCTCGTCGCGGAGTCGATCCTCGTCTTCCAGGCGCTGCTGTCGATGTGGACGATCCTGTCGTCGGGATACGAGCCTCGCGACTTCCCGTACCACGAGGCCAAGCGCCTGCTCCTGGCGAACGCCGACGACGACTCCCTGCACCTCGACGGGAGGGTCGTGCTCGTCGACGTCTTCATCACCGTCTACGGCGAGGAGCTCTCGACGGTGCGCCGCACCGTGGAGGCCGCGGTGGCTCTCCGGGGCGCCCATCGGACCTGGGTGCTCGACGACGGGCGGTCGGATGCCGTCAAGGACTCGGCCGCGGAGCTCGGGGCGTGGTACGTCCGCCGGCTGAGCGGCAACGGGGCGAAGGCGGGCAACCTCAACCACGCCCTCTCGATCGCGAAGGGCGACCTCTTCGCGGTCTTCGACGCCGATTTCGTCCCCGATCCCGACTTCCTAATCGAGACGGTCCCCTTCTTCACGGACGAGAATGTGGCGTTCGTGCAGACGCCGCAGGCCTACGGCAACCTCACGACCGTGATCGCGCGCGGCGCCGCCTTCATGCAGACGGTGTTCTACCGCTTCGCGCAGCGCGGCCGCAATCGCTTCAATGCGGCGTTCTGCGTCGGGACGAACGTCATCTTCCGGCGCGCGGCGATCGACGACATCGGCGGCATGCACACCGACTCCAAATCGGAGGACGTCTGGACGGCCCTCAGCCTCCATGAACGAGGGTGGCGTTCGATCTACATCCCCGACGTCCTCGCCGTGGGCGATGCCCCCGAGACGATCGAGGCGTTCAGCAAGCAGCAGCTGCGCTGGGCCACCGGCGGGTTCGAGATCCTGCTCACGCACAATCCGCTCAATCCGAAGCGCCGTCTCACCGGGGACCAGCGCATCCAGTACTTCGTCACCGCGACCTTCTACCTCACCGGGATCTGCCCGCTGCTGCTGATCCTCGTGCCGCCGCTCGAGATCTACTTCGATCTGCGCCCGATGGATCTCACGATCACACCGCTCACGTGGGGGCTGTACTACGCCGGGTTCTATGCGATGCAGATCCTCCTCGCATGGTTCGTGGTCGGCTCCTTCCGCTGGGAGACGCTGACCCTGTCGACCGTGTCGTTCCCGATCTACACGAAGGCGCTCTGGAACGTCATCACGGGGAAGGACGTCGGGTGGCACGTGACGGGCACCGCCACACGGCGGTCGCCCTTCAACTTCATCGTCCCGCAGCTGCTGTTCTTCGTCTTCCTGGCGCTGACCTCGGTCGTCGCCATCTGGCGGGATGCGAACCACGGCTCGCTGACCCTCGCGACGGCGTGGAACGTGACCAACACGCTCATCCTCGCCGCGTTCATCGGTGCGGCGCTGCACGAGCATCGCGCCGCCGTCCATCCGCGTCCCGCGCCCGCCCCGGCGGCGGAGGCCGCGCCGAGCGCTGTCGCCCCCGTGACGATCGTCGCCCGTCCCCTCCCCGCGCCGGTGCTCGGCGGGACCGGGGGCGCCGCGGTCGCGACGGACATCGTCGGCCCGCTCCGATCGACCCGCACGCGTGCGGCCCGAGGAGGTTCATGATGACCTGGCCCAACCGGATCCGACTGTTCTTCGGACTCCTGGTCGTCCTCGCGATCGTCGCCGTGTGCACGATCGCGTTCAACCAGCGGCAGCTGCGCGCGGAGAGCGCGAGCGCGTCGATCGTGTCCCAGGAGTACTCCGTCGGCAGCATCTACGCGGGCACCGTCACCGAGCAGCTGGTGCGTGCGGGCGACACGGTCAAGGCGGGCGACACGCTCTTCCTCGTCCACAGTCCGCTCCTGGCGCGGGATCTCGCGTCGGAGTCGATCACCGAGAGCGACCTCGGCGTGCCCGTCGATCCCGACGGGACGCTGGCCGTCACGTCCTCGGTCGACGGCACCGTCTCGGAGGTGTTCGCGCCGGTCGGCGACTTCGCGCAGTCCGGCGAGGTGCTCGCCGCGATCGACCGCGCGCAGACCCTCACGGTCGAGGCCGAGTTCACCCTCACCTCGCGCGACTACGGCCGGATGAGCGACGGCACCATCGTCGACCTCCTGCTCCCCGACGACCGGTCCATCCGCGGCATCGTGACCGAGATCGACGTCGAGACCGTCGACGGACTGGCCACCTCGACGGTCACGATCGAGAGCGCCGCTCTCAAGGCGCAGTCGCTCGAAGGCCTCTACCGGCCGGGAACACCGGTCCGCGCGACCCTGCACCTGCGCGACGACGGTCCGCTGTCCGGAGTCTCCGACATGCTCCGCGACTTCCGCGAGCAGGTAGGCCTGTGACGGCCGCCCGAACGCGCCTGCGCGCTCTCGCGCTGCTGATGTGCACCGCCGCCGTCGTGGCCGGATGCGCTCCCGGCGCGAGCCCGTCACCGGCGAAGGAAGGATGGACCGCGCCCGGATCGTCGACGGATGCCTCGGCCGCCGTGGGCGCGCTCCCCGTGGCGCAGCTCGCTCCGGCGATCGTGTCGCGGGCGGCGGCGGACATCGCACCGCCGACGAACCGGTGGTACTCGGGCGTCGCGTTCGGCGATGTGTCGGAGCGGATCTTCCCGTTCCCCCTCGCCCTCGATCTTCAGGCAGGCTCGTTCACGGTGACGCTGCCCCGGGTCGCGGCGAGCGCCGCGACCATCGCCACCGAGGCGGACGCGGGCGTCGCGGTCGCCCTGCCCGCCGACACCTTCACCGTGGTCCGCGCCACCCCGGTGTCGGTGACGGCGCGCTACGCGCTGGGAGAGGAGGTGGTCGGCGACCTGACCACCGCCGAGGGCTGGCCGGTCATCGCCTTCACCGCGGCGCGCGACGTCACGCTGACGATCGCGGGCGAACTGCGGGCCGCCGGCTCGGACACGTGGACGACGTCCGTCGACGGACGGACGTACGGCGTGCGTGCGCCCGACGCGACCGTCGACGCGGGAGCCGTGCGGCTCCCCGCGGGGGCGACCGCCCAGTGGTTCGCGGTCCCGGCCGACTCGGATGCCGCGGCCTGGAGCGAGGCGCTCGGTGACCCCGTGACCGAGGTCGAGGCATCCTTCGCGGTCGGAGACGACACCGTCTCGACGCGCCTTCGCTACCTGGGGACAGACGCGACCGTGGTCGTGCCGATGCCCGGGCGGCAGACGGGGCCGGAGTGCGCGCTCGGCACCTTCGAGACGGTGTACGGCCTCGCATCGGCGTGCGCGGGCACCGCGCTCGAGTGGTCGGTTCCGCGGCGCGATGCCCGGGCCGACTACGACTTCTCCGCCCTCGACGACGGGACCCGATCCGCGCTCGCGAAGCAGGTCGCCGCGGACTTCGCGGCGACCGGGCCGCCCCCCGCCGACACGTACTTCGGCGGCAAGGCCCTCGCCCGCCTTGCGGCGCTGCTGTCGCTCGCCCGATCCCTCGGTGACGCGGAGCTCGCTGAGGTCATCGCCGATCGCCTCGAGGTCGAGCTGGAGCCGTGGATCGACCCCGAGGGCTGCCGCACGCGCGACGAGCGCTGCTTCGTCTACGACGACGTCCTGCGGCTCGTGGTGGGGCGCACGCCGTCGTTCGGGTCGGAGGAGGGCAACGACCACCACTTCCACTACGGCTACTTCCTGACCGCGGCCGCCGCGCTGGCCGAGGCGCGACCGGAGACCGTCGACGCGCTCGCTCCCGTCATGGACGTCCTCGCCGCCGACGTGGCGGCCGGGACCGCCGACGCGACGCTCCCCGCCCTCCGCGTCTTCGATCCGTTCCGCGGGCACTCCTGGGCCTCGGGCATGGCGCCCTTCGCGGACGGCAACAACCAGGAGTCGAGCTCCGAGGCCGTCGCGGCGTGGAACGGCCTGGCGCTCTGGGCCCGCGCCCGCGGCGACGCCGACCTGGAGAGGACGGCCGAGTGGATGCTGTCGTCCGAGGTCGACGCCGCCCGCACGCTGTGGCTCGATCCCGATCTCGCCGGCATCCCCCCGGGGTTCGATCATGGGATGATCTCCCTCGTCTGGGGCGGCAAGCGCGAGTACGCGACGTGGTTCAGCGCCGAGCCGTCGGCGATCCTCGGCATCCAGATCCTGCCGTTGGGACCCCTCGCGCTCGACTATCTCGCCGACGACCCGGCGCTGGTCGCGGAGCACGTCGCCGAGGCCGGCGGCGAGGCGGCGTTCGCGGGTGCGCTCGGCGAGTACGTCCTGGCGTATTCGGCACTCGCCGGGCCTGAAGCCCTGGCCGCGGCGAAGGAGCACGCCGCGACGCTGGACGGCGGCGCGCTCGACGACGGCACGTCGCTCTCGGCCCTGCTCGCCTGGCTCACCGCCGTGGACATGGGCGAGGGGGACTCGCGGTGAGTGCGCTCGACCCCGCGGGGGGCCGCGGCTAGGTTCGTGAGCATGAACGGCACCGGATCGATTCCCGCGGACGCATTCTCGATCAAGAGCCCGTACGGCCGACGCGCGATCGGCCTGTCCGTCGCGGCCGCGGTCGGCGGGTTCCTGTTCGGCTTCGACTCGTCGGTCATCAACGGCGCAGTCGACTCGATCTCGCAGGACTTCGCACTCAACGACGTCATCACCGGCTTCGTCGTCGCGATCGCCCTGCTCGGGTGCGCGGTCGGAGCGCTCATGGCGGGCAACCTGTCCGATCGCTGGGGGCGCCTCCGGGTGATGTTCCTCGGCGCCGTCATGTTCTTCGTCTCGTCCATCGGCGCCGGCCTCGCCTTCTCGGCGTGGGACCTCGCCCTGTGGCGCGTGATCGGCGGCCTCGGCATCGGCATCGCGTCGGTCATCGCCCCGGCCTACATCGCGGAGATCGCGCCGCGGCAGATCCGCGGCGGCCTGGCGTCGCTGCAGCAGCTGGCGATCACGCTCGGCATCTTCGCCGCCCTGCTCTCGGACGCCCTGCTGGCCAACACCGCCGGCGGCGCCGACAACGTGCTGTGGCTCGGCCTCGAGGCGTGGCGGTGGATGTTCCTCGTCGGAGTCATCCCGTCGGCCGTGTACGGCATCCTGTCCTTCACGCTGCCGGAGTCCCCTCGCTACCTGATCGCGAAGGGCCGCTACGACGAGGCGAAGGAGATCTTCTCGCGGCTCGTCCCGGCCGCAGACCTCGACCACACCATGCGCGATCTGCAGACCGCGATAGAGACGGATCGCAAGAATGCCGGCGTCTCGCTGCGGGGTCCGGTGCTGGGCCTGCAGCGGATCGTCTGGGTCGGCATCATCCTGTCGGTGTTCCAGCAGTTCGTCGGCATCAACGTGATCTTCTACTACTCGACGAGCCTCTGGCAGTCGGTCGGCTTCGACGAGAGCGACTCGTTCACGATCAGCGTCGCCACCTCGATCACCAACGTTCTCGTGACGCTCATCGCGATCTTCCTCGTCGATCGTGTCGGCCGGAAGCCGATCCTGCTGACCGGTTCGGTCATGATGGCCGTCTCGCTCGGGCTGATGGCGATCTCGTTCGTGTTCTCCGAGACCGCCGCCGACGGCGCGGTCACCCTCCCCGCACCGTGGGGGCCGATCGCCCTGGTCGCGGCGAACGTCTTCGTCGTCGGGTTCGGCGCATCCTGGGGACCCCTCGTCTGGGTGCTCCTGGGTGAGATCTTCCCGAGCCGCATCCGCGCGAAGGCGCTGGGTGTCGCGGCCGGTGCACAGTGGATCGCCAACTTCCTCATCACGATCTCGTTCCCCGCAATGTCGTCCTGGTCGCTGCCCCTCACCTACGGCATGTACGCGCTGTTCGCGGCGCTGTCGTTCTTCTACGTCCTGTTCCGCATCCCCGAGACGAAGGGGATGGACATCGAGCAGACCGAGACGCTGTTCACGCACAAGGGCGCGCACACCGAGGCCGCCGATCCGGCGTGACCATGCGCGGTCGAATCGGACGCACGACGTCGCTCATCGGCGTCGCAGCCCTGGCCGTCGCCACGGCACTGGCCGTTTCCGGCTGCGTCGCGATGCGTCAAGCG
This sequence comes from Microbacterium sulfonylureivorans, assembly GCF_003999995.1. Classification (NCBI taxonomy): domain Bacteria; kingdom Bacillati; phylum Actinomycetota; class Actinomycetes; order Micrococcales; family Microbacteriaceae; genus Microbacterium; species Microbacterium sulfonylureivorans. Next base: position 142,175 of record NZ_RJAD01000003.1, read on the forward strand.
GAGGACCCCGGGGCGGCCGGCCCCTCATCGAGCGTGTCGCCGAGTGCGTCGCCCCGCGCGCAGGAGCACGGCGACACGGCGACGTGGCAGCTCTTGGCGCCCGACGAGATCGAGGCGACCACGACGACGCTGGCGATCGCGGTGACGAGACTCGGCTGCGCAAGCGGCGAGACGGGCGAGGTGCTCGCCCCACGGGTGACGTTTGAAGTCGGCCAGATCGTGATCCAGGTCGACGTCGAGCCGCTCGGCGACGGCATGTACGAGTGTCCGGGGAACGACGCCGTCATGGTCGAGGTGGAGCTGGAAGACCCGGTCGCAGGTCGCGCGCTCGTGGATGGTGCGTGCCTCGAGGGCGAAGCGGCCACCACCGCCGCCTGCGCGGACGGCCCCGTCCGCCACCCCGCGACCGGCTGAGCGCGGCATCCGAACGTCCACGGGCCCTCGTAGGATCGTGGGATGCCTTCGCTCGGCGATCTGATCGCACCCCGCCGGATGGGGCGGGACTTCCGGTGGCTCCTCGCCTCGTCGTGGACCAGCAACCTCGGCGACGGCATCGCGATCGCCGCGGCGCCGCTGCTCATCGCCTCGCTCACTTCGTCGCCGATCCTCGTCGCCGCCGGCGCGATGATGCAGTTCCTGCCGTGGCTCCTGTTCGGTCTGCTCGCCGGAGCGGTCGCCGACCACCACGACCGCCGCCGCCTCGTCATGCTCGCCAACGGCCTGCGGGCGGTGGTGGTGCTCGCCCTCGTGGTGTTCCTCATCACCGGCCAGGCGACCGTGTGGCTCGTCCTCGCGACGGCGTTCCTCTACGGCACGGCGGAGGTGTTCGCCGACTCGGCCGGGAGCACACTGCTGCCGATGCTCGTGACGCCCGACGATCTCGGGATCGGCAACGCACGGATGCAGGCCGGCTTCCTCGTCGCGAATCAGCTCGCCGGACCGCCGCTCGGCGCGTTCCTGTTCGCACTCGGGTCCTTCTGGCCGTTCGTGCTGCAGGTGGTCTGCGTGGCGCTGGCCGTGCTGCTCATCTCACGCATCGCGCGCACGCCGGTACCCGAGCATCCGGAGTCGCCCTCCGGGACGAAGGTGCATGCGATCCGCGAGGGTCTGCGATGGCTGCGCCACAACGCGCCGGTGCGGACGCTCGTGATCATCATCCTGGTCTTCAACGTCACCTGGGCGGCTCCGTGGGGCGTCCTCGTCCTCTACGCCACCGAGTACCTCGGCATGGGGCCGGTCGGGTACGGCGCACTGACGACCGCCTCGGCGCTCGGCGGCTTCATCGCGATCTTCGGCTTCGGGTGGCTCGAGAAGCACGTGTCGTTCGCGACGCTCATGCGGGTCTGCCTGTCGCTGGAGGTGCTCATGCACCTCGGCTTCGCGCTGACCACGTCGCCGGCGGTCGCCTTCGTCATCATGTTCGGCTTCGGTCTGTACGCCTTCGTGTGGGGCACCATCTCGACGACCGTGCGCCAGCGGCTCGTGCCGATGGAGCTGCAGGGCCGCATCGCCTCGGTGAACATGGTGGGAGTGTTCGGCGGCCTGGTGATCGGGCAGTTCCTCGGCGGGATCATCGCCCAGACCTGGGGGCTGACGGCGCCGTGGTGGTTCGCCTTCGGCGGGTCGGCCATCACACTCGCGCTGGTGTGGCGGTCGATCTCGCACATCGCCGCGGCGAAGCCGGTCCTCGACGCGGAGTCCGCCGCCGAGATCGACCGCGAGAGCGAACCCGGCGCCGGGGGCATGCCGCTCCCCGACTGAGTCACGCCGGTCTACGGATCGACGAGCTCTTCGAGCCGGGCGCCGAGCTGCGCGAGTCGCGGCGTCCACGGTCCGGCCATCTCACCGTCGTCGCTCCGCCGCAGGGCTTGCGCGAGCGGGACCCACGCGCTCTCGCAGACCTCCTCGGGATCCAGCTCGAGCACCGGGTCGCCGGGCAGGAACGTGACGTAGAAGTCGAAGAGCGCCGTCTCCTCGACCACGCGGCCGACGAACTGCAGATCGGCGCCCTCGACGCGCACACCGGTCTCTTCGGCGAGTTCGCGCACGGCTCCCTCGACGCTCGTCTCACCGGCCAGCGCGCTCCCGGCCGGGAACTCCCACGCAAGCGGCCAGTCCTTCTCCGCGGCGCGGCGCGTGATCAGCACGAGGCCGTCGCCCCGCACGACGCACACCGATGCGACGACGTGGAACCTGCCCGCCGGGAAGTCAGGGTCGCCTCGGCGGTGCGTGACACCGGTCGGCGTGCCCGCGGCATCCGTCACGTCCCACAGCTCGCCGTCCACGCTCAGCCCTCGAACGACCCGTAGACGGCCACGGTGTTCGCGGCGAGCTGCACGCAGAAGGCATCGAGGTCGACGCCGAGCTCGGCGGCCATGAACCGCACCGTCACCGGCACGAGGTACGGCGCGTTGGGACGACCGCGGTGCGGGATGGGCGTGAGGAACGGGGCATCCGTCTCCACCAGGATCCGCTCGAGCGGCGTCACGGCGAGGGCATCCCGGAGGTTCTGGGCGTTCTTGAACGTCACGTTGCCCGCGAACGACAGGTAGTAGCCGCGCTCGGCGGCGATCCGCGCCATCGCGTCGTCGCCCGAGAAGCAGTGGAACACCGTGCGGTCGGGCGCGCCGACCCGGTCGAGCGTGTCGAGCACCGCGTCGTGGGCGTCGCGGTCGTGGATCTGCATGGCGAGTCCGTGCTTCTTCGCCAGGTCGATGTGGGCCTCGAACGAGCGGAACTGCGCCGCGAAGCCGTCCTTCTCCGTGCGGAAGAAGTCCAGGCCCGTCTCGCCGATCGCCCGGACCCGCGGCTGCGCGGCGAGTTCGTCGATCACCGCGATCGCCTCGTCGAGGCGTCCGGCCTCCTCGTACGCCGGCGCCTCGTTGGGGTGGATGGCCACGGCGGCGAGCACACGGGGGTGGGATGCCGCGGCCCACGCCGACCACCGGCTCGACTCGATGTCGCCACCGGCCTGCACCACGCCGATCACCCCGACGTCGACGGCCCGCTCCAGCTGCACGTCGAGGGTCAGCGGCTCGTCGCCGTCCTCGATCTCGAGGTGGGCGTGGTTGTCGTACACCGGCACCGCGAGCGGCTCGGGCGCGGCGGGCCAGCGCACGTCGCCGCGTCCGTCCTGCGAGCGGGTGCGGACGTAGTTGCTCGGATCGGTGTCACTCATTCGCAGCCCTCTTCACGCTTCTTATGACCGCCATCCTCCGTTGCCCACTCCCCGTTATCCATTCCCCGCGGCCCACGCCCCGTGGCCCACTCCCCCGTCACGCGCTCTCGATGCCCGCTCGCCAGCTCGCCCGCTCCGCGCGCCCGGACTCCGTCCTGCCCCTCGCACCCATGTCCCGTTTCGTACCGCTCAAGCGGCCCGAATCCGGGTCGAAGTGGGACACGATGCGGACGAAAGGGGACACGGATGCCGGGGGCCGGTCAGGTCAGGTCAGGTCAGGTCAGGTCAGGTCAGGTCAGGTCAGGTCAGGCGGTCTGCTCGACGCGGGGGAACAGCGGCGCCAGACCGTTCACCGAGGTGCCGGGCCTCAGCACGCCCCAGGCACCCGCCTCGCGGATCGGCTGGTCGAGCAGGCGCCCGAGCGACTCGGCGGCGCCGAGCGCGATCCACAGCCTCTCGGTCGCGATCGGCATGACCGGCGACAGCAGCACGGCGAGCGCACGGAGCCCCTCGGCCGCCGTGTAGAGCACAGTGCCGAGGCGCCCCCGCTGCGCGTCGTCCTTGGCCAGCACCCACGGCTCGTTCTCCGTGATGTACAGGTTCAGCGCGTCGACGATCGTCCAGATCGAGGAGATCGCCTCGTCGATGCGGAAGCGCTCGATCGCCGCGTCGGCGGCGGTCGCGGCATCCGCCACCGTCCGCTGGATGCGCAGGTCGGCCTCGGTGTAGGTGCCCGCGGGGGGCACGATGCCCTCGAAGTAGCGCTCGATCATCGCCGTCGTGCGCGAGGCGAGGTTGCCGAACCCGTTGGCGAGCTCGGCCTGGTAGCGGGCGGACAGGTCCTCCCACGAGAACGAGCCGTCCTGGCCGAAGGCGATCGCCGACAGGAAGTAGAACCGGTAGGCGTCGGAGCCGAAGACGTCGGTGATCTCGGTCGGTGCGATGCCGGTGAGCTTCGACTTCGACATCTTCTCGCCGCCGACGAGCAGCCAGCCGTGCGCGAACACGCCCTTGGGCACGTCGACCCCCGCGGCCATCAGCATCGCGGGCCAGATGACCGCGTGGAAGCGCAGGATGTCCTTGCCGACGACGTGGTACGCGGGCCAGCGGCGCGCGAACTCCTCCGGGTCGCTCCCATACCCGACCGCGGTGGCGTAGTTGAGCAGGGCGTCGACCCACACGTAGATGACGTGCGACTCGTCCCACGGCACCTTGATGCCCCAGTCGAAGGTCGACCGCGAGATCGAGAGGTCCTTCAGCCCGTTCTTCACGAACGAGACGACCTCGTTGCGTGCCGACTCCGGACGGATGAAGTCGCCGCCCGAGTAGAGCTCGAGCAGTTTGTCCTGGAACTCGCTCAGCTTGAAGAAGTAGTTCTTCTCCTGCAGCAGCTCGAGAGGCTTCGAGTGGATCGCGCACACCTTGAGGCCCTCGAAGGGCCCCGTGCCGTCGACGATCTCGGACTCGGTCTTGAACTCCTCGCAGCCGACGCAGTACAGCGCCTCGAACTCGCCCGCGTAGATGTAGCCGCGGTCGTAGATGGCCTGCACGAAGGCGCGCACGCGCTCCTCGTGCCGCGGCTGCGTCGTGCGGATGAAGTCGTCGTTCGCCACGTCCAGCGTCTTCAGCAGCGGGAACCACGACTCGCCGACGAGCCGGTCGACCCACTCCTGCGGCGTCGCGCCGTTGGCCGCGGCGGCCCGCATCATCTTCTGGCCGTGCTCGTCGGTGCCTGTCAGCATCCAGGTGTCGTCGCCCGCCTGGCGGTGCCAGCGCGCGAGCGTGTCGACGGCCACGGTCGTGTAGCCGTGGCCGATGTGGGGCACGTCGCTCGGATAGTAGATCGGCGTCGTGATGTAGAAGGATCGGCCGGAAGTCACCCGAGGATTCTAGTCGGGCGGGATGCCGCGCCCGGCCGCTGTGACGAGGTGGGCCCCCGGAACGCCCCGTCGAGGGCGGTTCGTCACAAACGGGACGGGCGGATGCCGTGCTACGCGCTCTCGCGGACGACGAGGGTCGTCGGCAGGGTGAGGGGCTCGGGGGCGCCGCCGGCGATCGCCTCGAGCAGGAGCGACACCATGCCCTCGCTGATGCGGTCCCACGGCTGGCGCATCGTGGTGAGCGGGGGCTCGTGCGTCGCGGCGAGCCCGGAGTCGTCGAATCCCGCGACCGCGATGTCTTCGGGCACGCGGAGCCCCGCCTTGCGCAGCGCGGTGATCGCGCCCGCGGCCATGAGGTCGCTGGCCGCGAACACGGCGTCGATGTCGCGCGTGCGTTCGAGGAGGCGGGTCATCGCGACCGCGCCGGATTCCTGGCTGTAGTCGCCCTCCTCGACGAGCGCGGGGTCGAAGGCATCCCCCATCTCCTCCTGGAAGCCGACGAGGCGGTACCGGCCGCCGGGTGTGTCGTGGGGACCGGCGATCATCGCGATTCGCCGGTGGCCCCGGTCGAGGAGGTGACGGGTCATCTCGCGCGCCGAGCCGACCTCGTCGACCGAGACGGTCGGCACCTGGGCCTGGTGGCCGAGCGGGATGCCGCAGCACACGGTGGGGACGCCGGCGGCGAGAAGCTCCTCGAGCAGCGGGTCGGACTCGTGCGACGAGATCAGCAGGACGCCGTCGACGTGGCCGGCGCTGACGAAGTGGGCGACGTTCGCTCGCTCGGCCGGGGTTCCGGCGACGAGGAGCACGAGGGTCATCGAGCGCTGGGCGAGCGCTTCGGCGGCGCCGCGCAGGAGCAGCGCGAACGTGGGGTCGTCGAAGAGCAGGTGCTGCGGCTCGGTCAGGAGGAACGCGAGCGACCCGGCCCGGCCGGTCGCGAGGCTGCGGGCGTGGTGGTTCGCGGTGTAGCCGGTGCGGCGGATGGCGTCTTCGACGGCTTCGCGGGCATCGGGAGACACCCAGTGCCCGCCGTTGATCACGCGCGAGACGGTCCCGCGGGACACGCCGGCGGCCGCTGCCACATCGCGGATCGTGGGCTTGCGCCGGACCGTCGTCGTCTCCTCCACGTCGAGGACATTACAGCGGTTTCGGCAAGATCGGGCACGAACACGGGAAAAACCTGGGACCGGTCACAGTTGCGTAACGGTTGTCACTCTCCGACTGGTCGCCGGCTCGGCGCTCAGGTAGAACTGTGACCGGTCCCAGTCGTGACGCAGCTCACACCGGAGACCCGAACCACCCGCACTCGACCCGATGGAGCGTCATGAGCTCGCAGTACCCCTGGCCCGCGATGAGGGGCATCGCCTACGGCGGCGATTACACCCCCGAGCAGTGGCCGCGGGAGACCTGGCTCGAAGACGTCGCGCTGATGCGCGAGGCCGGCGTCAACCTCGTCAGCGTCGGCATCTTCTCGTGGGCGCTGCTCGAGACCAGCGAGGGCGTGTTCGACTTCGCGTGGCTCGACGAGCTCCTCGACCTCCTCCACGACCACGGCATCGCCGTCGACCTGGGCACCCCCACCGCGTCTCCCCCGGCGTGGTTCTTCGCCGGCCACCCCGACGCCCGCGTGGTCACCCGCGACGGCACCGTGATGGGCTTCGGCGCCCGGGGCATGGCGTCGCACTCGTCCGCTGCGTACCGCGTGGCCATCGTCCGCATCGCGTCGGCCCTCGCCGAGCGCTATGCGGAGCATCCCGCCGTGGTCCTCTGGCACGTGCACAACGAGTACGGTGTCCCGGTCGGCGAGGACTACTCCGACCAGTCGGCCGCGGCGTTCCGCACCTGGCTGCGGGAGAAGTACGCCACCCTCGACGCGCTCAACGCCGCATGGGGCACGACGTTCTGGGGCCAGCGCTACGGCGAATGGGACCACGTCGGCGTTCCGGCCGCCGCGCCATCGGTGGTCAACCCCTCGCAGCGCCTCGACTTCGCACGCTTCACCGACCACCAGCTTCGCCAGTGCTTCATCGCCGAGCGCGACGCGATCCGAGCGCACGCGTCGCAGCCGATCACGACGAACTTCATGGCGAACCAGAGCTGGACCACCGACATGTGGGCCTGGGCCCGCGAGGTCGACATCGTCTCTGACGACCACTACCTGTGGGCGGCCGACCCGGAGGGCGAGATCGGGCTCGCGATCGCCGCCGACCTGTCGCGCTCGGTCGGCGGCGGCAAGCCGTGGATCCTCATGGAGCACTCCACGTCGGCCGTGAACTGGCAGCCGCGCAACATCGCCAAGCGCCCCGGCGAGATGGCCCGCAACTCCGTGACCCACCTCGCGCGCGGTGCCGATGCGATCCTCTTCTTCCAGTGGCGCGCCTCGCGCTTCGGCGCGGAGAAGTTCCACTCCGCGATGATCCCCCACGCCGGCACCGAGTCGCGCGTGTGGCGCGAGGTCGTCGCGCTCGGCGCCGCGCTCGACCGTCTGGACGAGATCCGCGGGTCGCGGGTCGTCGCCGACGTCGCGATCCTGTGGGACTTCGAGTCCTTCTGGGCGCAGGACCTCGAGTGGCGCCCGTCCGTCGACGTGTCGCACGCCGAGCGCATCCGGGCGTACTACGAGCGGCTGTGGCGCGATGGCATCACCGTCGACTTCGCCCTGCCCGGCCAGGACCTGTCGGCATACAAGCTCGTGATCGCGCCGGCGCAGTACATGCTGAGCGCGGCCGACGCCGCGAACCTCGACCGCTACGTCGCCGGCGGCGGCACGCTTGTGGTCTCGTTCTTCTCGGCGATCGTCGACGAGAACGACGCCGTGCACCCCGGCGGCTTCGTCGCGCCGCTGCGCGACACGCTCGGCCTCGTGGTCGAGGAGTTCCTCCCCCTGCGCGAGGGCTCGCAGTGCCGCCTCCGCTGGAGCCACGACGGCGCGACGGCGACGCTCGCCGGCGACGCCTGGCAGGAGGACCTCGTCCTCTCGGGCGCCGAGATCGTCGCGACCTACGTCGACGGACCGGGCGCGGCGAAGGCGGCGGTGACCCGTCATCGCCGTGGCGACGGCGCCGGGTGGTACGTGAGCACCCGACTGGATGCCGAGGGCCTCGGCATCCTCATGTCGGCCGTCTACGCGGATGCCGGCGTCGCTCCCGCCGGACACCCCGACGGCGTCGAGGTCGTCGTCCGCCGCGGAGAGCATGCGGACTACGTCGTCGCGATCAACCACGGCGACGACGCCGCGACGATCGCCGCCACCGGTGTCGAACTCCTCTCCGGACAACCGGTCGAAGGCTCGATCGATGTGGCCGGCGGCGGCGTCGCCGTCATCCGCACCGACGAAGGAGGTGGCCGCTGACCCGTTCAGCTCCGTGACGACGAGTCATCGCGGACCACGACAACTTCACAGCGATCCCGCACCCGCGGGACGCACCCACTCCGGTCGTAACGGTGCGGCCCTCATCAGAGGCAGCCGACGTCGACCACACTCTGAAAGGAAGAACCATGCGCAAGCAGATCGGAATCGGCGCGCTGGCGCTCGCGACCGCGGTCGTCCTCGCCGGCTGCGGCGGCGGGACCGCCGCCCCGGAAGCGACCGAAGAGGCCATCGACGGCACGGGCGCGGAGCTCGTCGTCTGGACCGACGAGGAGCGCGAGGCCGCGATCACCGCCGCCGCGGCGGCGTTCGAGGAGGAGACCGGCGCGACCGTCACCCTCGTGAAGAAGAACTTCGAGGACCTCCGCAACGACTTCATCGCGCAGGTGCCGACCGGCGAGGGCCCCGACATCACCGTCGGCGCCCATGACTGGCTCGGCGCCCTCGTCGCGGCAGGCGTGGTCGACACGATCGATCTCGGCGACAAGGCCGAGGAGTTCGAGCCGGTCGCCCTCGAGGCGATGACCTACGACGGCCAGCTGTACGCCCTCCCCTACTCCCTCGAGACGATCGCGCTGATCCAGAACGTCGACCTGGTGGGCGAAGAGGCTCCCGCGACGTGGGACGAGATGATCGAGAAGGGCCTCGCCTCGGGTGCCGAGCGGCCGTTCGTCATCAACACCAACGGCGAGACCGGCGACGGCTACACGATGTACGGATTCCAGACGTCGTACGGCGCCCCGGTCTTCGTTCAGGACGACTCGGGCTCGTACACGTCCGAGGTCGGCATGGGCGGCGAGGCGGGCGACGCGTTCGCGACGTGGCTCGGCGCGAACGGCTCGGCGGGCACCGGCTACATCTCGACCACCGTCGACTACGACATCAACAACGAGCTGTTCAACACCGGCAAGGCGCCGTACACGATCCAGGGCCCCTGGGCGATCAGCGCCTTCCCCGACGTGAACGTCGCCGTCAACCCGATCCCGTCCGCCGGCGGCGAGGCCGCTGCGCCGTTCGTCGGCGTGCAGGGCTTCTACCTGAGCTCGCAGAGCGAGAACGCCCTGCTCGCGCAGGAGTTCCTGGTGAACTACCTCGGCACCGAGGAGGCTCAGCGCGCCCTGTACGAGGCCGACCCGCGCATCCCCGCGTGGTCGACCCTCGCGACCGAGGTGTCGTCCGACCCGATCATCGCGGGCTTCCTCGCGTCGGCCCAGAGCGGCGTGCCGATGCCGAGCATCCCCGAGATGGGCTCGGTGTGGGACCTCTGGAACGCGGCCCAGTCGCAGATCATCAACGGCGCCGACCCGGTGTCGACGTGGAACACGATGGTCACCGACCTCGAGGCCACGGTCGGGGGCTGACATACCGCCGGGGGGCGGGTGAGTGCCTCTCCTCGCCCCCCGGCCTTCCATCCCGCAGCAGCAGCGACAGGAGCACACGATGTCGGTGGACGCACCCACCAGACCGCCGGTCACGGCGGACAAGCCCGAACGCGGAGAGGCCCACGGCCGCCGCTGGCGCGGACCCGGCTGGGGCTTCCTCGCGAAGCTCGCCCTGATGGCCCTGATCAACGCCTTCGGCGTGATGGCGATCATCAGCGCCTTCCGCGCCGAGTCGTGGATCGTCTTCAGCGTCGCGGTGGTGCTGCTGGTGCTCGCCGACATCGTCTACTTCACCAAGCGGTCGCTGCCCCTGAAGTATCTGTTCCCCGGGCTCGTCTTCCTCCTGGTCTTCCAGGTCTTCATCTTCGGCTACACGGCCTACATCGCCTTCACGAACTACGGCACCGGGCACGCCGGCTCGCAGGAGCAGGCGGTGGAGGCCGCGCTCATCCAGGGCGAGCGTCGTGTCGAGGGCTCGCCGACCTACCCGCTCTCCGTCGTCGAGAGCGCCGGGATGCTCGGCTTCGCGATCGTCGGCGAAGAGGGCGACGTCCTCGTCGGGACGGCGGAGCAGTCGCTCTCGCCTGCGCGGCTCGCCGAGATCGGCGACAGCGGCGCCCCGTCGGCCGTGCCGGGCTGGAACGTCGTCCCCCGCGCGAGTCTCATCTCCGACAAGGAGCTTCAGAACGAGGTCGTGAACCTCCGCGTGCCGGTGTCGGACGACCCGAACGACGGCTCGATCCGCACCCGCGACGGCTCGTCGGGCGCCGTCTACGAGTCGACACTGGTGTGGGATGCCGGAGCCCAGACCATCACCGACACCGCGACGGGCACGGTATACACGGCCGATGCCGCGACCGGCACCTTCGTAGCGGAGGACGGCTCGAAGCTCCCCGCCGGCTGGTACGTCAACGTCGGCTTCGACAACTTCGTGCGGCTGTTCACCGACCCCGCGCTCGCCCAGACGCTCCTGATCGTCACCGCGTGGACCTTCGTGTTCGCGATCCTGTCGGTCGTGCTCCCGTTCGCGCTCGGACTGCTGCTCGCGCTGATCTACAACGATGCGAGGCTCAAGGGCCGGCGCTTCCTGCGGACGCTCTACATCCTCCCGTACGCCTTCCCCGCGTTCATGTCCGCACTGCTGTTCCGCGGCATGTTCAACGCCGAGTTCGGCGTGATCAACGACCTGTTCTTCTTCGGCGCCGACATCAACTGGCTCGGCGATCCCTGGCTCGCACGGGGCGCCGTGATCTGGGTGAACCTGTGGCTCACCTACCCGTACTACTTCCTGGTGTGCACGGGCGCGCTGCAGGCGCTGCCCGCCGACACGCTCGAAGCCGCGTCGATCGACGGCGCGGGACGCACCCGACAGCTCAGCGCGATCATCCTCCCGCTGGTGCTCGTCGCCACGGCGCCGCTGCTGATCTCGTCCTTCGCGTTCAGCTTCAACAACTTCACCGTCATCTACATGTTCAACAACGGCGGGCCGGCCATCCCCGGCGCCCCGTACGCGCTCGGGTCGACCGACATCCTCATCTCGGCGATCTACGACATCTCGGGCGTCTCCGGCGGGGCGGCCGACTACGGCCTGGCCAGCGCACTGTCGATCATCGTCTTCGCCGTGGTCGGCCTCATCTCGGCTCTCGCCTTCCGCCAGACCCGCAAGCTCGAGGAGTTCATGTGATGTCCGCCCCCATCGCCATCGAGACCGCCGCCCCGGCCACTGCGGACTCCGCTCCGAGCCGCGCCGCGGGTCGACGCCGCCGCTGGGTGCTCGACGTCGGCTGGAAGTACGTCCTCGCGGTCTTCGTGGTCTTCTACGCCGTCTTCCCGCTGGTGTACGTGCTCTCGGCATCCCTCAATCCGCGCGGCACGCTCGCCGCGAGCAACGCGCTGTTCAGCGTCGTCGACTTCGCGAACTACGCGTCGCTCGCGGCCACGTCGTACTGGACGTGGGCGGCCAACACCCTGATCGTCGGCGGCAGCGCCGCCGTCGGCGCGGTGCTCATGGGCGCGGCCGCCGCCTACGCGTTCTCGCGCTTCCGCTTCTCGGGCCGCCGGACGAGCCTCACCGGGCTGCTCATCATCCAGATGTTCCCGCAGGCGCTCGCGTTCGTCGCGATCTTCCTCATGCTGCTGACGCTCGGCGAGGTGGTGCCCGCATTGGGCCTGAACTCCAAGATCGCGCTCATCTGCGTGTACCTCGGCGGCGCGCTGGGCGTGAACACGTTCCTGATGTACGGCTTCTTCAACACGGTGCCGATCGAGATCGACGAGTCGGCGAAGATCGACGGCGCCACCCACGCGCAGATCTTCTGGCGCCTCATCATGCCGCTGGTGACCCCGATCCTCGCGGTCGTGGCGCTGCTGGCGTTCCTGGCCGCGTTCGGCGACTACATCATCGCCAAGATCGTCCTGGTGTCGGAGGACAACTGGACGCTCGCCGTCGGCATGTACCAGTGGGTCTCCAACCAGCTCGCTTCGAACTGGGGCCTGTTCGCGGCCGGCGCCGTGGTCGCCGCGATCCCCGTGCTCGTCCTGTTCCTGTCCCTCCAGCGCTACATCGTGGGCGGCCTCACCGCGGGGTCCGTCAAGGGCTAGACCCGTCGCGCTCGTCGCGAAGATCAACGTCGATCGGAGACACATCGTGAGAATCACCCCGCGCGCCAGGCTGGGAGCGGTCGCTGCCGCCCTCGCCGCACTGCTCGCATCAGTACTGGGCGCACCGCCGGCCACGGCGGCGGACGACGGACCGGTCGAGGCCGGCATCGTCGTCGACAGGGTCGAGAACCTGCCCGCCGACTTCATCAACGGTGTCGACGTCTCTTCCGCCGTCGCTCTCGAGGAGTCGGGCGTGGTGTTCCGGGATGCCGCGGGCCTGCCCGCCGACCTGTTCGACGTCCTCGCCGATGCCGAGGTCACCGACGTGCGCGTACGCGTCTGGAACGATCCGTTCGACGCGGACGGCAACGGGTACGGCGGCGGCACCGTCGACGTCGCGCGGGCCGTCGAGATCGGCGAGCGGGCGACCGCGGCCGGCCTGCGGGTCCTCGTCGACTTCCACTACTCCGACTTCTGGGCCGACCCTGCGAAGCAGCAGGCGCCGAAGGCCTGGGCCGCGTCCACCGTGGCCGAGAAGGCTGCGGCGGTCGAGGCGTTCACCGCCGAGGCGCTCGAGCGGTTCGCCGCGGCCGGCGTCGACGTGCGCATGGTGCAGGTCGGCAACGAGACGAACAACGCCGTCGCCGGTGTCAGCGGGTGGGACGGGATGGCGCAGATCTTCGCCGCGGGCTCCGCCGCCGTGCGCGAGGTCTATCCCGACGCTCTCGTCGCCGTCCACTTCACCAACCCCGAGTCCGCCGGCCGCTACGCCGGCTACGCGCAGAACCTCGCGTCGCGCAACGTCGACTACGACGTCTTCGCGTCGAGCTACTACCCGTTCTGGCACGGCACCCTCGCGAACCTCACGTCGGTGCTCAAGAACGTCGCCGACACCTACGGCAAGAAGGTCATGGTCGCGGAGACGTCATGGGCGTACACGCTCGAGGACGGCGACGGCCATGGCAACGTGATCGACCTGCCCGCCGAGGCGACGCAGTACCCGGTGAGCGTGCAGGGCCAGGCGACCGCCGTGCGCGACGTCATCCAGGCCGTCGCGAACGTCGGCGCGGCCGGCATCGGCGTCTTCTACTGGGAGCCCGCGTGGCTGCCGGTGGGTCCGCCGTCCGAGCTCGCCGCAAACAGGCTGCTCTGGGAGGCGCACGGGTCGGGCTGGGCGTCGAGCTATGCCGGTGAGTACGACCCCGACGATGCCGGCGAGTGGTTCGGCGGATCGGCGTGGGACAACCAGGCCCTGTTCGCGCACGACGGCACGCCCCTCGAGTCGCTCAACGTCTTCGCATACGCCCGCACCGGCGCCGTCGCCCCGCGCGAGGTGACCTCGGTCGGCACAGTCACGCTGGAGCTCGCCGAGGGCTCACCCGTCGCCCTTCCGGCCACCGTGACGATCACCTACAACGACGGCTCCACCGAACCGGAGGCGGTCGCCTGGTCGGACGCCGCTGACTGGATCTCCGGTCCCGGCACCTACGCGGTGAGCGGCGTCACGGCGTCGGGTCACGCGACCTCGGCCGCGATCACGGTGTCGCAGCAGAACCTGCTCCGCAACCCCGGATTCGAGGCGACCGACGTCACCATGTGGACGCGCACCGGCACGGGCGTCACCCTCCGCGCGACGGACGACCCGCACTCCGGCGCCCGGTCCGCCCACTTCTACTCCGGGAGTGCCTACTCGTTCACGGTCTCGCAGCGCGTCGACGGCCTCGCCGCGGGCACCTACGTCGCGCGGGCGGCTCTCCAGGGCGACGGGGAGGATGCCGCGAGCAGCGTGCGCGTCACCGTGGCGAGCTCGTCCGGCTCGTCGCAGTCGGCTCCCTTCGCGATGTCGGGATGGCGCACCTGGTCGACGCCCACGACCGGCGCGGTGGACGTCGGGGCCGGCGGGAGCGCCACCGTGACGGTCGCGGCGACGCTCTCGGCGGGTGCATGGGGAACGTTCGACGACCTCGAGCTCGTCCGCCACCTGCCCGCCGGTGCCGACACCGGCGCGCTCGACGCCGCCGTCGCTCGCGCGGCGGCGCTCGACCGTGATCTGTTCACCGCGCCCTCGCTCGACGACCTCGATGCGGCGGTCGAGATCGGCCGGGTCGTCCTCGGGGCGACCGCGCCGGCCGCCGAGGTCGTCGAAGCGGCGCTGGCGCTCCTCGACGATGCGTTCGCCGGGCTGGAGCTGATCGGCGAGGCGCCGGCGCCCACCGTGGCGCCCGTCGCCGTCGAGGTCGCCGACGGCGACCCGATCGACCTGCCCGAGACGGTCGCGGTCACCGACTACGTCGGCGCCGTCGTGGACGAACCGGTGACCTGGTCCGGCGCTGTCCGGTGGATCGCCGGCACGGGCGTCTACACGATCCCCGGCACGACCGACGAGGGTCTCGCCGCGACCGCGACGGTCACCGTGACCGAGCGCAACTGGATCCGAAACTCCGGGTTCGAGGCATCCGATGTCTCGATGTGGACCATCGACGGACCGGGCGCCGCGATCGGCGCCACCGCCGACGCCGCCGAGGGCGCCCGTGCCGCGTCGTTCTGGCTCGGCACACCCTACGCGTTCACGCTCTCGCAGCGCGTGGCGGGCCTGCCGGCGGGCGAGTACTCGCTCTCCGCCGTGACCCAGGGAGGGGATGCCGGATCCGCCGCGTCGATGACGCTCGCCGCCCGGTCCGCCGCCGACGCCGTGGAGGCGCCGCTGTTCCTCGCGGGCTGGCAGGCCTTCCGGACCGCGGCGACGGCTCCGGTCGAAGTCGGCGCCGACGGCGTGCTCGATGTGTCGGCGTCGTTCTCGCTCGGCGCCGGTGCGTGGGGCACGATCGACGCGTTCCGCCTGGTGCGCGGCGGCGCCGCCGACGTCGACACGGGCGAGCTCGCCGCGGATCTCGCGGCCGCCGAATCCATCGACCGCGCCGGGTTCACCCCCGGCACCGCAGCGGCACTGGTCGCGGCGATGGAGCGCGCGCAGATCGTCCTCGACGCCGACCGCCCGGCGCAGAGCGCCGTCGACGGCGCGCGCCAGGCGCTGGCGGCAGCCGTGGAGGGGCTCCTGATCGTGGATGCCGCGACCGCGGCGCCCGGCCGGGGCATCCTGTCGCACGACAACGGCTGGGACACCGGCCTGCAGGACGGCGCCTACACCGTGCGGATGAACCTGTGGTGGGGCGAGAACGGCACCAAGCTGCGCCTGTTCGAGAACGGCACGCTGATCGCCACCGTGCCGCTCGCGTACGGCGGGCTGGCCCCCCAGTCGGCGAGCGTCCCGGTCACGGGCAAGGCCGACGGCACCTACGTCTACACGGGCGAGCTCGTGAACACGCGGGGCACGTCCGCGACGCAGTCCGTCACCGTCAGGGTGACGCAGGCCTCGCCCGCGAAGCCGACGCTGAGCCACGACAACCACGACGGCGACGGCGCCTACACCGTGACCGCCGACCTGTGGTGGGGCACCAACGCCACCTCCTACCGGTTCTTCGAGGATGGGATGCTCGTGGCCGAGGGCGTGCTCGCGGCCGCGACACCGAGCGCGCAGCGTGCGACGCTTCCCGTCGCGGGGGCGTCGAAGGGCACGCACGTCTATCGCGTCGAGTTCTCGAACGCCGCCGGCACGACCACCAGCGGCGAGCTGAGCGTCAAGGTCAGGAAGTAGCCGCGAGCGCGTGGTCCGTCATCACCCGATGACGGACCGCGCGGGCTACCCCCGCACGGCGAGCGCGGCCTGGTACAGCTCGCGCGAGGAGTGCCCGGTGTGGGCCGCGACCTCGCCGGCTGCGTCCTTCAGCCGAGTGCCGCCGCGCACGAGCTCGAGCACCTGAGTGACCGCGTCGGGGAAGGCGACCTCGCGCGGGGCCGCACCGGCGACGACGAGCACGACCTCGCCGCGAACCCCGGCCGCCGCCCATTCCGTCAGTTCGGCGAGGGTGCCGCGCGCGACCTCCTCGTACAGCTTCGTCAGCTCTCGGCAGACCGCGGCCGGCCGGTCGGAGCCGAACGCCGTCGCCATATCGGCGAGCGTCGCGGCCACCCGCAACGGCGCCTCGAAGAACACCATGGTCCGCGGCTCGTTCGCGAGCGACCGGAGAGCGCCGGCGCGCTCCCCGGGCTTGCGCGGCACGAACCCCTCGAAGGTGAAGCGGTCGGTCGGCAGGCCCGACACCGCGAGCGCGGTGAGCACGGCGCTCGGCCCGGGAATGGCCGTCACGGTCACTCCTGCCGCCGCGGCGGCGGCCACCAGGCCGTACCCCGGGTCGCTCACCGTCGGCATACCGGCGTCGCTCAGCACCAGCACATCGCGGTCGCGGGCGAGTTCGACGAGCTCAGGGGCTCGCTCCTTCTCGTTGTGATCGTGCAGGGCGATCAGGCGCGGACGGTTCTCGATGCCGAGCGCCGCGAGCAGCCGCTGCGTCGTGCGCGTGTCCTCGGCGGCGATGACCGTGATGGTCTGCAGCGCTTCGACGAGGCGGCGCGAGGCATCCCCCAGGTTTCCGATCGGGGTCGCCGCGAGGATGATCACGGACCCAGCCTAGGCGGGCGTCGTCTCGTCGTGGGCGGGCTCGATGACGTCGACGGCGGCCTGCATGCGGGCGAGGCAGTCCATCACGATGCGCGTCTCGTCCGGGGTCATTCCCGACACGGCATCGAGCATGCGGACGTGCATCGCCCCGAGCGTGCGCCGCACCTCCTCGTCGGTCTCGACCGTGGGGATCACCACGATGCTCCGGCGATCGGTCGGATGGGGCCCGCGGCGCACGTGACCGGACTTCTCGAGGCGGTCGATGATCACCGTCATCGACGCCGTCGACACGCCGAGATAGCGCGCGAGCTCGGCCGGCGAGACGAGACGGTCTTCGCGAACGGCCTTCAGGAGGTACCGGAGGGTGAGCAGATCGTTCTCGCCCATCGCCATCGCGTCACGGGTCCGGCGCCTCATCGCGACCTCGGCGGCCCGGTACAGCCGGAACGCCTGAAGGAGGTCGACGGCGCGCCGACGCCGCGAGTCGTCGTCCTCGCCGTACCAGTACCCCGTCGTAGCGTCCACGTCAGGAATCATACGGACGCGCGGGCCTGCCGACGGCGACCGCCGCGAGCAGGGCTCCCAGACGTCGACACTTAGACTGGGCCGGTGACGCACGCGCCCCGGCTGGACGCCGACCCGCCCGCCGAGCCGCTGATCCCGCCGGTGCGTCCGAGTCTGTATGACCGGTTCACCGAGCGCGTCGTGCGCGACCCGAAGGCGCACCGCCTCTACGCGTGGCTGGCGCCCGCGCTGGTCGTGCTCCTGGCCGCCGTGCTGCGCCTGTGGAACCTCGCCGCGGCGCACGACCTGATGAACCAGTTCGACGAGACGTACTACGTGAAGGACGCGTGGACACTCTCGCAGCTCGGGTACGAGGCCGCCTGGCCCGCGGAGGCCAACGACCGGTTCCTCGCGGGCGACGTCGGCATCTTCACCACAGATCCCGCCTTCGTCATCCATCCGCCGCTCGGCAAGTGGATCATCGCGGTCGGCATGATGGTGCTGGGCCCCGAGAGCGGCTGGGGATGGCGCATCACGACAGCCCTCCTCGGCACGGCGGCCGTGCTGGTGCTCATGCTGATCGCGAAGCGGCTCACCCGCTCGACGACGTTCGCCGTCGTTGCGGGACTCCTGATGGCCGTCGACGGTCTGGCGATCTCGATGAGCCGTGTCGCGCTCCTCGACACGCCGCTGATGTTCTTCATGCTCCTGGGCTTCCTCTTCGTGCTCCTCGATCGAGAGCGCACGATGACGAGGATCGCCCAGACCGTGGCCGCACGCTACGACGACGACGAGCCGCCGTCCTGGGGCCCGATCCTGTGGAACCGGCCGTGGATCATCGCCGCCGGCGCGGCGCTGGGCGCGGCATCCGCCGTCAAGTGGTCGGGCGCGTGGGTGCTCGCCGGGCTCGGGATCTACCTCGTGGTGACCGACGCCCTCGCCCGGCGACGGGCGGGAGTGCTGTTCTGGCCCACCGACGCGATCCGGCAGGGTGCGGCCACGTTCGTGCTCCTCGTGCCGGTCGCCGTGCTCGTGTACGTCGTCTCATGGTCGGGGTGGCTGCTCAGCGACGGCGGATACAGCCGCCACGCGGCCGACGCGAACCCGGCCACGGGCGTGTGGTCGTGGGTTCCGCTGTCGCTGCAGAGCCTGTGGCTCGATCACGTCACGATGCTCAACGCCGCGTCGCAGATCACGTCGGGCCACACCTACGCGAGTCCGGCGTGGCAGTGGCCGCTCCTCATCCGGCCCACCGGCATGTACTACCACCACGACGCCCTCGGCGCCGACGGCTGTGCCGCGGCCAACGGCTGTTCGCAGGTGATCGCGAGCATCCCGAACCCGCTCATCTGGTATGCCGGCGTCGCCGCCGTGATCTACCTCGCCTACCGCTTCGTCGTGGCGCGCGACTGGCGCTATGCGCTCGTGCTCACGGGGATCGGCGTCACCTACGTGCCCTGGCTGTTCTTCCCTGAGCGCACGATCTTCCAGTTCTACACCGTGCTCGTCCTGCCGTTCATGCTGCTGGCCCTGACGTTCGCCTTGCGCGACATCGCCGGGCCGCGGCACGCCGACGCGTACCGGCGGCTCACGGGCCAGCGGCTGGTGATGGTGTTCCTCGGCGTCGCGCTGCTGCTGTCGGCCTTCTGGTACCCCGTGGTCACGGCGATGACCGTGCCCTACGACTTCTGGCGGCTGCACAACTGGCTGCCCACCTGGGTGTAGCGCCCCGCGGCCCGCGACCGCGTCAGTCGGCGAGATCCGCCGGATCTGTCACCGGCAGGCGGCATGCGAAGTCCCGGCAGTCGTACGCCGTCGGGATGCCCCCCACCGCGACCTTGCCCGCGAACAGCGAGAATCCGGCGGCGGTGAACGCGTCCGCCTGCGACGGGGTGACGACGGCCACGAGATCCGCCCGGACACCTCTCGCTGCCGTCGCGAGAGGTGCCGCAGGATCGGATGCCAGCACCACGAGCTGCCGGGGCGCCGTCGTCAGAGTCGCGGCGACGCGCAGCAGCGCACCGTGCGCGAGCGGCTGCGCGAGGGCCGCGGCGGCGCTGCGCGACACGATGCTCTCGGCCACGGCGCGCAGCTCGTCGCCGCCGCCCAGCATCCACAGCGCGGTGGCGGCCTCGGCGAGAGCGGCGTGCCCGGACGGCTCGTCGCCGTCGGACGCGGCATCCGGAGCCCCCACGCCCTGCGCGGCGAGAACCGGGTCTCCCCCGCCCGGCACGGCCGGCAGCCCGTCGGGGCCGATGCAGGCGGCGACCAGCTCGCGGGCGCGCACCGCATACGCCGCGTCGCCCGTGGCCGCGGCGAGCGCGACGAGTCCGGCCGCGAGCTGGCCGTAGTCGGCCGGCGTCGCCTTCGCCCGCGACGGGATCTCGTCGAGCGACGCGCGCACGAGCGAGCCGTCCGGGGCGAGGTTCGCCTCGAGCACGGCGTCGGCCGCACGTCGGGCGGCGTCGATCCAGCGCTCGTCCCCGAGCCGCGAGCCGGCACGGGCGAGCGCGCCGACGGCGAGGCCGTTCCACCCCGTGACGACTTTGCCGTCGACGGCCGGGGGCTCGAGGCCGCCGCGGGACGCGGCATCCCGCGCGTAGTAGCCGCCCTCGCTGCGGGCGCCGTCGATCCACGACTCGGAGTCCTGTGCGGCGCCGAATCCGCCGCCCGGCTGCTGCAGGACGTCCACGAGGAACCCCGCGACAGCCCGCGCGGTGTCCGCGTCGCCGGCGTCCAGCGCGACGTCGAGCAGCTGGGCGTTGTCGGTCAGCATGCGCTCGTAGTGCGGCACCGTCCAGTCGCGACGGGTCGCGTAGCGGAAGAACCCGCCCTCGACGCGGTCGCGCAGCGGCGAGGCGGCCATCGCGGCGAGGGCGCGGTCGGCGACGGCGGATGCCTCGCCCGCCGTCTCTCGGACGGCGCCGCTCTGCAGGAAGCGCAGCGCCGTCGCGACCGGGAACTTCGGGGTCGCGGGCTCTCCCCCGCCGAATCCGCCGAACTCCGGGTCCTCACGATCGGCGAGCGCCCGGGCGGCGCCGGCGAGGTCGGATCCAGAGGGCAGAGCGGATGCCGCGCGCCCTCCGGAGCTGCGCACGTCGGCGAGCGCCGCCACCACCGCGTCCGCGGTTCCGTCGATCTGGTCGCGACGCTCGACCCACGCCTCGCGGACCGCGGCGAGCACCTGGCGGAACGCCGGCATCCCTCCCCGCGGCTGCGGCGGGAAGTACGTGCCCGCGAAGAACGGGCGCCCCTCCGGCGTGACGAACACCGTGAGCGGCCAGCCGAGGCTCGGCGTGAACGCGGCCGCGGCCGCCATGTACGCTGCGTCGACCTCGGGATGCTCCTCGCGGTCGACCTTGATCGCCACGAACCCGGCGTCGATCTCGGCCGCGGTGGCGGCGTCCTCGAACGACTCGCGGGCCATGACGTGGCACCAGTGGCAGGTCGAGTACCCGATCGAGACGAGCACCGGCACATCCCGGGCGCGCGCCGCGGCGAACGCCTCCTCGCCCCACGGGAACCATGGGACCGGGTTGCCCGCATGAGCCCGCAGGTAGGGGCTCGTGGCGTCCGCGAGGCGAGGATTCATGACGTGCCGGGCCGGCTCGGGCCGACGCCGGTCAGTTGACCTCGTCGGGGTGGGCGCTCACACGACCGGAGCCGTCGGGCTGCTCCATCGCGTCGATCGCGGCGACCTCGGCCTCGGTGAGCGCGAAGTCGAACACGTCGAGGTTCTCCTCGAGCCGCTCGCGGCGCACCGACTTCGGGAAGACGATGAAGCCCTTCTGCAGGTGCCACCGCAGCACCGCCTGCGCCGGGGTCTTGCCGTGCGCCTGCGCCGCGGCGGCGACCGGCTCGGCGCCGAAGAGGTCGTACTTGCCCTGGCCGAGCGGGCCCCAGGACTCGATCCGCACGTCGTGGGCCGCGGCCCAGTCGGTGATCTCGCGCTGCTGGTAGGCCGGGTGCAGCTCGATCTGGTTCACGGCCGGCACGACGCCGGTCGCGGCGACGATGCGCTCGAGGTGCGGCACGAGGTGGTTCGAGACGCCGATGCTGCGGGCGAGACCGGCGGCCCGCAGCTCGATGAGCTTCTCCCACGCCTGCACGTAGTTGTCCGCGGCGGGCGTGGGCCAGTGCACGAGGTAGAGGTCGACCTGCTCGAGGCCGAGCTTCTCGAGGCTCTCGGCGATCGCCGCGCGCGGTTCGTCGCCCTCGTGGCGGTCGTTCCACAGCTTCGTCGTGACGAAGAGCTCGTCGCGAGGCAGGCCGCTCGCCGCGATCGCGGCGCCCACGCCCGCCTCGTTGCCGTAGATCGCCGCGGTGTCGATGTGGCGGTAGCCGACCTCGAGCGCCTCGGTCACGGCGCGCTCGGTGTCTGCCGGCGGCACCTTGAAGACGCCGTAGCCGAGCTGGGGGATGTCGTAGCCGTCGTTGAGCTTCACAGAGGGGGTCGTTGCCATGCCTTCCAGCCTACGAGCCGGATCGCTCTCCGAGCACGGATCTGAGGGTCTCGGCATAGTCCTCGAAGGCGCGGCGGCCCCGCGTGGTGAGCGCGAGGTAGGTGACCGGCGTGCGACCCCGATGGGTCTTGTCGACGGCGACGTAGCCGGCGTCCTCGAGTCTGCGCACGTGCGTGGAGAGGTTTCCCGCCGTCATGCCGAGAAGCTCCTGCAGCCGCGGGAACGCGATGCTCTCCCCCGGGTCGAGCGTCGCGAGGGCGGCCGTGATGCGCAGCCGCGCGGCGGCGTGGATCACCGGATCGAGTTCGGTCATCGGCGCACCCACAGCCACACGACGAGCGCGCCGACGAGGAAGACGCCGCCGCCGGCGAGCGCGAACACCAGGTAATGCGTCGGGTACCCGAAGTACGGCGCCGCGAGGGCGACGGCGACGATCCAGCCGCCGATCCACAGGGTGGGCCTCGCCTGCCAGATCCCGCCCGCGAGGATGTACATGATCCCGACGAACAGCACGGAACCGGTCGGGTAGAAGATGTTCGCGAGCTCGACCGGCATCCCGTTGACGAGCAGGGCCGTGCCGAACACCAGGAGCGCGACGAACCCGACGATCCACGTCATGCCGAACACGGCGCCGGTGAAGCCCGCTTCCGGGGTCGAGCGGATGCCGCGCCGGCTGCGCGCCCCGAGCACGGCCGACACGATGATCGCCGCGACCATGAGCGCGACGAAGACCGCCACCGCGACCGGCAGCGGCACGGCGACCGCGGGCGTCGCGCCGTCGATGAGCCACAGCAGCCCGAAGCCGACCAGCCACGCGATGCCCCAGGAGAGCAGGATCCACGGGACGAAGGCCCCCATCCGCCGGCCCAGGCGATCCTGCTGCTCCTCCAGGAGAGCGAGCATCTCGGCGGCGTCGCCGGCCTCCTCGTCGCCTCTCGAAGGGTCGGTGTTCATGATGCTCCGATCGGAAGGAAGGGCACGACGAGGGCGGGGAGCGTCGTGAACAGGTTCACCGTGCCGTGCGCGATGATCAGCGGCAGCAGGCGGCCCTGCCGCCACGCGATGATGCCCGAGCCCACTCCCCACACGAAGAAGGCGCTGACGTAGACGAGCACGGCGTCGAACGTCGGCGCGTACCAGGCGTGCTGCAGGCCGAAGAGCACGGACGGGATGAGGATCGCCAGCGGCAGCGGCCGGCGCGAGGCGATCGCCCGCTGCGCATGGCCGCGGTACACGAGCTCCTCGGTCGGGGCGTTCAGCGGAGCGAACGTCAGCACGGCGACGATCGCGAGCACGAGCGAGACCGCCGGGCTGAAGGCCGGCATCGCGTCGCTGTCGACGAAGACGGTCTCGAACTGCGTGAGGGCACCGGGTCCGTGGAGGAGCCACATCATCCCGACGATCGTGAGGATGAACGGCACGGACAGTACGGCGAGCCACAGCATGCCCCATGCGATGTCGCGGCCGAGCGCGCCCGGGCGGTAGCCGATGAGCGCACGGGCGCTCGTTCCCTCCGCGCGCAGGCGACGGACGACGAGTGCGAGGCAGATGAGGTTGACCGGCAGCATCGCCACGGTCGCGACGAGCGGGGTCGGCGGGAAGGCGGTCCATCCCGCCGTGAGCCCGACGACGACCCACGCCAGTGTGCACGCAAGAGCGACCATCACGACACGCAGGGCGGGAAGCGCGATGCCCCACGCGAGCGACGGCGAGCCCGTGACGGCGCGTGGGCCAGGTGTCACAGGAGCGGCTGTGGTGGCGGACATGGCTACTTTGTATCGCAAACTTGTTTGCACGTCAATGGGGTTTGCAATCGGATGCCGGCCTCGCTGCCGGCGGTGCATCCCCCGTCCCTCACCGCCGTCATACGATGGAGGGCTATGTCTGCGCCCGAGCCCGTCATCTCCTATCCGCCGGAGCTGCCCGTCAGCGCCGCACGGGACGAGATCGCGCGCGCGATCCGCGATCACCAGGTCGTGATCGTGGCCGGCGCCACCGGCTCGGGAAAGACGACCCAGCTGCCGAAGATCTGCCTCGAGCTCGGCCGCACCCGCATCGCCCACACCCAGCCCCGCCGGATCGCCGCCCGCACGATCGCCGAGCGCGTCGCCGAGGAGCTCCAGGTCCCCCTCGGCTCGACGGTCGGATACAAGGTGCGCTTCACCGACAAGGTGTCGGACGACACCCGCGTCGCACTCATGACCGACGGCATCCTGCTCAACGAGATCCACCGCGATCGGCTGCTGAAGAAGTACGACACGATCATCGTCGACGAGGCGCACGAGCGCTCCCTCAACGTGGACTTCCTGATCGGGTACCTCACGCGCATCCTGCCCAGGCGACCCGACCTGAAGGTCGTGATCACGAGCGCCACCATCGACCCGGAGAGCTTCGCGAAGCACTTCGCCGGTCCGGACGGCACGCCCGCCCCGATCGTCGAGGTGTCCGGACGCACGTATCCCGTCGAGGTGCGCTACCGGCCACCGGCGGGCACCGGCAAGGGCCAGGCCGAGGCCGACGACGTCGACGGGATCACGGCCGCGCTCCGCGAGCTCGATCGAGAGCCGGCGGGCGACGTGCTCGTCTTCCTCCCCGGCGAGGCAGAGATCCGCGACGCGATGGATGCCGTCCGCGGCATGTATGCCAAGGCGGCCGCGCCCACCGAGGTGCTGCCGCTCTACGGACGGCTGAGCTCGGCCGAGCAGCACCGCGTGTTCGAGCGGTCATCGGTCGCCGGCGTGAGGCGACGGGTCATCCTCGCGACGAACGTCGCCGAGACGAGTCTCACGGTGCCGGGCATCCGCTACGTCGTCGACACCGGAACGGCGCGCATCTCGCGCTACAGCAACCGCACCAAGATCCAGCAGCTGCCGATCGAGCCGATCTCGCAGGCGTCCGCCCAGCAGCGGTCGGGCCGCGCGGGACGCACGAGCCCCGGCGTCGCGATCCGGCTCTACGCCGAGGACGACTTCACCGGCCGCGACGAGTTCACCGAGCCCGAGATCCTCCGCACCAGTCTGGCCTCGGTCATCCTGCAGATGCTCTCGCTCGGTTTCGGCGACATCTCCTCGTTCCCGTTCCTCATGCCGCCCGACTCGCGGGGCGTGAAGGCAGCCCTCGACCTCCTCGTCGAGCTCGGCGCGGTGCGCGCGCCGACGAGCGCGGGCGCCGACCGCGGCGGCGCTCCCGTCCTCACCGACATCGGGCGCGAGATCGCCCGTCTGCCGATCGACCCGCGCTTCGCCCGCATGCTCATCGAGGCGCGCAGGAACGGCGTGCTGCGCGACGTGCTCGTGATCGTCGCCGGCCTGTCGATCCAGGACGTGCGCGAGCGGCCCGAGGAGCGCCGCGAGGAGGCGGACCGCCTCCACGCGCGCTTCACCGATCCGACGAGCGACTTCCTCAGCCTTCTCAACCTCTGGAACCACCTGCAGGAGAAGCAGGCCGAGCTCGGATCGAGCGCGTTCCGGCGCCTGTGCCGCCAGGAGCACCTCAACTACGTGCGGGTGCGCGAGTGGGCGGACGTCCACCGCCAGCTGAGCGCGATCCTGGGCACCTCGCGCAAGCAGGCGGCTGGGGCGACCGCGGACCCCGCCGACATCCACCGCGCGATCCTCGCCGGCCTTCTGTCGCAGATCGGCATCATCGACGACCGCGCGCCGGCGAAGACCGGTCAGCGCGGCGGGCGCTCCTCCGGAGATCGCGCCGAGGCCCGCCGCTCGGCCGAGTACCTGGGCGCGCGAGGCACGCGGTTCGCGATCTTCCCGGGCTCCGGGCTCAAGAAGCAGCGGCCGTCGGCCGTGATGGCGGCAGAGGTCGTCGAGACCTCGCGCCTGTTCGCCCGCACCGTGGCCGCGATCGACCCCGAATGGGCCGAGCCGCTCGCCGGCGATCTCGCCAAGCGCCAGCTGAGCGAGCCGCACTGGTCGAAGGCGGCGGGCGCGGCATCCGCCTACGAGAAGATCACCCTCTTCGGCGTCGACATCGTCCCGAAGCGCCGGGTGCAGCTGGCGCGATTCGACCGCCCGTTCGCGCGCGAGCTGTTCCTGCGGCACGCGCTGGTGGAGGGCGAGTGGGATGCCTCGTCCCTCGACAAGCGCCTGACGGCGTTCGAGCGACGCAACCTCGAGCTGCGCCGGCGACTCGAGAAGATCGAGGAGCGCGAGCGCCGCCGCGACATCCTCGTCGGCGACGAGGCGGTGTACCGGTTCTACGACGCCCGGATCCCGCGCGACGTCTTCGATGTGCGCTCGTTCGAGGGCTGGTGGCGGGATGCCTCGCAGCGCACTCCTCGGCTGCTCGACATGACCGAGGCCGACCTCGTGGACGAGGCGTCGCGCGGCGACGAACGCGACTTCCCCGCGCGCTGGCAGCAGGGTGACCAGGTGCTCTCGCTCGCCTACCGGTTCGAGCCGGGCGCGGCCGACGACGGTGTCACCGCGGTGGTGCCGCTGGCGCTTCTCGCCCAGCTGCGCCCCGACGGCTTCGACTGGCAGGTGCCGGGCATGCGCGACGAGCTCATCACCGCCCTCCTGCGCGCGCTCCCCAAGGCGATCCGCCGGCACGTCGTCCCCGCGGCCGACTGGGCGGCCACGTTCTCGTCCGAGCTGGCGGGCCAAGGCCCGGAGTCGCACGCCGGGCTGCCGCCCCTCGGACTGCGCGACGCCCTCGCCGCACGGATCCGGCGCGTCGCGAGCCAGCCGGTGACCGCGGCGGACTTCGAGCTCGATCGCGTGCCGCAGCACCTGCTCGTCTCCTTCCGCGCCGTCGACGAGCGCGGTCGCGGCGTGGGGTCCGACCGCGACCTCGCCGCGCTGCAGGACCGCCTCTCCGGCCGCGCGCGCGACTCGGTCGCCCGATCCGTGGCCCGCGCGCAGGATCCGTCGCGCCCCGGGCGCGGCGGCGGTCCGGCCGGTCCGCAGCCGCGCGAGTCCGGCGCGGAGACACCCGCGTTCGCCGAGCGCACGGGGCTGACCGACTGGTCGTTCGGCGACCTCCCCGACGTCGTCGACACGCGCGTCGCCGGTGGCGTGGTGCGCGGATACCCCGCGCTCGTCGACGAGGGCGGCTCCGTCGCGCTCCGCATCGAGACCACGCCCGAGGCCGCGGCTGCCGCCACCCGCGCCGGCGCCCGCCGGCTGCTGCTCCTCGCGGTGGCGTCGCCGTCGGCGTACGTGCTCGAGCACCTGACCTCCGCCGAGAAGCTGGCGCTCGCGGCATCCCCCTATCCGTCCGCCAAGGCGCTCGTCGAGGACTGCCGCGTCGCGGTGGCGGATGCCGTCGTCTCGCGTACCGCGACCGACGGCGTCGTGCGCACCCGAGCCGGATTCGACGCCGTCCGGGATGCGCTGTCGGCGGTCGTGGTGGACGAGCTGTTCCAGACGGTGTCGCTGACCGCCCGCATCCTGACCGCATCCCGCGACGTCGAGCGCGCGGTCCGCGAGCAGAACTCGCTGACACTCCTCGGCACGCTGAACGACGTCAAAGGCCAGCTCGCCGGACTCGTCTTCCCCGGCTTCGTCTCGCGGACCGGCACCGCCCGCCTGGCGCACCTCCCGCGCTATCTGCGTGCCGCACTGGACCGCGTGAAGGCCCTGCCCGACAACCCCGGGCGCGACCGGCAGCGCATGACGGAGTTCGAGCGCGCCGGGGCCGTCTACGCCGATGCCGGCGGCGCCATCCCGCTTCCCGCGGACGCGCCGGCGACGCTCGCGCACACGCGCTGGCTGCTCGAGGAGTACCGCGTGAGCCTGTTCGCGCAGCCGCTCGGCACCGCCGAGCCGGTGTCGCTGCAGCGGATCCAGAAGGCGCTCAAGGAATAGCGCTCGACAACGAGGAGGTTGCGCCTGCCATGGCCACAGCGATCGTCTACACCGAGTTCGGCGGACCCGAGGTCCTCCACCCCATCGACATCCCCGCCCCTGTTCCGGGAGCCGGCGAGATCGCGATCCGCGTCGAGGCGGCCGGCGTCAATCCGATCGACGGCAAGCTCCGCTCCGGACTCCGCACGTCGGCCGAGATCGTCGAGCCGCGCCGCGTCGGCAGCGACGGAGCGGGCGTGGTGACGGCGGTCGGCGCGGGCGTCGACGGCTTCCGCGCCGGCGATGCCGTCGTGTTCTCCGGCGCATACGGCGCGTACGCCACGGACGTCGTGGTCCCCGCATCCCGCGTCCACCCGCGTCCGCCGCAGGTCGACGCGGCGACCGGCGCGGCGCTCGGCATCCCCGTCGGCACGGCCTACCAGACGCTTCGATCGCTCTCGGTCGGGTCCGGCGACACGCTCCTGCTGCACGGCGGCTCCGGAGCGGTCGGCCAGGCCGCGATCCAGTTCGCGGTGCTGTGGGGCGCGACCGTCGTCGCGACGGCGTCACCGCGGCGCGCGGACGCCGTGCGCGCCCTGGGCGCGACGCCGGTGCCCTACGGCGACGGTCTCGCCGATCGGGTGCGCGAGGTCGCCCCGCAGGGCGTGACGGTCGCCATCGACGCGGCCGGCACCGACGAGGCGCTGCAGACGTCGGTCGAGCTGGTCGCCGACAGGACTCGCGTCGCGACGCTCGTGCGGGGGCGGGATGCCTCGGCCCTCGGCGTCCGCGCCTTCATGGGCGGATCCCCGGAGCCGCTGACCGCGCAGCAGCAGGAATGGCGAGGAGAGGCCATGCCCGTCGTCCTCGCGCTCCTGGCGGCAGGGCGCTTCTCGGTCGAGCTCGGACCGTCGTTCGCCCTCTCGGACGCACCGGAGGCCCACCGCGTCGTCGCCGCGGGCGTCGACGGCAAGATCACGCTCGTCCCGTGACCCACCGGCGGCCGGCCCGTCCGCTCGCCTGACGGCCCCCCGCCTGATCCCGGCCCCGATCGCGACAGGCGGGTGGGAGTCACCCGGGCTCAGGCGGGCGCGCCGCCGGTCGCGACGGGGCGGCCGGGCGAATTGGACCATTGGCTCCACGAGCCGGGATACACGGCGACATCGATCCCGGCGAGCTCGCCCGCCAGCGCCGTGTGCGCCGCGGTGATGCCCGACCCGCAGTACGCCGCGACCGGCACGCCCGGCGTCGCGCCGACCTCGGCGAACGCCGTGCGCAGGGCGCCGGCGTCACGGAACCGGCCCGCGTCGAGCACGGCCGCAGCAGGAAGGTTGCGCGCGCCCGGGATGTGCCCGGCGGCCGGGTCGAGAGGCTCGACCTCGCCGCGGTATCGCTCGGGGGCGCGGGAGTCCAGGAGCACGCCGCGCGCCGGCCATCGCGCGGCGTCGTCGATCGAGACGACCCCGTCGGCGAGCTCCGTCAGCGTGATCGACCCTCGGGCAGGGACCACGTCCCGCGTCTCCAGCGGGAGGCCGGCGTCGGTCCACGCGCGCAGGCCGCCGTCGAGCACGCGCACGTCGGCGACGCCGCTGCCGCGCAGCAGCCACCACGCGCGCGCCGCCGCGAGCGAGTTCCAGTCGTCGTAGATCACGACGGTGTCGCCGTCGTCGAGACCCCAGCGTCGCGCCGCGTCCTGCAGCGTCCGGCGGGACGGGAGCGGATGGCGCCCCTGATCCGGAGAGCCGTGGGTCGCGAGCTCGCGGTCGAGGTCGACCCACACGGCTCCGGGGACGTGGCCGGCGAGGTAGTCGGGGCGCCCGTCCGGACGATCGAGCCGCCACCGGACGTCGAGCACGGTCACGCGACCGCCGGCGGCGCGGAGGGCGATGACATCTTCGGGGGTGGCGAGCAGCGGCATCCTCCCATCCTCGCCCACCCGCCGTGCAACAGTTCGACACAGGCGGGCGACCCGGGGCGTCCGCCTCGACAATGGACGCATGTCACACGAGCCTGTTGCCGCCACGGCCTCGCGCGCGTTCGCGACGGCGCAGGTGCAGGCGGGGTTCGACTCCGGCATCGCCGAGAACACCGCCGTCCCTTCGATCCACCAGTCGAACGCCTTCCAGTTCCGGTCGCTGAGCGAAGCCCGCGATCTGTTCGCCCTGCGCCGCGACGGGAACATCTACAGCCGCGCCGCGAACCCGACCGTGCTCGTGTTCGAGAAGCGCGTCGCCGAGCTCGAGGGCGGCGTCGCCGCGGCGGGCGTCGCGTCGGGCCAGGCGGCGGTGGCGCTCGCACTCCTCGCGCTCGCCAAGCAGGGCCAGCACATCGTCGCCGCGCGCCAGCTCTACGGCGGCACGGTCGACCTGCTGCAGGACACCTTCGCCGACTGGGGCATCGAGGTCACCTTCGTCGATCAGGACGACGCGGATGCCTGGGCCGCCGCCGTGCGCCCCACCACGCGTGCGTTCTTCGCGGAGTCCATCACCAATCCGATCGCGCAGGTGCTCGACGTGCGCACCGTGGCCGACATCGCGCATCGTGCCGGCGTGCCGCTCGTGATCGACAACACCGTCGCGACGCCCTACCTGCAGCGCGTGAAGGACCTCGGCGCCGACATCTCGGTGCACTCCGCCACGAAGTTCCTGGGCGGCCACGGAACCTCGCTCGGCGGCGTCGTCGTCGACCTCGGCACGTTCGACTTCACCGCGGAGCCGGCGCGCTGGCCGCAGCTGACCGAGACCTACCAGCGCGTGCCGAGCGGCAGCCTCGTCGAGCGCTTCGGCGCCACCGGCTCGCCGTACATCGCACTCGTGAAGACCAAGTACGTGCACGACCTCGGCCCGTCGCTGTCGGCGTTCAACGCCTTCCAGCTGCTGCAGGGCATCGAGACGCTCGACCTCCGCATCGCGCGGCACTCGGCGAGCGCGCTCGAGGTCGCGCGCTTCCTCGAGGCCCATGCGGCGGTCACCGCCGTGCATCACCCCGCACTGGAGTCCAGCCCGTGGCACGCGCGGACGCTCGAGTACCTCCCGCGCGGCGCCAGCTCCGTGTTCGCCTTCGACCTGCCGGGCACCGGCGATCCCGAATCCGACTTCACCCTGGTCGAGTCGTTCATCGCACGGCTCCGGCTGGTCAAGCTGGTCGCGAACATCGGCGACGCCCGCAGCCTGGTCGCCCACCCGGCGTCGATGACCCACAGTCACCTGAACGCCGAGCAGCTGGCCGACGCCGGCATCTCGTGGACGACGGTGCGCCTCTCGATCGGCCTCGAAGACCCGGCGGACATCGTCGCCGATCTCGCCCAGGCGCTCGCCGGCGTGTCCGTCCCCATCGACGCAGCTCACGCCGGCGCCGACGAATCCGCGCAGGCCGAGGAGGCCGGGAGCCCTGCCGCGGCTCAGCTGGCTGAGAGCAGCGCCCGGTAGAACCCGATCCCCCGCAGCCATACGTCGACGCGGATGCGCTCGTTGTGCGAGTGCAGCGCGTCGCGCTCGGCGCGGGTGAGGTGGAACGGGGTGAAGCGGTACACGTGGTCCGAGATCGCGGTGAACCAGCGGCTGTCGCTCGCGCCCAGCTGCAGGTAAGGCGTCGTCACGACGTCGTCGCCGAGTGACTCGCCGACGGCGGTCGCCAGGCGCCGCCACGCGTCGCCCTGCCAGGGCGACACGGGCGACGGGTCGGAGCCGTGCCGCACCTCGAGCTCCACCGCGGGGTCGGCGATCACGCGCCGGGCTCGTGCGGCGGCGCCTTCGACGGTGTCGCCCGTGAGCAGACGGATGTTGACGGATGCCTTCGCCGTGGTCGCGAGCACGTTCTCGCCCGGTGCGCCGCTCAGCTCGGTGGCGACGGCGGTCGTGCGCACGATGGCGTTCATCTCGGGGCCGAGTCTCGAGAAGACGGCCGCGACGAGCGGGCCCGTGACCGCCAGGCTGCGCAGCACCGAGCGCAGCGGCTGCGGCGCGTGCGGCGCGATCGTCGAGAGCATCGCGCGCACCGGCGGCGCGAGCCGCGTCGGAAACGGATGCCGGTGGAGGCGGTCGATGGCCCGCGCGAGCCGGGCGGTGGCCGGCACCGCGGGCGGGGTGGACGCGTGCCCGCCGCCCTCGCGCGCGGTGAGCAGCAGGGTCATGACGCCGCGCTCGGCGACCCCCACCATCGCCGTCGGCACGGTCACGCCGGGGATGACCCCCTCGACGACGGCGCCGCCTTCGTCGAGGACGAGCGCCGGACGGATGCCGCGTCCCCGCAGCACCTCGACCATCGCCCGCGCCCCGCCGCCGGCGGTCTCCTCGTTGTGTCCGAATGCGAGGTACACGTCGCGCGCCGGGCGGAAACCCCCCGTCGCGAGCTGCTCGACCGCCTCGAGGACGGCGACGAGCGCGCCCTTGTCGTCGATCGCGCCGCGCGCGTGGATCGAGGCATCCGCCCCCTCGCCCACGATGTCGGCGGCGAAGGGGTCGGTGTCCCACTCGGACGCGACGACCGGCACCACGTCGATGTGCGCCATGAGCACGAGCGGATCGGATGCCTCCGCCCCGGCCCAGCGGAACAGCAGCGAGTGACCGTCGACGATCTCGCGCTCGAGCGTCGCGTGCACGGCAGGGTACAGACGCTCGAGCGCAGCCTGGAAGGCATCGAACGTCTCCCAGTCGACCTCGGACTCGTCGGCGTGCGACACCGTCGGGATGCGCAGGAGCTCACGGAAGCGGTCGACGGGGGAGGTCACGCACCGAGCCTATTCCGCGGCGGCGGCGCCGTTCGCGGCCTCGTGGCGACCCCGTGAGACCCCGGACGCCCGGGGCGGTCGCTACGCTCGGGACATGACGTCCGCTTCCTCCCCCTCGCCCGGCCTGCGCTGGGGCATCCTCGGCCCGGGCGGCATCGCCCGCGCGTTCGCCGCCGACCTCCGGACCGCCGGCCTCGACCTCGTGGCGGTCGGATCGCGCAGTGTCGATTCCGCCGCCGCCTTCGCCGCGGACTTCGATGTCGCGCACGTGCACGGCTCGTACGAGTCCCTCGTCTCCGACCCCGACATCGACATCGTCTACATCGCCACTCCGCACCCGTTCCACGCCGAGCAGGCGATCCTCGCCCTCGAGCACGGCAAGCACGTCCTCGTCGAGAAGCCCTTCACCCTCACCGCCGACGAGGCCGCCGCCGTGCGCGATGTCGCCGTCGAGCGCGGGCTCCTGGCCATGGAGGCGATGTGGACGCGGTATCTGCCGCACATGGCCCGTATCCGCGAGATCGTCGCCGCCGGGACGCTCGGCGAGATCCGCGTCGTGATGGCCGACCACACCCAGCGGATCTCGAGCGACCCCGCGCACCGCCTCAACGACCTCGCACTCGGCGGCGGCGCACTCCTCGATCTCGGCATCTACCCGCTCTCCTTCGCGTGGGACATCCTGGGCGAGCCGCTGACGATCGCCGCGTCGGCGCGCCTGGGTGAGACCGGCGCCGACACGGAGGTCGCCACGATCATGTCGCACGTCTCGGGCGCCCTCTCGACGTCGATCTCGGCATCCCGCTCAGCCGGTCCGAACACGGCCCACATCGTCGGCACCGAGGCCCGGATCGACATCGACCGCGTCTGGTACAGCGCGACGTCGTTCCGCGTGATCGCGCCGGACGGCGAGGTGCTCGAGGACTACGTGTCCGACATCCAGGGTCGCGGGATGCAGTACCAGGCGCTGGCCGCGGAGCGGATCATCGCCGCGGGACTGACCGACAGCGACCTCCTGCCGATCGACGAGACCGTGGCGATCATGGCGACCCTCGACGAGGTGCGCGAGCACGTCGGCGTCCGCTACCCCCAGGAGGACTGACATGCCCGACCTGCAGAACCCCCGCGTTGCCGTGTACCTCGACTTCGACAACATCGTCATGAGCTGGTACGACCGCGTCCACGGGAAGAACTCCTACTCCCGCGACCGGCAGAGGATCATCTCGGATGCCTCGGACCCCGAGATCGGCGAGCGTCTCACGGCCGCCACGATCGACGTCGGGGCGATCATCGACTTCGCCGCGTCCTTCGGCACGCTGGTCCTCACGCGGGCCTACGCCGACTGGTCGTCGCCCGTCAACGCGGTCTACCGCTCGCAGCTCGTCGCCCGCGCGGTCGACCTGGTTCAGCTCTTCCCCGCCGCGGCGTACGCCAAGAACGGGGCGGACATCCGCCTCGCCGTCGACACCGTCGAGGACATGTTCCGCCTCCCCGATCTCACGCACGTCGTGATCGTCGCCGGCGACTCGGACTACGTCCCGCTCGCGCAGCGGTGCAAGCGCCTCGGCCGCTACGTGGTCGGCGTCGGGGTGGCCGGCTCCACCGCGAAGTCCCTCGCCGCCGCGTGCGACGAGTTCGAGGCGTACGACTCGCTGCCCGGCGTCCCTCGCGTGGTGCGTGTGCCGGCGCGCGCGGCCAGGCCGGCCGACGCGACGGAGGCGACGACCGACGCCGCGCCCGACAAGGGTCGCGAGAAGGCTCCGGCCAAGGCCGCTTCGCAGACGCGCACCGCGAAGGCGAAGGGACGTGCCGCCGCAGCGGCACCGGCCGACGCGGGCGCGGAGGCGGGGGCCGCCGAAGCGGCAGCATCCGCGTCGGGGGGTCGCCGGGGCGGGACGAAGGCGGCTGCGAAGGCGGATGCCTCCCCCGCCGCCGAGTCCGCGGCATCCGCGGCGTCCGGCTCGGCCGAGGGCGCCGTGCCCGGTTCCGTCACCGCGGTCGAGGCCGCTCCCACCGAGCCCCCCGCCGCCACGACGCCCCCGAAGCGCACGAACCGCCGGGTCTCGTCGAAGAGCCTGCAGGCGCAGGCCGAGGCGCCCGTGCCGGACCCGGCGCCGGCTGCCGAAGAGCCCGACGAGGATCCGCAGGAGACCGCGACGCGGCTCCTGGAGCGCGCCCTGCGACTCGGTCACGACAAGAACGACGATTCGGAGTGGCTGCACAGCTCGGCGGTGAAGACGCACATGCGGCGCATGGATCCGTCGTTCAGCGAGAAGGCCCTCGGCTACCGCTCGTTCAACGACTTCGTGAAGGCGCGCGAATCCATCGCCGAGCTCGAGGAGTCGGGCCACGAGCGCCTGGTGCGCCTGCGCGAGTAGACGGCGCTCCAGCTAGACGCGCGCGAGGAACTCCAGCCTCCCGGCGTTGAACGCCTTGGGCTGCTCGATGTCGGCGGCGTGTCCGTCGTTCTCGATGACGGCGGACTCTCCCCGCGGCGCGAGCGCGGCCGACGCCGCCGCGTGTGTGCTCGGCCAGAACCGAGTCCGATGCTGACGCCGGCACGTGAGGGGATTCTCACACGCGCCGCCTTGAAACCTGAATCTGCCGTCATGTATCGTCGGCCGGACGGCACCGACCGCCGTGTCCCGCGCTCTACAAGGAGGTATCAGCGCATGGCTTCCGCCACAGCATCCCCCGAGAAGCA
Organism: Microbacterium sulfonylureivorans; assembly: GCF_003999995.1. Lineage (NCBI taxonomy): Bacteria > Bacillati > Actinomycetota > Actinomycetes > Micrococcales > Microbacteriaceae > Microbacterium > Microbacterium sulfonylureivorans. The sequence continues at coordinate 177,303 of NZ_RJAD01000003.1, forward strand.
GTCCAGTCTCCGCCGCGTCGTCACCGCGTCGATGGCCGGCACCGTCGTCGAGTGGTACGAGTTCTTCCTCTACGCCACCGCCGCGACGCTGGTGTTCAACCAGATCATGTTCCCGCCGTCCGACGATCCCTACACGCCCATCATCGCGGCGCTCACGACGTACGCCGTCGGATTCATCGCACGGCCTCTCGGCGGCATCGTGTTCGGCCACTTCGGAGACAAGTACGGCCGCAAGAAGCTGCTGCAGCTCGCGATCATCCTCGTCGGCGTCGCGACCTTCCTGATGGGATGCCTCCCCACCTTCGACCAGATCGGCTACTGGGCCGTCGGGCTCCTGCTCTTCCTGCGCTTCGCCCAGGGCTTCGCCGTCGGCGGCGAGTGGGGCGGCGCCGTGCTGCTCGTGTCCGAGCACTCGCCCGACCGCACCCGCGGGTTCTGGGCGTCGTTCCCGCAGGCGGCCGTGCCCCTCGGCAACCTGATCGCGACGATCGTGCTCCTCGTGCTCAGCAACGTCCTCTCGCCCGAGGCTTTCCTCTCCTGGGGATGGCGCGTCGCGTTCTGGCTGTCCGTCGTCATCGTCGCCGTCGGGTACTACATCCGCACGAAGATCACCGATGCGCCGATCTTCCTCGAGGTGCAGAAGCAGGTCGAGGCCGAGAAGCACCTGCGCTACGGCGTGCTCGAGGTCATCAAGCGCTACCCCCGAGGCGTCCTCACCGCGATGGGCCTGCGGTTCGCGGAGAACATCATGTACTACCTCGTCGTGACGTTCTCGATCGTGTACCTCCGGACGGCGCTGCAGCTCGACGTGACCGCGATCCTCGGCTACCTCGTCATCGCGCACATCGTCCACATGCTGGTCATCCCGCCGATCGGCGCGCTCGCGGACCGCATCGGCCGCAAGCCCGTGTACTTCATCGGCACGGTGCTCGCCGCGACCTGGGGCTTCATCGCGTTCCCGATGTTCGACACCCGCAGCCCGATCGTCGTCATCCTCGCGATCTGCCTCGGCCTCGTCATCCATGCGTTCATGTACGCGCCGCAGCCGGCGATCATGTCGGAGATGTTCCCGACGCGAATGCGCTACTCGGGCGTCTCCCTCGGCTACCAGGTGACCTCGATCATCGCGGGTTCGCTCGCCCCGATCATCGCGACCGCCCTCCTCGCCGAGTACGGCACGTGGCAGCCGGTCGCGATCTACCTGGCCCTCGCCGCCGCCGTCACGCTCGTGGCGGTCGTGTCGATGCGTGAGACGAAGGGGTCGTCGCTGCACGACCTCGACCGCGTCGACGAGGAGAGGCTCGCCGCCGACAAGGACGCCGATCGCGCCACGGTGTGACCGACGAGCGGATGCCTCGCCCTCACGCCGGGGCGGGGCATCCGCTCACCGCCGCCCCGCGGCGGCAGGAAGGCGACGGATGCCCCGATCCCACGCCCAGCCCGGGAAAACGGGCGTCCGGTACAGTGTCGTCTGTGGCACGCCGTAACCCGCCGCCGGGTTCCCAGACCTCGCTCCGCGAGGCCAATCGCGCGCGCCTGGTGGAGTCGCTCAAGCGCCACGGCCGGCTGACCCAGGTCGAGCTCGCAGGCAGCACCGGGCTCTCCCCCGCGACGGTGTCGAACATCGTCAAGGAGCTGACGGCCTCGGGGCTGCTGCACACCTCGTTCACCTCGCGCAGCGGTCGCCGCGCCACCCTCGTGTCGCTGGCACGCCAGCTCGGGCTCGTCGCGGGCGTGCACTTCAGCTCGCGGCAGCTTCACATCGCGATCGCCGACACCGCCCGCGCGATCGTCACCCAGTCCTCGCTCCCGCTCGCGCTGGACCACCGCCACGACGCCGAGCTCGACCGCCTGAGCCTGCTGCTCGGCGACATGATGGAGTCGCTCGGCGGATCGCTGTCCGACCTCCTCGCCGTCGGCCTCGCCCTTCCCGCCCCGATCGATCCCCGTACCGGGATGGTCTCGACGCCGGGCCTGCTGCGCGGCTGGGAGGGCGTCGACCTCGCCGCCAGCCTGTCCGCCCGCATCGGACGGCCGGTGTTCGTCGACAGCGAGGCGAACCTCGGCGGGCTCGCCGAGGCGCGCGAGGGCAACGGGCGCGAGGCATCGTCGTCGGTCTTCATCCGCGTCGGCCACACCATCAGCGCCGGGCTTATCGTCGGCGGCGATCTCTTCCGCGGGGTCAACGGCAAGGCCGGCCAGATCGGGCACGTCACGATCGACGAGAACGGCCCCATCTGCCGCTGCAGCAACCGCGGCTGCCTCGAGACCTATGCCGGCGGACCCGCCCTGCTGTCGCTGTTCCCGCCGAGCGAGGGCATGCAGCGTCTCGGCGACCTGCTCCAGGCGGCCGAGGCGGGCGACGGCAGCTCGAGACGCGTGATCGCCGACGCCGGACGCCACATCGGCATCGCGGCGGCGAGCCTGTGCAACCTGTTCGACCCCGAGCTCATCATCATGGGCGGCGAGCTCGCCCAGGCGGGCGAGATCCTCATGGCCCCGATGCGGCACTCGCTCGAGCGCACGGCGCTGCCGTCGGCCGGCGGGCTCCCCGAGATCGTCGGCGCCTCGTTCGGCGAGTGGGCGGAGACCCGCGGCGCCATCGCCATCGCCCTCGACCACGTGACGGTGGACGCGCAAGCACTCCCGTTCTCGGCCTAGCTCGTGGCGATGTCGGGATCCGGGCGAGAAGCTCTGGAGAAGTCGATCGGGCGCGTCGCTGCGGCGGCGGCGCTCGGGGCGGTGCTGGCGACCGTGATCGTCGCCTGCGCGGCCGGACCCGCACAGCCGTCCCGCACCGACCGCGACGCGGTCGCCCTCCTGCTGCCCGACGCGAACACAGCTCGCTACGACACGTTCGACCGTCCCTTCTTTCAGGCGCGCGTCGCCGAGCTCGGCGACTACGAGGTGCTGTACGCGAACGCCGACGCGGACGCCGCGAAGCAGCAGCAGCAGGCCGAGTCCGCCCTCGCGGCGGGCGCGGGCGTGCTCGTGCTCGATCCCGTCGACGCCAACGCCGCGGTCAGCATCGTGACGGCCGCCAACGCGCAGGGCGTTCCGGTGATCTCGTACGACCGGCTCATCGCCGGCGGCGATCTGGCGTACTACGTCTCTTTCGACAACGAGAAGGTCGGCGAACTGCAGGCCACCGCGTTCGTCGAAGCCCTGGAGGCGGCCGGCGGCGCTGACGGCATCCTCATGGTCAACGGCTCCCCCACCGACAGCAACGCCGCGCTGTTCCGCGAGGGAGCCCACCGCGTCATCGACGAGAGCGGACTCCGCGTCCTCGCGGAGTACGACACCCCCGGCTGGAATCCCGACAGGGCGCAGGATTGGGTCGCCGGACAGATCGCGCAGTACCACGACGAGATCGCGGGCGTGTACGCCGCCAACGACGCCACGGCCGGCGGCGCCGTGTCGGCCCTGAAGGCGGCGAACGTCGATCCCTTCCCGATCGTGACAGGACAGGATGCCGAGCTCGCGGCGCTGCAGCGGATCGTCTCGGGCGACCAGTACATGACCGTGTACAAGGCGATCAAGCCGCAGGCGGAGCTCGCCGCGGAAGTCGCCGTCGCGCTCCTGAACGGCGAGGAGGTCACGGCACCGATGGAGACGAACGGCGTTCCCACCACCCTGCTCGACCCCGTTGCGGTTACCGTCGACGAGATCCTCGACACGGTCGTGGCCGACGGGTTCTGGAGCGTTTCCGACATCTGCACGCCGCAGTACGCCGATGCGTGCGAAGCGGCGGGCATCAGGTAGGGTCCTGACCTTGGCGAGGAGGGCATGACGGGATGTCGATGACACAGCCGCGGGCAGGACGCTCGCGCCAGCGCGTGCTGACCATGCACGGGATCGGCAAGCACTTCGGGGCCGTCCGGGCCCTCACCGACGTCGACTTCTGGGTCAACGAGGGCGAGGTGGTCGCACTCGTCGGCGACAACGGCGCGGGCAAGTCGACGCTCGTGAAGGTGCTGGCAGGCGTGCACGCCCCGGATGCCGGGACCATCGAATGGGGCGGCGAGCCGGTCGACATCCACAGCCCGGCCGACGCTCAGGAGATGGGCATCGCGACGATCTTCCAGGACCTTGCGCTGTGCGACAACCTCGACGTCGTCGCGAACCTCTGGCTCGGGCGCGAGCTCATCGAGGGCGGCGCGCTCGACGAGGTCGAGATGGAGCAGCGCACGTGGACCCTGCTGCGCGAGCTGTCGGCGAAGATCCCGTCGGTGCGGATCCCCGTCGCCTCGCTCTCGGGTGGGCAGCGCCAGACCGTCGCGATCGCGCGGTCGCTCATCGGCGATCCGCGCGTGGTCATCCTCGACGAACCGACCGCCGCGCTCGGCGTCGCACAGACGGCGGAGGTGCTCAACCTCATCGAGCGACTCCGCGAGCGCGGCCACGGGGTCGTCCTGATCAGCCACAACATGGCGGACGTCATGGCCGTCGCGGACCGCGTCGTGGTGCTGCGGCTCGGCCGCAACAACGGCGTGTACAACGTCGCCGAGGTCACGAGCGAGATCCTCATCGCCGCCATCACCGGGGCCGCCGACAACGCCGTGACGCGACGGGCGACGACCGTGCGCGCGACGATCGACGCGTCGGAGCGACCGCCGGCCGACACCGACGAGGGAGAGGCCGACGCGGGTGCTCAAGACTCAGGCGATGCCGAGATAATCCGCATGACGTCGGCACGCTCGCGCCGCTCCACCGATCCGCGAGGTCGCAAGTGAGCGGCGACGACCGCCCGACGCCGGCCACATACGACGCAACCGACGCAAGTCTGCTGAGCGTCGGAGGCATCCGCGCCGCACTCGCGGGCCTGCTGGCACGCATCCGCGGCGGCGATCTCGGCGCTGCACCCGTGATCCTGGGGCTCGCCGTGATCTGGCTGATCTTCCAGTTCCTGAACCCGGTCTTCCTCTCGAGCGAGAATCTCTGGAACCTGACTATGCAGTGCGCCGCGATCGGCACGATCGCGCTCGGGGTGGTGCTCGTGCTGCTGCTCGGCGAGATCGACCTGTCCGTCGGGTCCGTCTCAGGGCTCGCGGCCGCCATGCTGGCGGTGACCTTCGTGAACTTCTCGTGGCCTCTGGTGGCGGCGCTCGCGGTGGCGATCGGTGCGGGAGGCCTCGTCGGCCTGCTGTACGGGTATCTCTACACGCGCTTCGGCCTGCCCAGCTTCGTGATCACGCTCGCGGGACTCCTCGGGTTCCTCGGCCTGCAGCTGTGGGTGCTGGGCGACACCGGGACCATCGGCATCCCGTTCGACTCCTGGATCGTGCAGTTCGCGCAGCAGATGGTGCTGCCCGCGTGGGCGTCCTACGTCGTGGTCGCCCTGTCGGTCGGCGCGTTCGCGTGGGTGCTCGTGCGACGCGCGCGGCGCCGCGCGGCGGCGAACCTCGTGAGCCAGAGCTACCTCGAGATCGGCATCCGCTCGGGTGCCCTGCTCGCGTTCCTGCTGCTGGCCGCGTGGTATCTGAACATCTGGCGCGGCGTGGGCGTGATGTTCCTGTTCTTCATCGGGCTCGTGGTGGCGATGAACGTCGTTCTGACCCGCACGCGGTGGGGGCGGGCCGTGTACGCCGTCGGCGGGTCCGTCGAGGCGGCGCGCCGCGCCGGGATCCGCGTCGACCGCATCTACGTCTCGGTATTCATGCTGTGCTCGACGCTCGCCGCGGTTGGCGGCATCCTCGCGGCCGCGCGCCTCGCGTCGGCCAGCCAGAGTTCGGGCACTGGAGACACGAACCTGAACGCGATCGCCGCGGCCGTCATCGGCGGCGCGAGCTTGTTCGGCGGGCGCGGCACGGCGTTCTCGGCGCTGCTGGGCGTCATCGTCATCCAGTCCATCTCGTCGGGGCTGACGCTCCTCCATCTCGACTCCTCGGTGCAGTTCATGATCACCGGCGTCGTGCTCGTCCTCGCCGTGATCGTGGACTCGATCTCACGCCGTGCGCGCGCGGCGACCGGACTCGCCTGACCGGAGTGCCTTCATAGGGCAAACTCGCCGTCGTATCGATTCGATGTCCAAGAACGGTCGAGTGAGCGTATTGCGCACCAATCGCTCGATTCCAGGACATTGTGCACGGAAAGTTTCGGAGCGGGCCGCGACCATCCGCCTCGGCATGAACTGCTCCCCCGGCGTTGCCAAAGCGTTACGTTCAAGACTTGACGCCAAGAACACATCCCGGAAATGATCGGTGCAAGCGCGAAGTGCAGCAGGGACGATCCTGGGGCTCGCGCACTTCAATGACGAAAGGCGAATGATGAAGAAGTCTTCACTCCTCGCCGTGGCCGCCCTCACGGGTGCGGCTGCGGTGATGCTCGCAGGCTGTGCCGGCGGTACCGGCGGCACCCCGAGCGAGAGCGGCGGCGGAGACGCCGAGGCAGGCCGCGCCTGCGTGATCCTTCCCGACGCGGCATCCTCGCCGCGCTGGGAGAACTTCGACGCCAAGTACCTCCAGGAGGGTCTGGAGGCGGCCGGCTTCGAGACCGACATCCAGAACGCGCTCGGTGACGTCGCGAAGTACGCCACCATCGGCGACCAGCAGCTCGCGCAGGGCTGCGGCGTCATGCTCCTGGTGGACTACCAGGGCGCCGCCGAAGGCGTGGCCACCAAGGCCAAGGCCGAGGGCATCCCGGTGATCGCCTACGACCGTCCGTTCGCGGGCGCCGACTACTACGTGTCGTTCGACAACGTCGAGGTCGGTCGCATGGAGGGCCAGACGGTCCTCAACGGCCTCGAGACCGCCGGTGTCGACCCGGCCGAGGCCGTCGTCGTGTACATGGGCGGCGACCCGACCGACGGCAACGCCGCGATGTTCAAGGAAGGCGCTGTCGAGGTCATGGAGGCCGCGGGCATCACCGCTGCCGCCGAGCCGCCGGGAGTCTGGGACCAGGCGAAGTCGCAGACCAACTTCGAGCAGGCGCTGACCTCGCTCAACGGTCAGGTCGACGGTGTCTGGGTCGCGAACGACACGAACGCGGCCGGCGTCATCAAGGTCCTGCAGGACAACAACCTCGAAGGCGTGGCCGTCTCCGGCCAGGACGCCAACGTCGCGGGCCTGCAGAACATCCTGCTCGGCTGGCAGACCGCCACGGTCTACAAGCCCGTCGCCGACGAGGCCGAGGCCGCCGTCGCGACCGCGGTCGCGCTGCTGAACGGTGAGACGCCCGATGCCGGCGCCGAGCTCGAGGACGGCACGCCGTACGTCCAGGTCACGCCGATCCTGGTCGGCCCGAACGAGGTCAAGGACGTCATCGCCGCCGGCGACGCCTCCTACGACGACGTCTGCACCCCGGATGTCCTGGCCGCGTGCGAGGAGTTCGGAGTCCCGGCCGAGTAAGTTATCGGTCAGAGCCGCGAGGGCGTCGCGTCATCAGGCGCGGCGCCCTCTGCGCGCTCGTACCGACACTCTGCAAGGAAGCGAGTATGTCAGAGACGATCACAGCCACAGAGCCGATCATCGAGTTGGTCGGCGTCAAGAAGTCGTTCGGTCCGGTCAGCGTCCTCAAGGGCGTCGACCTCAAGGTGTACCCCGGCAAGGTGACCGCCCTGGTGGGCGACAACGGCGCCGGCAAGTCCACGCTCATCAAGGGTCTCGCGGGCGTGCAGCCCTATGACGAGGGCGAAGTGCTCATCGACGGCGAGCACCGCGACCTGCACGCGCCGAGGGATGCCGCGGGCCTGGGCATCGAGGTGGTCTACCAGGACCTCGCGCTCTGCGACAACCTCGACATCGTGCAGAACATGTTCCTCGGCCGCGAGGAGACGTCCGCCGGCACGTTCGACGAGGGCCGGATGGAGAAGGACGCCTCCGACACGCTGCGCTCCCTCTCGGTGCGGACGGTCAAGTCGGTCCGTCAGAAGGTGTCGTCCCTGTCGGGCGGCCAGCGGCAGACCGTCGCGATCGCCCGCGCCGTGCTGAAGAAGGCGCGCGTGGTCATCCTCGACGAGCCCACCGCGGCACTCGGCGTCGCGCAGACCGAGCAGGTCCTCAACCTCGTGGAGCGCCTGAGCGAGCAGGGCGTCGCGGTCATCCTGATCAGCCACAACCTCGCCGACGTGTTCCAGGTCGCCGACGACATCGCGGTGCTCTACCTCGGCCAGATGGTGGCGCAGATCCCGACGGCCGAGACCACCCGCGACGACGTCGTGGGATACATCACCGGCACCAAGACACCCGCCGGCGTCGACATCCTCGACACGTCCACGCTTCGCACCGAGGGAGGAGCGGAATGAGCAGCAACACCCGCACGGAGGCGGCACCGGATCCGCTCGCCAGCGACCTCATCGGCAGCGGAGTCGAAGGCGGCCTGGGCGACCAGATCCAGGCCTGGTGGCAGCGCGTGCGCAGCGGCGACATGGGGGCACTCCCCGCCGTCGGCGGACTCGTGGTGCTCGGCATCCTGTTCTCCATCCTGAGCCCGTTCTTCCTCACCGAGCGCAACTTCGCGAACCTCCTCAACCAGGCCGCGACGCTCGTGGTGCTCGGCATGGCGCTCGTGTTCGTGCTGCTGCTCGGTGAGATCGACCTCTCCGCCGGCGTCACCGGCGGCGTCGGGATGGCACTGTTCGTCGTGATGGCCTCGCAGGGCGTGCCGTGGCCGCTCGCGCTGGCGATCGGATTCGGCTTCGGGTTCCTGATCGGCGCGCTCATAGGCTTCTTCGTCGCGAGAGTCGGCATCCCGTCGTTCGTCGTCACGCTAGGTCTGTTCCTCGGATTGCAGGGTCTCGCCCTCGTCGTCATCGGCCCCGGCGGCCTGTTCCGCGTCGAGGTCCCCGAGCTGATCGCGCTGCAGAACGGCAACCTCCCCGTCTGGGGCGGCTGGCTGATGCTCGCCATCATGCTCGCGGTGTCGGCCGCCACCGCGTTCTGGGACCGCGCCCGCCGCACCCGGGCCGGCGTCCCGAACCGGGCGATCTCCCTGGTGTTCATCAAGCTCGCCGTCATCGCCGTCCTCGGCGGCGCCGTGGTGTTCATCCTCAACCAGGACCGCGGCCAGTCCGTGATCCCCGTGCAGGGCGTGCCCAACGTGGTGCCGATCGTGCTGGTCATCCTGTGGATCGGCACCTTCGTGCTCGACCGCACCCGGTTCGGCCGGTACCTCTACGCGATCGGCGGCAACGCCGAAGCCGCACGCCGCTCCGGCGTGAAGGTCCGCTGGATCAAATGGTGGGCGTTCGTGATCTGCTCCAGCCTCGCGGTCTTCTCCGCGCTGCTCAGCGTCTCGCGCGTCGGATCGGTCGACGCCACCGTCGGCCGCGACATCGTCCTCAGCGGTGTCGCCGCGGCCGTCGTCGGAGGCGTCAGCCTCTTCGGCGGACGCGGTCGGCTCATGCACGCCGCTATCGGTGCACTCGTGATCGCCGTGATCACGAACGGCCTCGGCCTGCTCAACCTGCCCGCCGGCATCAACCTGCTCGTCACCGGTGGCGTGCTCATCCTCGCCGCCACCGTCGACGCCCTCTCCCGCATCCGCTCCGGCGGCGTGCGGATCTAGCGGGCTCGCGAAACGAAAGGCGCCGGGCGCGGCATCGACCGCCCCGGCGCCTTTCGCCGTCTTCCGATCCGTGCCGCCCCTCCCGCTCCCCCTGTCGGAGGCGTCGTCACGACGAGCGCGCCGCGATCACCTCGTCCACCCACACGGGGACGAGTTCTCCGGCTCTGCCGGCACGTGCGTCGTCGAACGGGATCATCGGGTCGCTCGGTACGAGGTTGAGCTCGACGGTGCGCGCGCCGAATGCGGCGGCGAGGGCGACGTACCCCGCCGCCGGGTAGACCGCGCCGGACGTGCCGATCGAGACGAACACGTCGCACGCGACGACGGCCTGCTCGATCCGGTCGAGCTCGTACGGCATCTCGCCGAACCAGACCACGTCGGGGCGCAGCATCCGCTCGCCGCAGACCGGGCACGGTGGTCGGGGAGCGAGATCGGCGTCCCACCGCGGCCGCGCTCCGCACGCCGTGCACAGCGCCCGACGCAGCTCGCCGTGCATGTGCACCAGGTTGCGGCTGCCCGCGCGCTCATGGAGGTCGTCGACGTTCTGCGTCACGACCAGCAGCTCGTCGCCGAGGGCTCCCTCGAGGCGGGCGAGCGCGCGGTGCGCGACATGGGGGGCGACGGATGCCACGGCCCGCCGCCGCGCGTCGTAGAACGCCTGCACGGTCGCGGGGTCGCGCTCGAACGCCTCGGGCGTCGCGACGTCCTCGATGCGATGGCCCTCCCACAGTCCGTCGGCGTCGCGGAACGTCGGAACCCCGCTCTCGGCCGAGATCCCGGCACCGGTGAGCACGACGATGCGCATGGGATGATTCTCGCCGATCGTCGCGCGTCGGTGGCGGGACTCAGGTCGGCTCAGCCGGGCAGGAGCTCGCGGAGCGCCCCGATCGTATCGGCGTCCTGCGGCAGCTTGTCGGGCCGATAGCCCTTGACGCGCGCGAACCTCAGCGCGACCCCGCCGGGGTACCGCGTCGAGCGCTGCACGCCGTCGATCGCGATCTCGACGACCGTCTCCGGACGCACATGCACGGCGTACGCGGAGCGGTGGGTCTCGATCGTCGGGAAGTGGTCGGTCTGCCACCGCAGCAGCGCATCGGTGAGCCCCTTGAAGGTCTTGCCGACCATGACGAACCCGCCCGGCTCGCCGAACACGCCGTCGGGGTCGCGCGCACCGAGATGCAGGTTCGACAGCTGGCCGGTGCGCCTGCCCGACCCCCACTCGACGGCGAGCACCACCAGATCGAACGTGAGCACGGGCTTGACCTTCAGCCAGCTCTTGCCGCGCCGGCCCGCCGCATACGCGGAGTCGATCCCCTTCACCATGACGCCCTCGTGTCCGGCGGCGAGCGCCTCTCGCGAGAACTCCTCGGCGCGTTCGGGGTCTGCGGTGACGATCCCCGGCATGCGGAAGGGTCCGGCGACGCGCTCGAGCACGTCGAGCCGGGTCGTGAGCGGCTCGTCGATCAGATCGCGCCCGTCGAGGTGGAGGATGTCGAAGAACCACGGGCGCAGAACGACCGACTCGCCGCTCTCCGAGCCGAAGCGCGCCATCGTGTCCTGGAAGGGCCGCGGCCCGCCGTCCTCGTCGAGCGCCAGCGTCTCGCCGTCGAGCATGATGCGCTCGGCGGGCAGCGCCCGCACGGCGTCGACGATCTCGGGGACGCGGTGGGTGATGTCGGCGAGGTTGCGCGTGAAGACCCGCACGTCGTCGCCGTCGCGATGGACCTGGATGCGTGCCCCGTCGAGCTTGTATTCCACGGATGCCTCGCCGTCGAGCGCCTGCAGCGCCTCGGCCACCGATCCCGCCGTCGAGGCGAGCATCGGCATCACGGGACGGCGCACGACCAGTCCGACGGCCTCGAGCTCGTCGGCGGGTCGGGTCAGCGCGATCACCGCCGTCGCGCCGAGGTCGCCCGACAGCATCGCGGCGCGGCGGACGGCCGCGGCATCCCTCTCCCCCGCCTTCGCGACCGCGTCGAGCAGGACGCCCTCGAGCGCGCCGGTGCGCAGCTCGCCGAGCATCACCCGAGTCAGGAAGTCCCACTCGGCCGGGGTCGCGCGCTCGGAGAGCGCCACCAGCTCCGCTCGGCGCGACGCGACGGAGCCCTGCCCGTCGGTCGCGGCCAGTCGCGAGAGCGCCTCGTCGACGTCGAGGATCGCGAGCGCGGGCGCGGCGGCGTGTGCGGTGTCGAGCGATGCGAGGCTGCGCCACCCGACGCCGAGTCGACCCTGGCGCGGGCTCGCAGTGAGTAAGCCGATCGCCGGCCCGATCTCGGTGGCGTCGAGCCTGCCCAGCACGGCCGCTATCGCCGCGACCTTCGCGAGGCGCGACGACGTGGCCGCGACCGTCTCGGTGGCCTCGACGACCTCGGTGAGCAGCATGTGGGCATTCTTCCACCCGGGCACGACACCGGACGTCCGGCGGGATCTCGGATCCGCGCGCCCGATCCTCAGATCACGGGAGCGGGCACCGCCCCCGCCCGGAGGACTCCGTCGTGGAGCTCGAGCACACGATCGGCGCGCAGCACGATCGACGGGTCGTGGGTGGAGAGAAGGACGGCGACGCCGTCCTCGTGCGCGATGGACGCGATGAGGTCGATCATCGTGGCCGCCGTGTGCGAGTCCAGCTGGCCGGTTGGCTCATCGGCGAGCACGATGCGCGGCGAGCCGGCGAGAGCCCGGGCGATGCCGACCCGCTGCTGCTGGCCGCCCGACAGCTCGCCCGGACGCTGCTTGGCGTGATCGGCCAGCCCGACGCGCTCCAGCAGGTGCGCGACGCGCGCCGAGCGCTCGGCCGGGTCGGTGCCGCGGATACGCATCGGCAGCTCGACGTTCTCCTCGGCCGACAGCGCGCCGATGAGCCCGAACGACTGGAAGATGTAGCCGATGTCGTCGCGGCGGACGGCATCGACGTCGCGCTCGGGCGCTTCGGTCAGCACGATGTCGCCGACGCGCACACGACCCGTCGTCGGCGGCTGGATGCCTCCGAGCACGTGGAGCAGCGTCGTCTTGCCGGCCCCGGACGGACCGATGAGCACGACCAGCTCTCCCGGATGCAGCTCCAGCGAGGCATCCGTCAGGGCATGCACCTCGCCTGCGGGGGTGCGGTGCACGACCGACAGATCGGATGCCTCGAGCACGGGCTCACTCATGAGCGCCCTCCTTTCGGTCTCCGGCGTCGTGGACGTGCTCGGCGCCGTCTCCGGCGTCTTGGACGTGATCGCCGGGGCCGCCGGCGCCGTGGGCGGGGTCGCCGGGGTCGGCGTCTGCGTCGTCGTGCGCGCCCTCGCGCCGGCTTCGGCGCGTCTGCGGCGCGGTGTCGCCGGCCGAGGCATCCGTCGATGCGGACGCCACCGGCGGCGCCTGCCGTCCGTCGCCCGGCCACACCCCGACGTGGTCGGCGTTGAGCTTGAGCCGCACGCGCTCGCGCAGCGACAGCTGGTGCATGTACTCGGTCGGCAGCTGCAGACGCCCGACCTTGTCGAGCACGACGAACTCCTCGGCCATGTCGTGCTCGCGGCCCTCGTCGTCGGTGTGGGTCCAGCGCAGGACCTCGGTCGACGTGCGGCCGTCGCGGATCTGCACGGTGCGCTGCACGTGCTCGGACACCGCGGGGTCGTGCGTGACGATCAGCGCCGTCGTGCCGAGCTCGCGGTTGACCGTCTCGAAGGTCGCGAGCACCTCGGCGGAGGCGTGCTCGTCGAGGTCGCCCGTCGGCTCGTCCGCGAGGAGCACTCGCGGGTCGTTGGCCAGAGCGACCGCGATCGCGACCCGCTGCTGCTGCCCGCCCGACAGCTCGGCGGGGCGACGGTCTGCCACATCGGCGACGCCTGCCAGCTCGAGCAGCGCGGTCGTCTTCTCGGGGTGCTTGCGGTCGCCGCCGATCGCACGGGCGAGCTGCACGTTCTCGCGCGCCGACAGATACGGCAGGAGGTTGCGCGCCGTCTGCTGCCACACGAAGCCGACCACCTCCCTGCGGTACGTCACGCGGTCGCGCGCCGACAGCGACGGCAGGTCACGGCCCGCGACCCGCGCCGAGCCGGCGGTCGGAGAATCCAGTGCGGAAAGGATCGACAGCAGCGTCGACTTGCCCGATCCGGACGCGCCCACCAGAGCGACGAGCTCGCCGCGGTCGATCACGAGGTCGAGGCCCTGCAGCGCCTGAACCTCGATGTCGGCGACGGCGAAGATCCTCACGAGACCTTCGCACACGATGTCGGGTTCGGTCATCAGTCCTCCTCGGTTCTGAGCACGGTCGCCATCGAGGTCGTGCGCGCGCTGACGACGCCGCCCACGACGGCCAGCGCCAGCGCGACCACCACGACCGCGATCAGGGCGCCGCTCAGGACGGGGTCGACGGCGATGCCGGGCTGTCCGCCGCCACCGGTGAAGGGGCGCAGGTCGATCGAGGTCACCACGAGCAGCGGCAGCACCGCCCCCAGGAGGACACCGCCGACGATCGCGGTGATCCCGAGCGGCACGAACTCCCACGCCACGACGCCGCGCGCGCGCCGGCGGTCGAGGCCCATGCTGCGAAGCAGCGCGATGACCCGCGACCGTGCGTCACGAGAGACACCGGCGACCAGGAGCAGCGCGACCACCGACAGCGCCACCGCGACCCCGAGCGCGGCGAAGAGCACGAAGCGCAGGGCCGAGACGGCCGGCGAAGCCTGGATCTCGGCGGTGGACTCCTCGAGGACCCGCACCGAGTGCGCCCCGTCGACGATCCCGTCTAGCTCGGCGACGACGGCCGCGACATCTGCTCCCTCGGCGACGTCGATCATCACCGTGCGCGGGAAGAACCCGAAGCCGGTGAGCGCGGCGTAGTCGGCCTGGTCCATCAGCACGAACTTCTCGGATCCCGACATCCCGAGCACTCGATCGAGGCTGCCGACGACGTCGACCGGTTCGTCGACGACGGATGCCTGACCCTCGCCGAGGTCCTCCACCAGAGCGGTGGACTCGACGACCTGCACCGGGTCGGAGCCCGGCGTGATGAGCCCCTCGGGCAGCGCGCCGACCATTCCCCGCTGCACTGCGGCAAGGCGGTCGACATCGGTCACGGTCACCTGCACGCTGTCACGACCGGCAGGCCCCGTGACCGTGACGTAGTCGCCCCGCAGAACGCCGACGGCCTCGTCGACCCCGTCGACGGCGAGCATCGCCTCGATCGTGGCCTCGTCGAAGTACGGGCCGGCGAGGCGGATGTCACCTCCGACGTCGCGCTGCGCGGCCACCACGGCGCCGCGGTCGACGGTCGCCAGGACGAGTGACGAGAACACGGCGATCGCGACGGCGACCAGCATCGCCAGCACCGCCGTGGTGCCGGCCGCGGAGTCGCGCAGGTTGCGCGCGGCTCCCACCAGCCCGACCACGCCGCGCCCCCGGCGGGCGACCCGCAGTGCGGCGGCGATGGGGACCGGATGCAGGCGCACGACGATGAGCGCGACCGCCACGGTCGCCAGGAGCGGTGCGGCGACGACCAGCGGGTCGATGCCGTCGGTGGCCGGTCCGATCCCGCGGACGAACAGCTGCACGACGGCCACGACGGCGAGCAGCAGCACCACGGCCTCGACGATCCGGACCGTCCTGCTGCGGACCGGAGCGTCCATGTCCGCCCGGCCGCGCTCGAGGAGCGCGGGGCGAAGCGTGAACGCGAGAGCGAGCCCGGGGACCACGCCCACCGCGACGGCGAGGACCGTGGGCAGCGGCCCGGCGTCGTTGGGCGTGACGGCGATCGCGACGACTGCGGCGGCGATCGCGGCCGGGATGCCGAGGATCAGTCCCTCACCGAGGAGGAGTCGACGCAGGCGAGCGAGCGGTGCACCGCGCGCGGACATCAGCGACAGATCCGCGCGGCGGCGGCGGATCATGAGCGCTGCGGCGAGCACGACGAGCGCGACGCTCACCGCCAGGGGGCCGACGGCGGCGACGGCGAGGATCGCGCTGGCCGAGTTCGCGCGGGCGAGCGCGGTCGCGAGCACATCGACGATCTCGCTCTGGAAGCGGACGCGCAGCTGTCCTGTCTCGTCGACGGGGACGCTGGACGAGGTCGCCCCGCGGAGCGCCGACAGGAGGGCGACGGGCTCCTGGCCGATCGCGGCGCCGCCGTCGACGGGGTACCACAGGGTCATCTCGGGGTCGTCGATCTCACCGAGCTGAGCCCGGGTCTCGGGGTGCACCCATGCCACCGAGGTGGCGCGCGGGCGCTGGTTGCCGTCGTCGAAGACGGTCGCCGTGAGCGACGTCGGGAGGTGCGCCCAGCGATCCGCATCCGGGTCGCCCGCCTCGACGGTGCCGACGAGCTCCAACACCGGAGCCTCCGCGTCCCAGCCGCTCGACACCGGCGCACCCGGGTCGGCCGGGGCCGCTCGCTGCTCGCCGACCTCCCACTGCATCGTCTGCGCCGCCTCGACGCTCAGCACGACCTCGAGCGGTCCCTCACCCGTCCACGGGTCCGCCCACTCCCCCTCGACGAGGACGAGGCTCTGCTGCTGGCGGGGATCGGCGAGCAGCTGGACGAGCCCGAACGGAGCATCCGCCGGAAGCTCCTGCGGCACGACCAGCGTCGGCTGCCCGTAGAGGGCGAACTCGACGTCGGCCACGAGCGGCGCAAGCGCGGGTTCGAGCGACGCGCGATTGTCCGCCATCAACTGCCCGACGGCGCCGAAGACGCCGGCTGCGCCGTCGTCCCAGCCCTCGGTCACGAGCGGATCGGACGCGATGCCGAGCGCCGGCACGCCGATGAGGCTCGCCGACAGGTCGCGCGAGATCGCCGGCATGTCGGAGATCTGGTGCGCGACCTCCGCTCGAACGACCCCGACCAGTGCGCGCGGAGCTGCGGCGATCACGAACGCGGCGAAGGCGATCAGTGCGACGATGACGATCGCGGCGCTGCGGGGCGTCGCGAACCGGCGCCGGGTGAGGGCGGAGAGGCCTGGGGACCTGGTCACTCGTCCTCCCTCATCAGCGGAGCCAGACGAGCGGGCGCCCGGACCGTCGCCACGATGGCGCAGAAGACGGCCACGACGACGAGGACGATCCCGCCCAGGAGGACGGGCTCGGCCTGCAGCACGATCGGATACGCGTCCGGCACGCTCCCGTAGGCCGCGCGGACGAGTGGCGCGACGATGAGCCAGGCCGTCGCCGCTCCGGCGGCCACCCCGCCGACCGCTCCCATGGCGACGGCGAACAGGTCCTCCTGCGCCCGCAGTCGCGCTGCGCGCCGGCGCCCGAGACCGAGGACCGCGAAGAGCGCGATCTCGCGGGAGTCGGCTCGGCTGCGGGTGCGGCGGAGAACGAGCACGACCCCGGCGAGCACCACGGCGCCGGCGGCGGCGAGGAAGAAGGCGGATGCCGT
Source organism: Microbacterium sulfonylureivorans (assembly GCF_003999995.1). Lineage (NCBI taxonomy): Bacteria > Bacillati > Actinomycetota > Actinomycetes > Micrococcales > Microbacteriaceae > Microbacterium > Microbacterium sulfonylureivorans. The sequence continues at coordinate 194,167 of NZ_RJAD01000003.1, forward strand.
TCCCGCCGCGTTCTGCGCCGACCGCGGATCCGCGACGATCGTGACGGTCTGCGGGAACTGCTCGGCGACCGCCTCCGCGACGGCGCCGGGATCGTCGGTGGAGAGCCAGGCCTGGGTGGGGACGATCTCGAACGGGCTCGCCATCGACACAGCGCCGAGGTCGACGAGCATCCCCTCGCCGCTCGCGGTGCCGGGCAGCACGGGCACGACGCCCACGATCTCGAACTCGGCTTCGAAATCGGGCTTGACCACCTCCAGCGCGATGGTGTCGCCCGCCTCGAGGCTCATCGACTCCGCCAGCGCGGCCGTGATCACCGCGGGCACCGCGGCCGGGGTACCCGGCGCGACGGCGCGGGTGAACGGCTGGCCCTCGCGCGATTCCGGGACGACAGTGATCGCCGTCGGCGCGACCTCCACCGACCCCGGTGTGCCCGGCGCAGGGCGGAAGGTCGACAGGTCGACGCTCTCGCCGCCGCTCGTGATGTCGGTGAACACGCCCGCCCCCGGGGCGAAGCCCTCGTGGTGGTAGGCGAGCGCCAGAGCCGTGAGCGACCACTCCCGGCCTGCCGGAAGTTCGAACGTCACGGTCTCTTCGGGGCGCACATCCAGCTGCGAGTAGGTGTTGCCGTCGTCGTCCTCGATCGACGAGACGTCGGCGTTCGTGAACGAGAACGTCTCGACCGCGCCGTCCGAGGAGACGACCGTCACGCGCGCCTCGAACGCGGGCGAGCCCTGCTCGTAGAGCACGCCGTCGAACTCGACGGGCTCGGCCTCGGGGGCGACCAGCGTCAGCGTCAGCGATTCGCCGGCGAGCGCGGCGTCCGTCGGCGGGAGGGCGATGAGCCCACCGAGCGATGCGGGATCGAGAGTGCCCCCGGCGTCGAGCATCACCTCGCCGAGCCGCGGGGCCTCGACCGCCAGGATCGGGATCCGCTGGTCCGAGCCGTTCGCGCTCATGGGCCGGGCGAGCATCGACGCGTCCGGCGACCCCGCGGCCGCGACATCCGCTGCCGCCACGTCGTCGGGGATGGTGCCCACCTTGACGTCCGCGCCGACGCGCAGCGCCTCGGGGGCATCGCCCAACGCGGTCAGGCTCGCCTGATAGGCGCCGGCGACGGTCAGCGTCCCGATCGCGAACGCCACCACCGTGATGGACAGCGCGTGCCGGGCGGGGCGTCGCGAGGCCAGGCGCAGCGGCGTGACCGGAGTGACGCGACGCGTCGGGGCGAGCATCGCCGCGACGGCGCGCGCGATCGGCGTCGCGAGCGCGACGGCGATCAGCGCCGCCAGCCCGAGCGCGAGGGCGGGGGCGATCGCGACGAGCGGGTCGATCACGGCGCCCCCGTCGCCGCGCTCGACGACGGGGGTGCCGGCCTGCACGAACTGCCAGACCGCCAGGCCGGTGATCACCGCGAGCAGGATGACGAGGCCGATGTCGGCGACGGCGCGGGCGCGCGAGGACCTGCGGTCGGCGCCGCGGGCGGTGGCGACGGCGACGACTGCCGCCGCGACGGCCGCGACGCCCGCGCCGACCGCGAGCGACAGCAGAGGCTCCACGGCGGCGCCGGACCAGAGACCCGCGATCAGAGACCCGGCGAACGCGCCGATCAGGGCGCCCGCCACGGCGACGACAGCGGCCTCGAGCGCCCCGAGCCAGACCAGATCGCGGCGGCGGGCGCCGCGCGCGCGGAGCAGCCTGCCCTCGAGCTCGCGCGCGCGCACCGGTTCGAGGGCGACGGCGCCGACGACGACCGCCGTCATGAGGCCGAGGAGGCCGAGTGCCACCGTGGTCGGCCCACGCCGCGCGTCGATGCCGTCCTGGACGCCGGCGAGGGTGTCGCGCAGTCCGCCCGACTGCTGCGGGCGGTCGCCGATCGCGGCTTCGACAGCGTCGCGGAGATCCGCCAGCCCGTCGACCAGTGCCAGAGCCTGCGCGCCGGTGATCGCCTCGAGATCCGGGGTCAGCACGACGTCGCCGTCTTCGACCTCGATGTGGAGCGCCCCGCCCGAACCGGCGGCGGCGAGGGCCTCGGCCGCAGCGTCCGCGACGGCCTCCGCCGTTGCGCCCTGCTCGACCGTCAGCACGACGCGCGAGCGCTCACCCGTGGCCGCGGCGAGCGCGCCCCGGGCCTCGCGCGTCTCGACCGAGCCGATCAGCGAGATCACGGCCACCACGAGAAGAGCGGCGAGCGCCGACACGATGGCCAGCGTCACCAGCGGCGCGGCGGCGGCACGCGCCCGGGCAAGGGCGAACCGGAATCCTCCGATCACGCGGCCGCCCTTTGCACTCTGGCACTCTAGCCCAGGCTGGGAGTGCTCCCATGATCTCGGACGCTCGCTGGGGACAGTGCCGCCGCGACGTCGCGCAGAGCAGGCTCGAGGCGGGGCCGGGCGAAGACGAATCCCGCGCTGACCAGGGTCCGCGGCTGCACCCACCGACTCTTGAGAACGAGTTCGGGCTCGGTGCGCAGCACCCACATCGCCGGTTCGAGCATGAACCTCCATGCGGGGAGCCCGACCCGCGCGCCCAGCACACGTCGGAGCGTCGACATCAGCGCTGCGTTGTCGCTCGCCTCCGGTGCGGCGAGGTTCACCGGTCCGGCGATGTCGGGGCGGTCGCGCAGGAAGCGGACGGCGCCGACCACGTCGTCGATGTGGATCCAGCTGAACCTCTGCCGGCCGTGCGATCGGTGCCACGGCGGACGGCCGTCGCCGGTGGGCCGCGGACCGATGCCGCGGTACCGGCGGTGCGGGAACCACCAGCCGTCGATCTGCGGACCGCCCAGACCCAGCCGGGCCAGGCGCACGAGCGTGCGCGTCGCCGGGCCGTCGCCCAGTACGATCGCCATCCGCAGCGCGACTCGCCGCGTGCCCGGGAGGTCGCCCGCGAAGAACTCGTCCTCCCACGCCCGCGCCACGTCGACCGAGAATCCGGAGCCGAGCTCGCCGTCCGCCTCGGTCTGCGGCCGATCGAGCGCGTACCGGTAGATCGTCGCCGTGCTGGCGTTGAGCCACAGCGTCGGCGGGGACGCGGCATCCGCCACCGCCTCGCGGAGCATCCGCGTCGTCTCGACCCGTGATCGCAGGATCTCGTCGCGTTCGGCGTCGACGTACCGGCAGTTCACGGACTTGCCGGCGAGGTTCACCAGCAGATCCGCGCCGTCGACGGCGCGATGCACGCTCGCGGGATCGGCCCAACGTCCGTCCGCCCCGTCGCGCCCGACGAGGCGGATGTCGTAGCCCTCGTCGGCGAGCGCTGCCCGCAACGCCCGTCCGACGAAGCCCGAGCCGCCCGCGACGACGGCGATCGGCCGGGTCACCGGGCCCGCCGTCTCGGCCGCGCGCCGCGCGTCGCCGTGCTCCACAAGGCCCACGCGACGAGGAGCGGCTGCAGCAGGAGCCGGATGAACCGCGCGCGATCGGTGCGCATGAGAGGCGCCGACCGACCGGTGCGCCATTGATGGACGTTGCCGGGGAACACCGCGACGAAGAACGCGGCCACGATCCACCCGATCCGCTGCCGCTCCCGAGGCAGGGCGACGAGGGCGCCGCCGAGCATCAGCTCCACCGCTCCGGACGCCACCACGATCAGGTCCTTGTCGGTCCGCAGCATCCGGGTCGCCCAGTCGGGCACGACGAAGCGGTAGCCGCGGCGCCCCCACGTGAGGTGGGATGCCCCGGCCACGAGCAGCAGCGCCGCAAGGAGGAGCCGGGCTCCGACGCGCAGGACGGAATCGCGGCGCGGCGCTGGTCGACGGGTCATCCCGCACAGTCTGCCATCGAACAGCCCCGACGCCCCGCGCCCCGGTCGTCGCCCCACCCGACGCAGCGCGGACCCGTGCGTCCACGACGCGCCCGACACCGCGCGTTCTTCCCCTCGTCACCTCCGGCGCATAGCGTGGAGGGCGCTGTCCCGGACGGCGGTCGTTCACGAAGCGCCGCCGAGCCCGCGACGGCCGTCCACGAAACACCGTCGTTCGCAAGGAGAACCGATGTCCCCCCGCATCCGAACCGTCCGCACCCTGTGCGCCGTCGCCACCGCGGCCGCGCTCGTCGGCGCCGCCGCCGTCTCGCCCGCCGTCGCCGCCACGCCCGCCACGACCGCCGGCGACGTGCTGTTCCAGAAGGCGCCGCTGCGCGTCGCGACCTACAACCTGTCGCTGAACCGCAACGCCGCCGGCCAGCTGGTCACCGATCTCTCCACCGGTGCCAACGCGCAGGCGCGCACCGTCGCCGAGGTCATCCAGCGCGCGAACCCCGACGTCGTGCTCCTGAACGAGTTCGACTATGTCGAGGGCGAGGTCGCCGTCGACCTCTTCCGCCAGAACTACCTCGAGGTCGGCCAGAACGGCGCCGCCCCGGTCGAGTACCCGTATGCGTTCGTCGCACCGTCGAACACGGGGATCCCGAGCGGATTCGACCTCAACAACAACGGCACGGTCGGGGGCGGCGACGACGCCTTCGGCTTCGGCCTCTACCCGGGCCAGTACGGGATGGTGGTGCTGTCGAAGCATCCGATCGTCACGGCCGACGTGCGCACGTTCCAGAAGTTCCTGTGGAAGGACATGCCCGGCGCCCTCCTCCCCGACGACCCGGCGACCACCGCGCCCGCGGACTGGTACTCGGCCGAAGAGCTCGACGTCTTCCGCCTGTCGAGCAAGTCGCACTGGGACGTGCCCGTCAAGGTGGGCGCGCACACCGTTCACGTCCTCGCGTCGCACCCCACGCCTCCGACGTTCGACGGGGCGGAAGACCGCAACGGCCGTCGCAACCACGACGAGATCCGCTTCTGGGACGACTACGTCACCCCCGGCAAGGGCCGCTACATCTACGACGACGACGGCGCGCGCGGTGGTCTGCGGCCGCTGTCGTCGTTCGTGATCGTCGGCGACCAGAACGCCGACCCGCTGGACGGAGACTCGGTGGATGCCGCGATCGACCAGCTGCTCGACAACCGCTGGATCCGCGACCCGAAGCCCACCTCGGCCGGCGCTGTCGAGGCCGCGACGCTGCAGGGCGGCGCGAACCTCACGCACGAGGGGGACCCGAAGTACGACACGGCCGACTTCTCCGACGCCGCACCCGGGAACCTCCGGGCCGACTACGTGCTGCCGTCGTGGACGCTCCCGCCGGTCGCCTCGGGCGTGTTCTGGCCCGTGCAGGCCGACCCGCTCTCCGCGCTCACCGGGGTGTTCCCGTTCCCGAGCAGCGACCACCGCCTGGTGTGGGTAGACGTGAAGGTCCCGCGCATCCGGCACTGAGCTCCGCCATCGGGACGGTCGCCGCGGTCAGCGTGCCGCGGCGACCGTCTCGATGAAGCGCAGATGCGCGTCGACGTGGCGCAGCGCGTCAGCGAGTCAGACCACCCGTGCCGCGACCTCGGCGACGCCGCCGAGGAATCCGCTCAGCTCGGACTCGTCGGGCAGCGGCTGGAGGATCACCGCGTCGGCTCCGGCCTCGTAGTACTCCTCGACGCCGCGAGCGATCCGCCCCGCGTCGCCGGTCAGGATCCGCTCGGGCTCTCCGGCGAGGTTCCACCGCTCGAGCTGCGCCGCGGCGCGGGCCGAGGCATCCGCCCCGAACGCGACCGCGACATACACGACGATGTCGTTGCGGCCCTCGCGGCCCGCCGCCGCACGACCCTCGGCGATCAGCTCGCGCGCCGCGGCGACCTGCGCGGGTGACGTGCCGCCGGTCAGCACGGTGCCGTCGGCGACCTCCCCTGTCAGGCGCAGTGTCTTCGGCCCCTCGCCCGCGGCGTGGATCGTCGGGGCGACGGCGGGCGGCCAGTCGAGCGTCACGTCGTCGAGATGCACGTAGCGCCCGTCCGTCGTGAGCGTCTCGCCGGCGAGCAGCCCGCGAAGGGCGGGGACGTACTCGCGCATGAGCGTCAGCGGCGACGCGACCCGCGCGCCGACCTGCCCCATCCACGACAGGACGCCGTGCCCCACGCCCGGGATCAGCCGGCCGGGGAACATGCGCTCGACGGTTGCGATCTCCATCGCCGCGATGGCCACGTTGCGCAGCGGCATCGGCGAGATTCCGATCCCGATGCGCAGCCGCTCGGTCCAGGCGAGCGCGGCGCCCGCGCTCGAGAAGGCCCCCTCGCGGAAGCAGTCCTCCCACAGCCACAGCTCGCCGACTCCGGCGGCCTCGGCTGCGAGCACGGAGGCGCGCAGGGCTTCGGGCGGGAGGTCGGGAATGAAGATGGCACCGATCCGGCGGGACTGCGTCATGGGCACAGCCTGGCAGACTCCACCGACACTCCGGGCCGTCGGGGGCGGACGACGAGGGCGCCGCGGATCGCTCCGCAGCGCCCTCCGGGGGATCGCTCAGGCGGCCATCGTGAAAGAGACGCCGGCGTGCACCGTGAGCGCATCCCCCACCGCGTCCACCGTCACCGAGCCGCCGTCCACGAGCGCGCCCGACACGAACAGGTCGGCGATGCGGTCGTCGACTTCGCGCTGGATCAGGCGGCGCAGCGGGCGGGCGCCGTACTCGGGCTCGTAGCCGTGCTCGGCGAGCCACTCGGTCGCGGCATCCGTGACCGTCAGCTCGACCTCTCGCTTGGACAGCCGCGCCTCGGAGGCTCCGAGCAGGAGCCCGACGATCTGCCGCAGCTGCGGCTTCTCGAGCTTGCGGAACAGCACGATCTCGTCGATGCGGTTGAGGAACTCCGGCCGCATCGCCTCACGGAGCCGGCCCATGACGCGGTCGCGCAGGTCTCGGTCCGAGCCGAACCCGGTCGCTCCGCCGCCGTCGGCGATGAAGCCGATGGCGCCGCCGCGCGAGGCGAGGAACTCGCTGCCGATGTTCGACGTCATGACGACCACGGTGTTGCGGAAGTCGACGGTGCGCCCCTGCCCGTCCGTCAGGCGCCCCTCGTCGAGCACCTGCAGCAGCAGGTTGAACACGTCGGGGTGCGCCTTCTCGATCTCGTCGAACAGCACGATCGAGTACGGGTTGCGGCGGACGCGCTCGGTGAGCTGCCCGGCCTCGTCGTAGCCGACGTACCCGGGAGGAGCCCCGACGAGGCGCGACACGGTGTGCCGCTCGCCGAACTCGCTCATGTCGAAGCGGATCACCGCGGTGTCGTCGTCGAACAGCGATCCCGCGAGAGCCTTCGCGAGCTCCGTCTTCCCGACGCCCGTCGGACCGAGGAAGAGGAACGAACCGACCGGCCGGTGAGCGTCGCCCATGCCGGTGCGGTTGCGGCGCACGGCCTTCGCGACCACGGCGACCGCGTCATCCTGGCCGATCACGCGATCGTGCAGCTCGTCCTCGAGTGCCGACAGCCGCTCGCGCTCGGTCTCGGTCAGGCGGCTCGCCGGGATGCCGGTGGCCCGGCTGATCACGGCGGCGATCTCGGGCTCGTCCACGACCGCGTCGACCCCCGCGCCCGCCGCAGGGCGGGCCGTGGCCTCGTCGAGCCGGGCCTGCACGTCGGCGATCTGGTCGCGGATGCGCGATGCCTCCTCGTAGTGCTCGGCCGAGACCGCGGCGTTCTTGTCTGCTTCGAGTGTCGCGAGGCGTTCGATCAGACCGCTGACGTCGGCCTTCGCGCCCAGGCGGAGCCGGAGCCGTGCGCCGGCCTGATCGATGAGGTCGATGGCCTTGTCGGGCAGCACGCGCTCGGCGAGGTATCGATCGCTCAGCTCGACGGCGGCCCGGATCGCCTCGTCGGTGTAGACGATGCCGTGGTGCTCCTCGTACGCGGGCTTCAGCCCGCGCAGGATGAGCACGGCGTCCTCGACGGAGGGCTCGCCGACCCTGACCGGCTGGAAGCGTCGCTCGAGCGCGGGGTCCCTCTCGACGACGCGGTACTCCTTGAGCGTCGTGGCCCCCACCAGGTGGAGGTCGCCGCGCGCGAGCCGGGGCTTGAGGATGTTGCCGGCGTCCATGCCGCCGTCGCCGGCGCCGCCCGCGCCGACGACCGTGTGCACCTCGTCGATGAACACGATCAGCTCGCCCTTGTGCGCGGCGATCTCGTCCATCGTCTTCGTCAGCCGCTCCTCGAAGTCGCCGCGGTAGCGTGTGCCGGCGAGCATCGCCGGGAGGTCGAGGGCGATCACGCGCTTGTCGAGCAGCTGCTCGGGGACCCCGCCGTCGACGATCGCCTGCGCGAGCCCCTCCACGATCGCGGTCTTGCCGACGCCGGCCTCGCCGACGAGCACCGGGTTGTTCTTCGTGCGACGGCTCAGGATCTCGATCGTCTGCTCGATCTCGTCGGCGCGTCCGATCACCGGGTCGAGCCCGCCGGCGAGGGCGAGAGCCGTCAGGTCGGTGCCGTAGGTGTCGAGCAGAGGCGTGTCGGATGCCGCGGCATCCGCGTCCTCGTCCGTCGGCGACGATCCGCCTGCCGTGACCGTCTCGCGCAGTCCCTGGGTGAGGGCCTCGGCCGTCACGCCGGCGCGCGCAAGGACCTGACCGGCGGGGGTGTCCTGGGCAAGGACCAGGGCGAAGAAGAGGTGCTCGGGGTCGACGTAGGTCGATCCCGACGAGCGCGCCACCTGGAACGCGTGGAACAGCGCGCGCTGAACGGACGGGGTGATGACCGCTCCGTCGACGTCGGCTGCGGACGACGCCGCAGGGAGGCGTTCGTCGGTGGCGCGGAGGATGGCCCGGGGATCGGCTCCGATGTGCTCGACCGCGTCGCGTGCGGGCGCCTCCTCGACGAGGACGCGCAGCAGGTGCAGGGCATCGAGCTCGCGCTGGCCGCGCGCGAGCGCGAACCTTCCGGCGCGCTGGAGCAGCTCCTGGGTGCGCGCACCGAGGAATCGGCTGAGGTCGATCGACCGTTCCGCACGTGCGCGCTCCCCCGCCAGGTACCGGGCGAGGAACTCGTCGAACGAGCCGCCGTTCTCGTCGGCGCCGGCGGAGGGGGTGAAGTCTTCGGGCATTCCGTTTCTCCCTGGAAGTTGAGTGGAGGACTGTCAAGTCTAAGAACTTGAGTACAGCCGTATCAACTTAAACCGCACCCAGCGGAGTGTATTCCCGGGCCGCGTCCCTCTCGGGGAGCCCCCTGGCCCGGTAGCCTCGTCCCAGCCTCTGCGACAGGACCGACATGAGCGACAGCCCCACCGACAGCACGCCCGACTCCGCGACGCCGATGGTGCAGCCCGCTCCTCCCGACATCGCGGCCGCCACGGCCGGGCGCCTGGCGCGGGAGCAGTGGGGCATCGTCGCGCGCCCGCGACGGCCGAGACCGCGGCGATCTGCAGGCGCCTGCGCTCGCTCGGCGTGATCGCCCAGCCCACCGGCGACCATCAGAACATCCTGAAGATCAAGCCGCCGATGTGCTTCACGAGAGAGAGCGCGGACGCGCTCGTCGACGCGCTGGACCGGGTGCTGACGACGGGGTGGTGATCGCGGCCGCCCGGTGTCCGGGGTCGCGCGTAGCGTCGGTCGCGGGCGCGGGCGCGTCCGTCGATACACAGGAGGCAGCACCATGGATTGGAAGATCGAGCTGATCTTCGTGCCGGTGACCGACGTCGACCGGGCCAAGGACTTCTACGTGAAGATCGGCTTCCACGCCGACCACGACCAGACCCCCACCGAGGGGCTCCGCTTCGTGCAGCTGACACCGCCGGGCTCGGCGTGCTCGATCGCGTTCGGGACGGGCCTCGGGGTCGACCTCGAGCCCGGGCAGCAGAACACGATCCAAGTCGTCGTCCCCGACGCCGACGAGGCGCTCGCGCACCTGCGCGGGCTCGGCGTCGACGCGCAGGGGGTCGACGAGCAGGCGTGGGGCCGCTTCGTCACGTTCGACGACCCCGACGGCAACACCTGGACGCTGCAGGAGCTCCCCGACTACGGGGTCTGAGCGGAGCGTCGTCGCGAGCGGGCGACCGTCACGGCAGGCGAAGCACGACGGCGCCGCGCTTGCGGCCGGTGTCGACGTACCGGTGAGCGGCGACGATGTCGTCGAGCTCGAACGTCCGGTCGATCACCGGGCGCACCGCGCCCGCGGCGGCGAGTTCGACGAGTCGCTCGACGACGGGCTTGCCGAAGAGCGTCCCCTCGTGGGTGACACGGCGCCCCGAGCGGCGCGACTGACCCTTCTCGCGGAGCATGGCCGGACCGTCGGCGATGACGAGCAGGAGCGTGCCTCCAGGTTTCAGGACGCGTTCGACCCGTGTGAAGGGGGCGTTGCCGACGCACTCGACGACGACGTCCCAGGTTTCGTCTCCGGCGGCGAAGTCCTCCCGCTCGTAGTCGATCACGCGATCGGCCCCCAGCGACCGGACGAGGTCGGCGTTGCGACCGCTCGTGACCGCCGTCACCCGGGCGCCTGCGTGGGCGGCGAGCTGGATCGCCGACGAGCCGACCGCCCCCGAACCGCCGTTGACGAGGACGTCGACCCCGGGACCGAGGGCGACCTGGTGGAGGAACGAGATGGCGGTGTATCCCCCGAACGCGAGCGCCGCGGCATCCTCGAACGACATTGCGTCGGGGATGCGCACCACGGCGCCCTCCGCCCGCGCCGTGACGAACTGGGCGTGGCAGCCCATGCGGCTCCCCCGCATGACCATGACGCGGTCACCCGGTGCGAATCCGGCAGCGTCGCGACCCACCGCCACGACCTCGCCCGCCGCCTCCATGCCGAGGATCGGCTTGCGCGGCCGGAATGCGCCCAGCGCGACGACACGGAGGAACCCGAGGCCACGCGGCAGGTCCGCCGCGCGCATGCGATGGTCGGCGATGCTCACCGTCGACGCGCGCACCCGCACGAGCACCTCGTCCGCGGCGGGCTCCGGCACCGGCACGTCGCGGACGACCACCACCTCCGGCCCGCCGAACCGCTCCGCCATCGCCGCTCGCATCGTCGTCACGCGGCGACGCGTGCCGGTCCCGCTCCTGGAAGTGGCGGTCATGATGTCCCCTTACCTTGTAAGTATTACGTCGTAAGGTACGCCATCGGGCGCGGACTGTCCAGAGTCCCGCCCGTCGCCTTCCGTTGTACGGTGAAGGTCGGAGGAGGTGAGCGGATGCCGCAGCGCAGCGTCGCCGACAGGCCCGCGCTTTCGCGCGACCGCGTCGTCGCCACGGCGATGGCCCTCGCCGACGACGGCGGGCTCGAGCGGCTGACGATGCGCCGCCTCGCGGACGAGCTCGACGTCGAGGCGATGTCGCTGTACTACCACTTCCCCAATAAGGACGCGATCCTCGACGGGCTCCTCGAGCGCACGTTCACCGAGATCGTCGAAGAGGTCGGAGGGCTGTCCGCCGAGGCCCCAGGTGGGGCGTGGCAGGACACCATCCGCCGCCGGATCCTCGGCGCACGGCGCGTGCTGCTGCGTCATCCGTGGGTGCCCGCTGTGATGGAGTCCAGGTCGACGCTCGTCCCCACGATGGCGCGCTACATCGACGCCAACGTCGGCGTCATGCGGTCCGGCGGCCTGTCGCACGACCTCATCCACCACTCGCTCCACGCGCTGGGCAGCCGGCACTACGGCTTCAGCCAGGAGCTCACCTTGGACGGCGACGGATCGACCGCACCCGCTCCCCAGGATCTCGCCCGCATGGCGGACTTCGTTCCCCACCTCGCCGCGATGCTGCAGGAGGTCGTCCACGACGACCCCGAGTCGACCCTCGGGTGGTGCGACGACCAGACCGAGTTCGAGTTCGGCCTCGACATCCTCCTCGACGGCATCGCGCGGCGTCATGCCGCCGAGGCGCACTGACCGGTGTGCGTCAGTCCCGTCCGCCCGGCGGGCCGACGACCAGCAGGATCGCATAGAGGGCGACGACCGCGAGACCGATGAGGCCCGCGAGCAGCCAGGCGCGAGACAGGAACCATCGCATGACGCGGTCGTGCCACGCGGCATCCCTCGGATCCTCCGTCGCGACGAGGCGCCAGTTCCCCGCGAGCCTGCCCGATCGGTGCAGCCAGAGCTCCGTCGGAATGGTCGCGTACGGGATCACCGCGCTTCCGATCGCGACGACCGTCGGCCACACACCCCAGCGCTGGTTCTTCGCGACGAGGACCGCCGTCGCTCCGTAGGAGAGGAACACGAACCCGTGGATGCCGCCGCCGATCGTCACCGCGATCGCCAGGTCGGTCGACTCGCGGACGATCAGCCCCGCGATGAGGAGGGTCCAGGAGACGGCCTCGGCGATCGCCAGCACGCGGAACAGATTCAAGGGCGTGCGGAACACGGCTCTCCTTCGGGTGGGGGTGCTTCCAGCCTAGGTTCGCTCGCGCCGTCGCCGCGCCGGCGCGGACCGACGAGCTACCGTGGGGCGGTGGACTACTCCCCCGATGCGCTCCGCCGCCGGCCCGACGTCGAGGGGCCCGGCCTTCCGGCGTCGGATGCCGCGGACCGACTGATCCTCGACGAGTCTGCGACCGCGCGAGCCGATGCCGCGGCCGAGATCGTCGTCATCGGCGACGGCTACGGCGCCCTCACCCTGGGCGCCGCCGCCGACGGAGGACGAGGCATCCGCGTCCATCAGGACGCCCTCACGGGCGAGCAGGCCCTCGCGGCGAACGCCGATGAGTTCGCGCTCGGCGGCACCTTCGCGTCGATGCCGCTCACCGCGGACCTGGTGCGCGGCGCGAAGGTCGTGCTGCTCAGGCTCCCCCGGTCGCTCGACGCGCTCCGCGACATCGCAGGCGTGATCGCCGCCTCCGCGTCGCCGGAGGTCGTCGTCTTCGCCGGCGGACGCGTGAAGCACATGACCCCCGCGATGAACGATGTGCTGCGCGAGCACTTCGAACGGGTCGACGTCACTCACGCGCGTCAGAAGTCGCGCGTCCTCATCGCCCGCGGCCCGCACGACGGACGAGACCCCGAGCCGCGGTGCGAGCAGCACGACGGGCTGATCGTGTGCGCATACGGCGGGGTGTTCGCGGGCACGTCGATCGACATCGGCACCCGGTTCCTGCTGGCGCACCTCCCGGCCCCAGACGGTGCAGCGGGGGCGGTGATCGACCTGGCGTGCGGCACCGGCGTCGTCGCGGCGACGCTCGCGCTGCGGCATCCCGCGCTGCGGGTCTACGCGTGCGATCAGTCCGCCGCTGCGGTCGCCTCGGCGCGGGCGACCGCCGAGGCGAACGGCGTCGCCGAGCGCGTCGAGGTCTCACGCGACGACATGCTCCGCAGCCGTGCCGACGGGAGCGCGGCGTTCATCGCGCTGAACCCGCCCTTCCACGTCGGATCCGCCGTCCATGAGGGCGTCGCGCCGCGACTGTTCGCCGACGCGGCCCGCGCGCTGCGCCCCGGCGGCGAGCTGTGGACCGTCTGGAACTCGGCTCTGCAGTACCGGTCCGCTCTCGAGCGGCTGGTCGGTCCGACGCGTCAGGTCGCGCGCAACGCGAAGTTCACCGTGACGGTGTCGACCCGGCGGTGATCGCGTCACCGCCTGTCGTGCGTCGCGCCCAGGCGACGAGCACGGGCGGGAACGCCGGCCACACCGGCGAGCGGCCGGCGCGCGACCGTCCCCGCGGGATCACTCCTCCGGCGACGTCGGCGGCGCGAACGACACCCATGCGCCGTCCGTGCATTGGTAGAACATCGGGGCGGACGTGTCGATGAAGATGTCGTCTGCCGCGCAGGTCTCTTCAGCCGGCGCACCGACCCCGAGGGTCACCTGCGTTCCCGACTCGCCCGCCTCGCCTTGCGCACCCGTCTCGCCCTGCGACCCGGTCTCGCCCTGCGACCCGGTCTCGCCCTGGGACCCGGTCTCGCCCTGGGCGCCTGCGGCACCCGTCGCGCCGGTGAGGTTCTCCGCGGCCGACTCGCGGATGTTGCCGACCAGCGTCCAGTCCTCGTCGAACAGGTAGACGTCGGCGGACGCGACGTCGATGTACACGTCGCCGTCCGAGCCCTTGCCCTCCTCCGGTACGCCGGAACCGGCGCGGACCGCGGATCCTGCGGGGAGGATCTCCTCCAGCGCAGCCTCGTAGTCCTCGACCGTGGCCGTCTGCTCGGGCGTCGGCGTGGGCGACGCCGCGGCGATCGGCTCGGTCGTGTCGACCGACCGCGCCAGCCACGATCCGAGGAACGCCGCGAAGAAGGCCAGGATGACGATGGCGAGCCCGAACCACACCAGCGTCATGCGGCTCACGCCGACGGGCGGAGACGCCGCGCCGGCCGCGGGCGGCTCGGTGATCGGAGGGGTGCTTTCGCTGGACATGGGCGACTCCATTCGGCCGCTCCCCAGCGCGTCTGGGGTTCGACGCGGAGCGGCGTGAGGCTCACTGTAGGGAAGGCCCGGCAGCGCGACCTCACCCATTGCGGATGATCCGGCACATCGCGCGGCTTCCGCGCACACATGAGCATCCTCCTACGATGACGCCCATGAACTACGACCGCTGGCAGCGCGTCACCGAGTGGCCGCTCATCATCGCCTCCGCCATCTTCCTCGTCGCCTATGCGTGGCAGGTGATCGCCGACCTGTCCGGTCCCGCCAACGTCCTCGCCGAGACGCTCATGTGGCTCACCTGGGGGCTGTTCCTCCTCGACTACATCTCCAATCTGATCCTCATCGGCCGCGAGAGACGGTGGCGGTGGTTCTACACCCACTGGTTCGACCTGTGCGTGGTCGTGCTGCCCATGCTCCGCCCGCTGCGGATCCTGCGACTCGTCACGCTGCTCAGCGTTCTCCAGCGCACGGCGGGCACGGCGATCCGCGGCCGCATCTCGATCTACGTCGGCAGCGCATCGGCCCTCCTCATCTTCGTCGCGGCCCTCGCCGTCCTCGACACCGAGCGCGGGCAGCCGGGCGCGAACATCGAGACCTTCGGCGACGCCCTGTGGTGGGCCTTCGTGACGGTGACGACCGTCGGCTACGGCGACTACACACCCGTCACCGAGCTGGGGCGCTTCATCGCCGTCGGGCTGATGATCGGCGGCATCGCCCTGCTCGGTGTCGTCACGGCGACGCTGGCGTCGTGGATCGTCGAGCGCGTCGCGGAGCGCGATGCCGAGCAGGACGCCGCGACCGTCGGACACATCAAGTCGCTCGAGACGCAGCTCGCCGACATGCGCGGCCTGCTCGTCGAGGCGCTCGGCAAGGAGCGCTGAGTCGCAAGCGCGAACGAGGGGGCGGATGCCGCAGCATCCGCCCCCTCGTCGCGTATCGCAGCCGCGGGTCAGAAGTCCCAGTCGTCGTCTTCGGTGGCCTCGGCCTTGCCGATGACGTAGGACGAACCCGACCCCGAGAAGAAGTCGTGGTTCTCGTCGGCGTTCGGCGAGAGCGCCGACAGGATCGCCGGGTTCACGTCGGTGACCGTCGACGGGAACATCGCCTCGTAGCCGAGGTTCATCAGCGCCTTGTTCGCGTTGTAGTGCAGGAACTTCTTGACGTCCTCAGTGAGGCCGACGCCGTCGTAGAGATCCTGCGTGTACTGGATCTCGTTGTCGTAGAGCTCGTAGAGCAGCGAGAACGTGTAGTCCTTGATGTCGTTGCGAGTGGCCTCGTCGACCTTCTCGAGGCCCTTCTGGAACTTGTAGCCGATGTAGTACCCGTGCACGGCCTCGTCGCGGATGATGAGGCGGATGAGGTCGGCGGTGTTGGTGAGCTTGGCGCGGCTCGACCAGTGCATCGGCAGGTAGAACCCCGAGTAGAACAGGAAGCTCTCGAGCAGGGTCGAGGCGACCTTGCGCTTGAGCGGCTCGTCGCCGCGGTAGTACTCCATGACGATCTGAGCCTTCTTCTGAAGGTTCGGGTTCTCGATCGACCAGCGGAATGCCTCGTCGATCTCCTTCGTCGAGCACAGCGTCGAGAAGATCGACGAGTAGCTCTTGGCGTGCACCGACTCCATGAACGCGATGTTCGTGTAGACGGCCTCCTCGTGCGGAGTGATCGCGTCGGGGATGAGCGACACGGCGCCCACGGTGCCCTGGATCGTGTCGAGGAGCGTCAGGCCGGTGAACACCCGCATGGTGAGCGTCTGCTCGTCGGGGGTCAGCGTGTTCCACGACTGGATGTCGTTGGACAGCGGCACCTTCTCGGGCAGCCAGAAGTTGTTCACGAGGCGGTTCCACACCTCGAGGTCCTTGTCGTCCTCGATGCGGTTCCAGTTGATCGCCTGGACGTGCGAGAGGAGCTTGAGCGGTTCGGGGGTCATCGTTCTTTTCCCTAGAGGTCGTTCAGAACTAAAGCGTGCAGCTCACGCACATGTCGAGCTCGGTGCCCTCGAGGGCCATCTGCCGGAGGCGGATGTAGTAGATCGTCTTGATGCCCTTCTTCCAGGCGTAGATCTGGGCCTTGTTGATGTCGCGCGTGGTGACGGTGTCCTTGAAGAACAGCGTCAGCGACAGGCCCTGGTCGACATGCTGCGTGGCGGCAGCATACGTGTCGATGACCTTCTCGTAGCCGATCTCGTACGCGTCCTCGTAGTACTCGAGGTTCTCGTTCGACATGAACGGCGCCGGGTAGTAGACGCGGCCGAGCTTTCCTTCCTTGCGGATCTCGATCTTCGACGCGATCGGGTGGATCGAGCTCGTCGAGTTGTTGATGTACGAGATCGAGCCGGTCGGCGGGACGGCCTGGAGGTTCTGGTTGTAGATGCCGAACTCCTGGATGCTGGCCTTCAGCGCCTTCCAGTCGTCCTGGGTGGGGATCGGCATGCCGGCGAAGAGCTCCGCGACCCGCTCGGTCTGGGGCTCCCAGACCTGGTCGGTGTACTTGTCGAAGAACTCGCCCGTGGCGTACTTCGAATCCCAGAACCCCTCGAACACCTGACCGCGCTCCTTCGCGATGAGGTTCGATGCGCGCAGCGCGTGGAACACCACCGTGTAGAAGTAGATGTTCGTGAAGTCGAGGCCCTCCGCCGAGCCGTAGTGGATGTGCTCACGGGCGAGGAAGCCGTGCAGGTTCATCTGGCCCAGGCCGATCGCGTGCGAGCGGTCGTTGCCGTCCTCGATCGAGCGCACCGACGCGATGTGGCTCTGGTCGCTCACTGCGGTCAGGGCGCGGATCGCGGTCTCGACCGTGGTGCCGAGGTCGCGGCCGTCCATGGCGAGGGCGATGTTCATCGACCCCAGGTTGCAGGAGATGTCCTTGCCGATCTCGTTGTACGAGAGGTCCTCGTTGTACGTGGTCGGCGTGTTGACCTGGAGGATCTCGGAGCACAGGTTCGACATGTTGATCCGGCCCTTGATCGGGTTGGCCGCGTTCACCGTGTCTTCGAACATGATGTACGGGTAGCCCGACTCGAACTGGATCTCGGCGAGCGTCTGGAAGAACTCGCGCGCATTGATCTTCGTCTTCTTGATGCGTGCGTCGTCGACCATCTCGCGGTACTTCTCGGTGACCGAGATGTCGCCGAACGGCACTCCGTAGACCTTCTCGACGTCGTACGGCGAGAAGAGGTACATGTCTTCGCCGTTCTTGGCGAGCTCGAACGTGATGTCGGGGATCACGACGCCGAGCGAGAGCGTCTTGATGCGGATCTTCTCGTCGGCGTTCTCGCGCTTGGTGTCGAGGAAGCGCATGATGTCGGGGTGGTGCGCGTTGAGGTACACCGCACCCGCGCCCTGGCGCGCACCGAGCTGGTTGGCGTAGCTGAAGCTGTCTTCGAGGAGCTTCATGACGGGGATGATGCCGCTGGACTGGTTCTCGATCTGCTTGATCGGGGCGCCGGCCTCGCGGATGTTCGACAGCAGCAGCGCCACGCCGCCGCCGCGCTTCGACAGCTGCAGCGCGGAGTTGATGCCGCGGGCGATCGACTCCATGTTGTCTTCGATGCGCAGCAGGAAGCACGACACGAGCTCGCCACGCTGCGCCTTGCCGGTGTTGAGGAAGGTCGGGGTCGCGGGCTGGAATCGGCCCGAGATGATCTCCTCGACGAGTTCGACGGCGAGGTCCTGGTCGCCGTCGGCGAGACCCAGGGCGGTCATGACGACGCGGTCCTCGAAGCGCTCGAGGTACCGCTTGCCGTCGAAGGTCTTGAGCGTGTAGCTCGTGTAGTACTTGAACGCCCCGAGGAAGGTCTCGAAGCGGAACTTGCGCTCGTAGGCGAGGTCGTTGATCCGCTGGATGAACTCGAACGGGTACTTCGCGAGCACCTCGGGCTCGTAGTACTCCTTCTCGACGAGGTAGTCGAGGCGCTCCTTCAGCGAGTGGAAGAACACGGTGTTCTGGTTCACGTGCTGCAGGAAGTACTCCCGCGCGGCGCGCTTGTCGGCCTCGAACTGGATCTTGCCGTCCGCGTCGTAGAGGTTCAGCATCGCGTTCAGGGAGTGGTAGTCCATCCCGTCGAAGCGCACCTCTGTCTTGAAGTTCTTCTCAGTCACTGCAGCGTCTGCCATCGTTCCAATCCCTCGCTCACGCGTTCCACGTCTTCAGGCGTGCCGAATACCTCTAGCCGGTACAAGTGCGGCACATGACACTTGCGGCTGATGATGTCGCCGGCGATGCAGAAGTGCTCGCCGAAGTTGGTGTTGCCCGCGGAGATCACTCCGCGAATCAGGCGCCGATTGCGCTCGTCGTTGAGGAACCGGATCACCTGCTTGGGGACAGCCCCTGCCTCCTCGCCCCGGCCTTGGCCTCCGCCATAGGTCGGGGTGACGAGGATGAAGGGCTCGTCGACCACGAGGGCCGGATCCGCTGCATGCAGCGGGATCCGCACCGCCCTCGCCCCGACCTTCTCTATGAAGCGCGCGGTGTTGCCCGAAACGCTCGAGAAGTAGACGAGGAGAGGTGTCGCGGTCGCCCGCCCGGCAACCGCGTGTCGCTGTGCGATCGCGGTTGCCATGGCATCACGCGAGCCGCGAGGCGAGCTCGTCGATCTTGTCGGGACGGAAGCCCGACCAGTGGTCTTCGTCGGTGATGACGACGGGCGCCTGGAGGTAGCCCAGCGCCTTGACCTGCTCGAGGGCCGAAGGGTCCTCCGAAAGGTCGTGGATCTCGTACTCAATACCCTTCGAGTCCAGTGCTCGATAGGTCGCGGTGCACTGCACGCACGCGGGCTTCGTGTAGACCGTGATCGCCATGTTGATCCTGTCTTTCCCCTCAAATCCGCTCATCTTTCCGGCAGGCCCCCCACCGGGAGTCCAATACTACATATGGGTACCGACATTGGATAGCACCACAAGGGCTAGTAGTTACATCCGTGTGATTTTCCACCGTTCTCCCCATGTACAACACAGGTTCTCCACCGTTTCATCCACAGGACGACCCCTGTTTCCGAACCTGGAAAATCCCTGAATCACACGGATTTCGGATGCCGCGCCCACGGCTGTCCACAGGTCGGACGCTATGCGGGGGCTCCGACATCCGATCCGCCTGTGGAGAGCGGTTTGGGCGTGTCGCGGCGTGTCGCGAACAGCCCCCGGCGTGTCGAGCGCGCACGCACCCGATCGACGCCGTCGGAGCCCGCGATAACGTTGATGCGTGGCGGGCTACCGGGATCTTCTTCGCACCCCCGGTGTCGGGCGCATCATCGCGGCGCAGCTGACCGCGCGCTTCCCCAACGGGATGACGAGCCTCGCGATCCTGCTCCACATCGAGTTCGTCACCGGCTCGTACGGCGCCGCCGGCCTCGTGCTCGCGGCGGCCTCGATCGGGCAGGCGATCGCCGGCCCGGTCACGAGTCGCTGGATGGGCCGCTGGGGCATGCGACCCGTCATCACGACGACGCTCGTCATCTGCGCCGTGTCGATCACGGCGATCGCGCTCCTCCAGCTCCCCCTGCCGGGATACATGGCGCTCGGATTCGTCAGCGGCCTCTCGACGCCGCCGATCCAGTCCGCCGCGCGCACCATCTATCCGAAGCTCGTGACCTCGAAGCAGCTGACGCCGCTGTTCTCGCTGGACGCGTCGCTGCAGGAGATCATCTGGATCGTCGCGCCCGTCGTCATCACGCTCGTCGCGACACAGGTCGGCACGGTGCAGGCGCTGCTGCTCATCGTGGTGATCCTGATCGGCGGCGGGTCGTGGTTCATCCTCTCCCCCGAGGTCGGACGCGTCCGCATCCCGCGCAGCCGCCGCAGCATCGGCAAGGTGCTCACCAAGGCGCCGGTGCTGCTGGCCACCGTCGTCGGGTTCCTCCTCATCGGCGCGTGCTCGGCGGTCGAGGCGGGCGTCGTGGCGACCTTCGACCACGGAGGGCTCGAGGCCGGCATCGTGCTGGCCCTCTTCTCGGTCGGCAGCCTCGCCGGCGGCCTGTCGTTCGGGCACATCCCGATCGGCCCGTGGGCGATGGCGCGACGCCTGAGCATCGTGACCGTGGGCCTCGCGCTGACGATCGTGTCGCTCAACGTGTTCTGGCTCGGCGGCACGCTCGTCCTCGCCGGCATCGGCATCGCGCCCGCCCTCGCGGTGCTCTTCGCGATGACCTCGGCCAGCGTGAAGTTCAGCGACACCGCCGAGGCCTTCGGCTGGGTCGGCACCGGGCAGCTCATCGGCGCAGCGGCCGGGTCGGCCATCGCCGGCTTCCTCATCGACGACATGGGTCCGACCGGCGCCTACATCGCCGCGACGGCGTTCGCGGTGGCGGGCCTCCTCGTCGCGGTGGCGTTCGTGAAGGGCTTCCCCGACCTCCGCGGTCGAGACGCCGCCCCCATCCCCGACACCGAGCCGGTGCCGACCATCACGTGATCGAGACGCGCGCCCACGATCGGGCCACCGGCCCGGGTCAGGTGATCCGGCGGAGCACCTCGAGCAGCGCGAGGGCGTAGGCGTCGGCCGGTTCCGGGAAGTCGAACACCTGCCGCTCCCCGCCGAACACGATCTCGACCTCGTACGTGTCGGGGAGCCTCCGCAGCGCCCGGAACGCGCCGCCGAGCAGTTCGCGCAGCTGACTCTCGTGGGGCAGCCACAGCGCGTCCTCGAGGGCGACGGAGTCCAGCGCCCATTCGGTGGTGCCGTTGAAGGCGAGGATCCGCCCGGTGGGGTACTCGCGCGGCTCGATCGTCATCTCACTCACCGTGAAGACGTCGGCCTCGAACTCGGGCTCGTCGAGCTGGAACCGATCGCCCGATCGCGGGCGCCAGACGAGGCCCGCGTCGCGCAGCGCCCCCGCCAGTTCGGTCGAGATCATGCTGACCATCATCGCGCGGGATGGTGCATGCCCGGGCCATGACCTCGCACGGGCGCCGTCGTCGGCAGGGCTGCGCGGCCGGACCGGTCGGTCGTCCGGGCCATGACCTCGCACGGGCGCCGTTGCCGGCAGCGCTGCGCGGCCGGACCGGTCGCGCGTCCGGGCCATGACCTCGCACGGGCGCCGTCGCCGGCAGGGCTGCGCGGCCGGACCGGTCGGACGTCCGGCCCTTCTAGGCTGGGGGCATGCCCGCCCCGCTCACCCTCCCCCGCCTCTCATGGGGCGCTCCGGACGCGACGCGTCGCGCGCTGCTCGTCCACGGCCTCGGCTCGAACGGGGCGCTGATGTGGCGATACGGGGTCGCGCTGGCCGACGCCGGCTGGCGCGCCGACGCCGTCGATCTGCGCGGGCACGGCACCGCGCCGCGTGCCCTCGACTACACGATCGCCGCCTACGCGACCGACCTCGCCGCGACGCTGCCGACCGACGGTGGCTCATGGGACCTGGTGGTCGCGCATTCGCTCGGCGGTGCGGCGGCGTCGGTCGCGGCATCCGCTGACCCGCGCTGGGCGAACCGGCTCGTGCTGATCGACCCGGCCATCGCCCTGACCGATCGCGACCGCGAGATCGTGCGCGCGAGCCAGGAGGAGTCGTTCGCCGATCCCTCGACGCACGCCGTACGCGAGGCCCACCCCCACTGGCACGAGCAGGACGTCGAGCTCAAGTCGCTGTCGGCGCAGCAGGCCGGCCGCTGGGCCGTGGAGCAGACGAGCGCCCAGAACCAGGTGTGGGACGTGACGGATGCCGCGGCCGTCCTGGCCGTGCCCACGCACGTGATCGCATCCGACCCGGAGGTCTACAGCATCTTCGCCGGGAAGCCCGCCGAGTCGGTCGTGGCGGCGAACCCGCGCATCTCGATGTCGGTCGTCGCCGGCGCCGGGCACTCGCCGCACCGCGACGAGCCCGAGGCCACGGTGGCGCACCTGCTCGCGGCGCTCCGGCGCTGACCGCCCGCCGCTCCGCCGACTGCGGGCGCGGCGTCACTGGACGACGATCTCGTTCCCCTGGCCGACGTCCACGACGACGCCCACCCAGCTCGGGATGGCGGTCGACAGCGACTGCTGCAGCCCGTCGACCGGCGGTGCCTCGCCGTCGTCGGTCGTGACGTCGATCGTCGCGGTCGTCCCGCTCCAGGTCACGTCGTACACGCGGGCGCCGGCCTCGTCGTCCAGCCACTTCGCCGTGAGCGTCTGGATGGTCACGGACCAGCGCGCCAGGGCCACGGCGGCGATGGAATTGGCCGCGAGGGGCAGCGCGACGACGATCGCGAGCACCGTCACCACCGTGTAGGCGCGGCGGCGATTGGCGGTCCGCGACGACCCGGGCTCGCGCGCGTAGCCGCCCATCGTGAACACGATGGTGCCCGCGATCACCAGGGCGAGCACGTTGGACAGGAAGAGCACGAGCGCGCCCAGGGCGTCGCCCCACAGTCCCTGACCGGCGCACACGCCCACGACGCCGAGCGGGGGCACGAGCGAGATCGAGATCGCCACGCCCGGGAGCACGGCGCTGAGGTCCTTGCGGCACATCGCGAACCCGCCGGCGAACCCCGTCGCCAGCGCGGCGACGAGGTCCA
The DNA here is from genome assembly GCF_003999995.1 of Microbacterium sulfonylureivorans. Classification (NCBI taxonomy): domain Bacteria; kingdom Bacillati; phylum Actinomycetota; class Actinomycetes; order Micrococcales; family Microbacteriaceae; genus Microbacterium; species Microbacterium sulfonylureivorans. The sequence continues at coordinate 216,795 of NZ_RJAD01000003.1, forward strand.
TGAGGCTCGGCGACGTGCGCCCGGTCACCTGCGAGTTCGTCGCGAGACTCTGTGGGGTGGCGACGAAGAGGGAGAACAGCAGCCCGAGCACGACGACGACCGCGAGCCCCACGAGCACCCACAGGATCGAGCGCACGACGAGGCTGAGGTGGCCGGTGACGATCCCGAGGCCGATGCCGAGGATCGGGGTGCCGAGCGGTGCGATGATCATCGCGCCGATCACCGTGGCCGTGGAGTCCGTCAGCACGCCCGCGATCGCGATGAGGCCGGCCAGCGTGAGCATGATCATGAACCCGGTGCGCTTGCTGACCTTGTCGCCGTACCCGAGGTCGAGCGCGTCGGTGAGCTCCTCCGCCGACTGGCGCTGAACGGGTGGAATGAGGGTCTGGGTGAGACGCGACATGTCGGCTCCTCGATCGCTGTTGCGAACATCGTGGCATGCACCGCCCTGCATCCGACGGAACCCGGCGAGAATGGGCGGGTGAGCGATTTCGATCCGACCGCGTACCTGCCCGACGACCTGATCGAGCGCATCCGCGAGCGGGCGCCGATCCACGATCGCGAGAACACGTTCCCGGTCGCCGACCTGGCCGACCTGCGGGATGCGGGATACCTCTCCGTCCTCGTGCCGATCGAGCTGGGCGGTGCCGGACTCGGGCTGGCGGAGGCATCCGCTCTCCAGCAGCGCCTCGCCGGCGCCGCTCCCGCCACCGCCCTCGCGGTGAACATGCACCTGGTGTGGACCGGCGTCGCCCGAGTGCTCGCCGACCGCGGGATCGACGACCTGCGGTTCGTCCAGGAGGGCGCTGCCGCGGGCGAGGTCTTCGCGTTCGGGATCAGCGAGGCGGGCAACGACCTCGTGCTCTTCGGGAGCGGGACGGATGCCTCGCCCGCCGCCGACGGCGGCTACGCCTTCACCGGCACCAAGATCTTCACCTCGCTCGCGCCGGTGTGGACCCAGCTCGGCCTGCACGGCCTCGACACGAGCTCGCCGGACGGTCCGAAGATGGTCTACGCGTTCGTTCCCAGGTCGGAGGAGGACGCGGGTCGCGTCGTGACCCGCGACGACTGGGACACCCTCGGGATGCGGGGCACGCAGTCGCGCACGACCGAGTTGCGCGGAGCGGTCGCTCCGGCCGCCCGCGTGGCGCGCCGGATCGATCCCGGTCCGAACCCCGACCCGCTCGTGTTCGCGATCTTCAGCGTGTTCGAGATCCTCCTGGCGTCGGTGTACACGGGCATCGCGCGTCGCGCTCTCGATCTCGCCGTCGACGCCGCCGGCCGGCGCAGGTCGAAGCGAACCGGGAAGCCCTACAGCCAGGACCCCGACATCCGGTGGCGCATCGCCGGCATGGCCCTCGCGTACGACGCGCTGCCCCCGCAGCTGAAGGCGCTCGCCCGCGACGTCGACACGGTCGCCGATCACGGCCCCCGATGGTTCTCCCTGCTCGCCGGCCTCAAGCACCGCGCGGTCACCTCCGCCAAGGACATCGTCGACGAGGCCGTGCTCGTGGCCGGCGGAGCGTCGTACTTCGCGTCGAACGAGCTCGCGCGGCTGTACCGCGACGTGCTCGCCGGCGTGTTCCACCCGAGCGACCCCGAGTCGGCGCACTCGACCGTCGCGACCGCGTGGCTCGGACCGATCGAGGACTAGCGGATGCCGCGTCCGGCGCTGCCGGACGGAGCACGCCCGACCCGTCGACGGTGACCGCCGGCGCGGGACGCGCACCGTCACGACGGGCTGTCGCGGCTCCCCGGGGTGCGCGCGTGCGAGGATGACCGCATGGCGAGCACCCCGACCGAACTGCTGAGCCCGGCAGACCAGGAGCGCCGCCGCGGCCTGCGGCTGATGAAGGGCGTCGCGCTCGGCGCGCTCGTCTTCATGGCCGTCCTGTTCGCCGTCGCGTTCGCCTTCCAGGAGCAGATCCCGGCTCTCGCCTACGTCCGCGCGTTCGCCGAGGGGGGCATGGTGGGCGCGCTCGCCGACTGGTTCGCCGTCACCGCGCTGTTCCGGCATCCGCTCGGGATCCCGATCCCCCACACCGCGATCATCCCGAACCGCAAAGACGAGATCGGCCGGAATCTCGGCGAGTTCGTCGAGACGGAGTTCCTGCGCGGCGACGTCGTGCGCGCGAAGCTCGAGGCGACCGCGATCGCGGCACGGCTCGGCGAGTGGCTGAGCGAGCCCGACCACGCGGAGCGGGTCGCGGCCGAAGCATCCGTCATGGCTTCCGGCATCCTGCAGGCGCTCAGCGACGACGACGTGCAGAGCGTCATCGAAGACCTGGCGCGCGAGCATCTCATCGCGCCGGAATGGGGCCCGCCACTCGGCGCGTGGCTCGGACGGATCGTCGAGTCGGGCGCCCACCACGGCGCCGTCGACATGGGCTTCGACAGCATCGCGGCGTGGCTCGCCGCCAACCAGATGGCGTTCACGGGGCTGGTGTCGCGGCGGCTGCCGAGCTGGGTGCCCTCGATCGCGCACCGGTTCGTCGACGACACCGTCTACAACGAGGCGATCAAGTTCGTCGCCGCCGTGCAGGCCGATCCGGAGCATCCCGCCCGCCACGCGATCGACGGCTACCTCGACCGGCTCGCCGACAACCTGCAGCACGACCCGGCCACGATCGGCCGGCTGGAGGACGCCAAGTCGACCGTGTTCGACAGCCCCCGGGTGCGGGAGCTCGCCGCGGAGGCGTGGAACACGGCCAAGACCGGACTGCTCGCGTCCCTCGCCGACCCCGAGAGCGGACTGCGCCGGCGCGCCGCCACGGCACTCGCCGAGATCGGCGAGCGCTTGACGACGGATGCCGCCCTCCAGCACCGCGTGGACTCCTGGGTGACCGACGCCGCCGTCTTCCTCGTCGACCGCTACCGGCACGACATCGCGTCGATCATCACCGACACGGTCGAGCGCTGGGACCCCGACGAGACCACCGAGAAGATCGAGCTCATGGTCGGACGCGACCTGCAGTACATCCGGCTCAACGGCACGATCGTCGGCGCCCTCGCCGGGCTCGCGATCTTCTCGATCGCGCAGGCGCTGCTCGGCTGACGCACGGCCCTGATACTGAACTGCCCCGCTGCCGCGCGGCCCTGGTGCTGAACTGCTCGGCTGACGCACTGCCCTGATACTGAACTGCCCCGCTGACGCACGGCCCTGATACTGAACTGCCCCGCTGACGCACGGCCCCCGCGTCCGGTGCGCGACCGGGCACACGACCGACTCGGACGGCGATCCCGGCGCGCGAACGGTGAACGCGCGTGACTCGGCCCGCGATGAACCGGCGCTCGCGCGCTACCCTGATGCCGTGGCCGCCGACTCGCCCGACCAGCTCCTCTTCAGCTACGGGACGCTCCAGCACCCCGAGGTGCAGCTCGACACGTTCGGGCGCCTCCTGGAGGCCGAGGACGACGTGCTTCCCGGCTACACCGTCGACTACGCCGAGATCGCGGATCCGCGGGTCGCCGACCTCTCCGGTCTGTCGGTGCATCCGATCGTCCGCGCGACCGGCAGTGCGCGCGACAAAGTGGTCGGCAAAGCCCTGTGGGTCACCGAGGACGAGCTCGACGCCTCCGACGAGTACGAGGTCGCGCTCTACCGCCGCGTCTCGGTCGTGCTCGCAAGCGGACGGAATGCATGGGTGTACGTCTCGGCCTGAGGCCGCCACGGGAGTAGCGTCGAACCCGTGACGCTCTCGCACGATCCGCTCTGGCCGCGCGCCGGAGGATGGCCCGCCCCCCGCGACGCCGAGGGGTGGGATGCCGTGATCCTCGGCGTGCCCGCCTGGCGGACCTCGCTCTCGCCCACCGGCGCCCATGCCACGCCCGCAGCCGTGCGCGAAGCGCTCCAGCGCTACAGCCCGACGCTGCTCGGCCCGCCGCCGACAGACCTGTCCGAGGCGCTGCGGATCGCCGACGCCGGCGACATCGCCTCCCCCGACGGACCCGAGGGCGAGGCATCCGTCCGCGCAGCGGTGCGCGAGCTGAGCGCGGATGCCCGGCTCGTGATCGCGCTCGGCGGCGACAACTCGGCGACGTACGCGGTCGCGCAGGGCGCTCAGGCGACCGGGCTCATCACGATCGACGCGCACTTCGACCTTCGCGACGGGGTCTCCAACGGATCTCCGGTGCGACGCCTCATCGAGGACGGCCTCGACCCGCGCCGGATCGTGCAGCTCGGGATCGCCGACTTCGCGAACTCGGTCGCGTATGCGCAGCGCGCGGCCGACCTGGGGATCACGGTGGTGTCCCTCGACGAGGTCCGCCGCCGGGGCGCCGCCGACGTCATCGCCGAGGCACTCGACATCGCCGGTGGCGGTGGCGGCGGCATCCACCTCGACGTCGACGTCGACGTCTGCGACCGTTCGGTCGCCCCGGGGTGCCCCGCGTCGGTGCCCGGCGGTCTCGCGGCGTGGGAGCTGCGAGCGCTCGTTCGGGCCGCGGCATCCGATCCGCGCCTGCGAAGCGCCGACATCGTCGAGGTCGACGCGACCGCCGACGCCCCCGACGGCCGCACGGTGCGGCTCGCAGCGCTGTGCGTGCTGGAGCTCCTCGCCGGGAAGGCGGTCGCGGCATGACCGGCGCCGTCGTGACGTGCGTTCTCGACGTCGCCGCCGGGATGGGGATCGGGCGATGATCCGGCTCGCGCTCGTCCGCCACGCCAAGTCCGACTGGGGCGACGCGTCACTCGACGACCATGACCGACCACTGAACGACCGCGGGCGCGGCGACGGCCCGCGCATGGCGGCGCGGTTCTCCGAACTCGGCTGGCGTCCCGCCGTGATCCTCGCCAGCACCGCGGCGCGCGCGAGGACCACGGCCGGCTTCTTCAGCAAGGAGACCGGCGTCGCGATCGAGCTCCAGGAGACCCTCTATGGTGCGGGTGCGTCGAGGATCCTCGAGGCCGCCGTGGAGTCGCGCGCGTCGTGGGTCATGGTCGTGGCGCACGATCCCGGGATGAGCGTGCTCGCCGAGCGGCTGTCGGGGGGTGGCATCGCGCATATGCCGACCTGCGCCGTCGCGACCTTCGCGTGGGACGCCGACGACTGGAACGTCGCGACCGCGCTCGACCCCGCCGACTGGACCTTCGACACGCCGCGCTGACCTCCGCCCGGGGCCGGCGACGGTATCAGCCGCCCGCGTGATGCCGCGCCGACCTCCGCCCGGGGCCGGCCACGGTATCAGCCGCCCGCGTGTGGGCCTCCTCCCCAGCACACGACCACCTGTGTCGGGAAGGAAGGCAGCGCCATGGCCAGACTGGACCTCGCCGAACTCACATCGGCGATCCGCGCGAACAACCCCACGTGGGTCGCGCGCGAGAACGTCGTCGCGACGCTCTCGGAGGAGAAGAAGAAGCGGATGCTGGGCGTCGTCGTCGACGAAGCAGCACTCCGCGCGGAGATGGCGCCACGCGCGGCCGCGGGGGCGCCTCCGGCGTTCGATCCCGCGGTCGACTGGCGCAATCGCAACGGGAACCACGTGACGCCGCCCAAGGACCAGGGCAACTGCGGCTCGTGCGTCTCGTTCTGCACGACGGGACTCGTCGAGTCGATGGCGTCGATCGAGAAAGGGCAGCGGCTCGACCTCTCCGAGGCAGACCTCCACTTCTGCTCGAACCACGGCGCGAACTGCGGCGGGTGGTGGCCGTCGCAGGCGCTCGACGAGATCAAGGCTCGCGGCATCCCCGATGAAGCGGCCTTCCCGTACTCGACCGCGTTCACCGGCGCCGGGGGCGCACCGGTCTGCAAGCTGGTGCCCGACCGCGACAAGCGGGCCGTGAAGATCACGGCGTGGAACGCACTGGCGAGCGCCGCCGATCGCAAGAACCACCTCACGACGAAAGGCCCCGTCTCGGCGGTGCTGGAGGTCTACGACGACTTCTTCTACTACGCGAGCGGCGTCTACCGTCACACGAGCGGCAACCTCGCAGGCCTTCACTGCGTGCTCGTCATCGGGTACTCCGAGGCCGAGCAGGCATGGATCGCGAAGAACAGCTGGGGCACCGGATGGGGCGACGGCGGCTACTTCAAGATCGCCTACGGCCAGGCCGGGATCGACACCACGTACCCGTTCCACGGGGCCGCGGGCGTCACGCTGCCGGGCACGCAGTTCAGCGGATGGGAAGACCTCGGCGGCATCCTCACGTCGCGTCCGCAGGCCGAGTCGTGGGGTCCGAACCGCATCGACGTCGTCGCGCGGGGCACCGACTCCGCCGTCTGGCACCGATGGTGGGACGGCTCGTCGTGGAAGGGCTGGGAGAGCCTCGGCGGCATCGTCCAGGACGGACCGGCGATCAGCAGCTGGGGATCGGGGCGACTCGACCTCTTCGGGGTCGGCACCGACCACAAGCTGTACCACAAGTGGTTCCAGGGCGGATGGAGCGGCTGGGAGAGCCTCGGCGGCTTCCTCACGTCCGAGCCGGCGGCCGTCTCGTGGGGACCGAACCGCATCGACGTGTTCGCCCGCGGTGGCGACTACGCGCTGTGGCACCTCTGGTGGGACGGCACCGCGTGGCGCGGCTGGGAGCGCCTGGGCGGCTACATCACGTCCGCGCCGACGGTGGCGTCGTGGGGTCCGAACCGTCTCGACGTGTTCGCCGCCGGCGGCGACTCGGCGATGTGGCACCTCTGGTGGGACGGCACCGCGTGGCGCGGCTGGGAGAGCCTCGGCGGGGTCATCACGGAAGCGCCCGGGGCCGTCTCGTGGGGGCCGAACCGTGTGGACGTGTTCGCGCGGGGCACCGACTCGCACATGTACCACAAGGCCTGGAACGGCAGCGCATGGGTCGACTGGCAGGACCTCGGCGGCATCCTCAGCTCGGGCGTCGGCGCGAGCTCGTGGGCCGCGAACCGGATCGACACGTTCGTGATGGGGACCGACAGCCACATGTACCACAAGTGGACGATCTGACCGGAGCAGCAGATGGAGCACGTCACAGCCCTCGCGGGCGAACCGTTCCGCATCGTGCTGGAGTCGTTCGGCGCAGCGGGATACGAGTGGCGGCTGCGTGACGATCAGCCCGGCCTTCGGCTCGAGGCTCGCGAGAGCCTCCCGCCGGAGGCCGGGTCGCCGCCCGGTGCGCCGCACTGGGTGGTCTTCACGCTCGTCGCCGAGACGGCCGGTGCCCACGAGGTCGTGTTCGTGCTGCAGCGGCCGTGGGAGGCGGAGCCCGTCGACGAGCGGGCCTTCACGATCGACGCGACGGACTGAACCACACCCGCGGGCACGGAGCAGCTCCACGCCGGGAGTCGCCTCCCGGGCGGCGCGTCAGAGTCCGACGCCGTCCTTCCAGACGCTTGCGATCAGCGGCACACCGGGTCGGTAGGCCAGGTGCACCCGCGTCGGCGCGTCGAGAAGCACCAGGTCGGCGCGCATCCCCGGCGCGATCGCGCCCACATCGTCGCGGCGGAGCGCTCGCGCGCCGCCCGCCGTCGCAGCCCATACGGCCTCGGACGGCGTCATCCCCATCTCGCGCACGGCGAGGGCGATCATCAGGGGCATCGAGCTGGTGAAGCTCGACCCCGGGTTGCAGTCGCTCGCGATCGCGACGGTCACCCCCGCGTCGATGAGACGCCGCGCGTCGGGATAGGGCTGGCGGGTCGAGAACTCGACGCCGGGCAGCAGCGTCGCGACGGTCTGCGACCCGGCGAGGGCCGCGACATCCGCGTCGTCGAGGTAGGTGCAGTGGTCGACGGATGCCGCACCCGCCGCGACGGCGAGCCGCACGCCTTCGCCGTGCCCGAGCTGGTTGCCGTGCACCCGCGGCAGCAGGCCGTGCGCGACGCCGGCCGCGAGGATCCGCTCGCTTTCGTCCGCCGTGAACGCTCCTCTCTCGCAGAACACGTCGATCCACCGGCTGTGCGCAGCGCAGGCCCGCAGCATCTCCCCCACCACGAGGTCGACGTATTCGTCGCGGCGCTCGGCGAACTCGGCAGGGACGACGTGCGCGCCGAGGAACGTGACCTCGGGGGTGACCTCGGCCGCAAGTCGGGCGAGGCGCGCCTCGTCGTGCACGGTCAGTCCGTACCCGGTCTTGATCTCGAACGTGGTCGTTCCCTGCGCGTGCAGCTCGGTCACGAATCCGGCCAGACGCGCCCGCAGCGCCTCGTCGCTCGCGCCGCGCGTGGCGGCGACGGTCCGGCGTATGCCGCCGGCGGCATAGGGCGTGCCGGTCATTCGCGCCTCGAACTCGTCGGCGCGGTCGCCGCCGAACACGAGGTGCGTGTGGCTGTCGACGAAGCCGGGGATCACCGCCCGGCCGGCCGCGTCGACGGTGCCCATGCCCGCTACCGGGGCCGGGGCATCCGCCGCCGGTCCGACCCATGCGATGCGCGTTCCCTCGATCAGCACCGCGGCGTCGGTGATCGTTCCGGCGAGGTCGCCGTCACGGGAGACGTTGGTCGTCAGCTCGCCGATGTTCGTGATGAGTGCGGCCATCGTCCGCCCGCCCTTCCGTTCTGTGTCGCTCTTAGCAGTGCTGAGCCGTGCTTAGCAGTGCTGAGCAGTGCTGTGCCGTCCGTGCCGTTCGTGCCGTCCGTGCCGTGCTCAGCCGTTCCAGCCGTCCGTGCCGTTCGTGCCGTCCGTGCCGTCCGTGCCGTCCGTGCCGTTTGTCCCGTCCGTGCCGTTCGTGCCGTTCGTGCCGTCCGTGCCGTTCGTGCCGTGCTCAGCCGTCCGTGCCGTCCCGTGCCGTCTGTGCCGTTCTGAGCAGCTCGAGCAGTGTCGTGTCCCGATTCTTGCGCTTCATGTCCCATCTTGCGCCGCCTCACGCCCCGGAATCCGGGAACAGTCGGGACACGGACGATGCTCGGGGCGCCGCCGGGCCCCACCCCGGGTCGAAACCGACCGTCGTCAGCGGTCGAGCATCGGCACGTTCAGCCCGCGCTCGCGCGCGACCTCCTTCGCCCGGTCGTAGCCCGCGTCGACATGGCGCATGACGCCGGTGCCGGGATCGTTCGTGAGCACCCGCGCGAGCTTCTCGGCGGCGAGATCCGTGCCGTCGGCGACGGTGACCTGACCGGCATGGATGCTGCGACCGATGCCGACGCCTCCGCCGTGGTGGATCGACACCCACGACGCGCCGCTCGCGGTGTTGAGCAGAGCGTTCAGCAGCGGCCAGTCGGCGATCACGTCGGAGCCGTCGGCCATCGCCTCGGTCTCGCGGTATGGGCTCGCCACCGATCCGGAGTCGAGGTGGTCGCGCCCGATGACGATCGGGCCGGCGAGTTCGCCCGACGCGACCATCTCGTTGAACTTCAGTCCGGCGAGGTGCCGCTCCTTGTATCCGAGCCAGCAGATCCGGGCAGGCAGCCCTTCGAAGTGCACGGCGTCGCCGGCCTTGTCGAGCCAGCGGACGAGCCCGGCGTTGTCGGGGAACAGCTCCCTCACGGCGCGGTCGGTCTTGCGGATGTCCTCCGGGTCGCCCGAGAGCGCCACCCAGCGGAACGGTCCGCGCCCTTCGGCGAACTGCGGGCGGATGTACGCCGGCACGAACCCGGGGAAGGCGAAGGCCCGCGCGAACCCGCCGAGCTCGGCCTCGCGCCGGATCGAGTTGCCGTAGTCGAAGACCTCGGCTCCGGCATCCATGAATCCCACCATCGCGGCGACGTGCTTGGCCATGCTGCCCCGCGCGCGGGCGGTGAAGGCCTCCGGGTCGCGCTCGGCCTCGGCCTTCCAGTCCTCGAATGCGACGCCGACGGGCAGGTACGCGAGCGGATCGTGCGCGCTGGTCTGGTCGGTCACGATGTCGATCGGCACCTTGCGCAGCAGCAGGTCGCCGAAGACCTCGGCGGCGTTGCCGACGACGCCGACGCTGAGCGCCTGACCGGCTTCCCTGGCCGCCACGACGCGGCTGATCGCAGCGTCGAGGTCGGTCGTGTACTCGTCGAGGTAGCCGTGCTCGACACGGCGGGCGAGGCGCGACTCGTCGACGTCGACGATGAGGACCGTTCCGCCGTTGAGCGTGACCGCGAGCGGCTGCGCGCCGCCCATGCCGCCGCATCCCGCAGTGAGGGTGAGCGTGCCGGTGAGGTCGTCGCGCCCGAGCGAGCGCGCGACGGCGGCGAAGGTCTCGTACGTGCCCTGCAGGATGCCCTGAGTGCCGATGTAGATCCACGAGCCGGCCGTCATCTGGCCGTACATCGTGAGTCCGAGCTCCTCGAGCTTGCGGAACTCCGGCCACGTCGCCCAGTCGCCGACGAGGTTCGAGTTCGCGATGAGCACGCGCGGCGCCCACTCGTGCGTGCGGAACACGCCGACCGGCTTGCCGGACTGCACAAGCAGCGTCTCGTCGGGTTCGAGCTCGTCGAGCGTGCGCACGATCGCGTCGAACGCCTCCCAGCTGCGGGCCGCCTTGCCCGTGCCTCCGTAGACGACGAGGTCTTCGGGATGCTCGGCGACCTCCGGGTCGAGGTTGTTCATGAGCATGCGCTTGGCTGCTTCGGCGCCCCAGCTCTTCGCGGTGCGCTCGCTGCCGCGCGCGGCGCGGACGGTCCGTGCGCCGGTCGCGCCGGGGTGGGTGGTGTCGGTCATGCTCTCGATTCCACACGTCGGCGACCCTCGCGACAACGCCCGCGTCAGGGCTCGTGTCTGGCATACCAGACGAGCGCCCGCGGTTGCCCGAGTGTGGGGCGACTGATGCAATGGGGACATGTCCGCCGCCACCTCCCGCACCGACCGCGAACGCGGCGAACGACTGCGCGCGTCGCTGCGCGGCCCCGGGGTGCCTTCGCGGCGCCTTCGCGACGAGCTGCTCGTCGACGAGATCCCCGAGCACGCCGCGCTCGCGAGCACCCCGCAGGACCCGTCGTGGCACCCCGAGGGCGACGTGCTCGTCCACTCGCTCTGGGCGGCCGACCTCGCCGCGCTGCACGCGGACGGAGCGGATGCCTCCGCCGACGCGCGGGAGCTGCTCGTGCTCGCAGCGCTGTGGCACGACATCGGCAAGCCCGACACGACGGCGCGCCGCGACGGCCGGATCACCTCATACGGGCACGCGGAGCGCGGCGCGGAGATCGCCGTCGCGCTCGGGCGACGCCTCGGGCTCCCCCAGCCGCTCGTGCGCGCGGCATCCGCCATCATCGCCACGCACATGGCGCACGTGTCGGTGCGCGGCCGCCCCTCCGCGAAGGCGGTGCGGCGGCTGCGCGCGGCCGGGACGTCGCTCGATGACTGGGCGGTCGTCGTTCGCTGCGACGGCGACGCGCGCGGCGCCGCGGCGCGTCCCGACGCGTCCGTGCCGTGGCTGCTCGTGGCGCACTCGCTCCCCGACTGACCCCTCCCCCATCCCACATCGGTTTGTGTGGAGTAGGTCGCGGAAACGACGTCCGCATACCGCAACCTTCTCCACACAATCCAGAGCGTGCGGAGCGCGGGGAGCGCGGGGAGCGCGGAGCGCGGGGAGCGCGGAGCGCGGGGAGCGCGGGGTCAGGCGGCGGGGAGGGCGGCGGCGGTCACGGCGCCGGACGCCACGAGGGCGGTCACGGCCTCCATGTCGGGCGAGAGGAACCGGTCGGGTCCGGGTCCGTCGGCGACGGTGCGGACGAGGTCGCGCACGGCGCCGGTCGCGGGTCCGGGCTGCAGCGGGGCGCGCAGGTCGAGCGCCCGCGCGGCGGTGAGCACCTCGATCGCGAGCACCCGGGCGAGTCCGTCGATGCCGCGGCGGAGCTTGCGGGCGGCGGCCCACCCCATCGAGACGTGGTCCTCCTGCATCGCGCTCGAGGGGATCGAGTCGACGGATGCCGGCACCGCGAGCCGCTTGAGCTCGGAGACGATCCCGGCCGCCGCGTACTGCGCGATCATCAGGCCGGAGTCGACGCCGACCTCGTGCGCGAGGAAGGGCGGCAGCCCGTGGCTGCGGGCAGGATCGAGGGCCCGGTCGGTGCGGCGCTCCGAGATCGAGGCGATGTCGGCGACGGCGATCGCGAGGAAGTCCAGCACGTAGGCCACCGGGGCGCCGTGGAAGTTGCCGTTGGACTCGACCCGGCCGTCGTCGGTGATGACCGGGTTGTCGACCGCGGCGGCCAGCTCGCGCGAGGCGATCGTGCGCGCGTGGTCGACGGTGTCGCGCGCCGCGCCGTGCACCTGAGGCGAGCACCGGAGCGAGTACGCGTCCTGCACGCGCGTGCACACGGCGGGATCCTTGTGCGAGGCGACGATGGGCGAGCCCGCGAGCACGGCGCGCAGATTCGCCGCAGAGACGGACTGGCCCACCTGGGGGCGCAGCGCCTGCAGGTCGGCGGCGAAGACCGCATCGGTGCCGAGCTGCGACTCCACCGACATGGCGGCGGCGATGTCGGCCGTGTCGAGCAGCACCGACAGGTCGTGCAGCGCGAGGAGCAGCATCCCGAGCATGCCGTCGGTGCCGTTGATGAGCGCGAGGCCCTCCTTCTCGCGCAGGACGAGCGGAGAGAGGGATGCCGCGGCCAGCGCGTCCGTCGCGTCGACCTGCTCGCCCGAGGCGTCGCGCACCGGTCCTTCGCCCATCGCGGCGAGCGCGACATGCGACAGCGGGGCGAGGTCGCCGGAGCACCCGAGCGAGCCGTACTCGCGCACGATCGGGGTGATGCCGGCGTTGAGCATGCCCGCGTAGGTCTCGACGACGAGGGGGCGGACGCCGGTGTGGCCGGTGGCGAGGGTCTGCAGGCGGAGGAGCTGCAGGGCGCGGACGACCTCGCGCTCGACCTCCGGGCCGGTGCCCGCCGCGTGCGAGCGGATGAGGCTGGCCTGCAGCTGCAGGCGACGCTCGGGGGCGATGAACGTCGTCGCGAGCGCGCCGAAGCCGGTCGAGATGCCGTAGTGCGGGTCGGGGTCGTCGGCGAGCCCCTCGACGAGCGCGCGGGTCGCGGCGACGCGGGCGAGGGCCTCTGCGGCGATCTCGACGGCCGCACCGTGGCGTGCGACGGCGACGACGTCTTCGGGGCGCAGGGGTGCCGCGCCGACCGTGACGACGTCGGGGCGGAGGTCGGTGACGGTGGTCATGCGTCGATTCCACACCGCGGGGGTGGCGCGCGACAGGTCGTGGTGGGATCCTGTGTCTGTCATGCCAGACACAGAGACTCCGTCCGCAGGCGACGCGCGCTCGTTCCTGCCTGCGGGGACCGCGGCCACGCACGCCCCCGCAACCGGCTCTCGCCCGCCGCCCGACGATCTGGCTTCGAGCTCTCGCCCGCAGGTGCCCGCCGCCGATCAGACCCTGCGGATCCTGTCGTTCCTCGCGCGCCAGCGCGGACCGGTCGCGGCCAGCACCGTCGCGACGACCCTCGGCATCCCCCGATCCAGCGTCTACCACCTGCTGGCGGCGCTCGAGGCGCACGGATTCGTCATCCACCTCCCCGCCGAGCGTCGGTGGGGACTCGGCACGGCAGCGTTCGAGCTCGCCGGCGGCTACTCCCGGCAGCAGCCCCTCGCCCGACTCGGTCGCCCCCTCGTCGCCGCGCTCGCCGACCGGGCGGGCGAGAGCGCGCACCTCGCCGTGATGACCGGACGCGACGTGCTCTACATCGTCGAGGAACGGGCACCCCGGCGTCCGGCCCTCGTCACCGACGTGGGCGTGCGGCTGCCCGCGCACTTGACCGCGACGGGTCGGGCCATGCTCGCGGCGCTCCCCCGCGAGCAGGTTCGGGCGCTGTTTCCGGATGCCTCGGCCTTCGCCGACCGCACCGGCCGGGGTCCGGCGCGCCCGGGCGAGCTGCGCGATGTCCTGCGGGAGGTGAGGGAGCGCGGGTACGCGATCGAGGACGGCGAGGTGACGCTCGGTCTGCGTTCGGTCGGCGTCGCGGTGCGCGACCATGCGGGCTGGCCGGCCGCGGCCATCGCGATCACCTGGCCCGTCGACGCGGAGCGTGACGCGGCGACGCTCGGAACGCTCATCTCCGAGGCTGCGTCCGAGCTCGAGCGGCGGATCGGGCGCGTCTGACCCGAAGGTGCGCCGGCGTCGATCCGGTCGTGTTCTCAGCGGACCACGAGTCGGGGCACGACCAGCACGTGGGCCTCGCCGGCGGCGAGGAGGCGGGGATCGACGACGCTTCCCGACGGCCCCATGAGCAGCTCGAGCACGCCGGCCGCGACCTGCTCGGGCAGCTGCTCGACGCTGCTGAGCCCGATCGCCTCGGCGGCCGGGGTGTTGTCGAAGCCGACGACGGGGAGGTCCGCACGACCCGCCGCGGCGGCGGCGAGATGCGCGCCGATGGCGAGCGAGTCGCTCGCGCACACGATCCCGTCGAGGTCCCTCGTGCGCGCGAGCAGATCGCCCGCCGTCGTGCGCGCCAGCCCGACGCTCTCCTCGCAGGCGACGCGCTCTCCGGTCGCGCCGGCGGCGGCCATCGCCTCGCGCCAGCCGCGTTCCCGGTCGTCGCCGGTCCCGGATCCGCTCGGCCAGCCGAGGAACGCGACGCGCGGGCCCGCCACGGCGAGGATGTGCTCGGTCGCGGCCCGGGTGCCCGCGGCGCCATCGACGTCGACCCAGAGGTGGGCGGGCGATTCCACGTCGTCGTCGCCCCACGGCCGCCCGAACGCGACGAACGGCACGCCGCGATCCGCAAGCCAGCGGGTGCGGGGATCGCCGTGGAACGTGCCTGTGATGACGACGGCGTCGACCTCGCCGCCATCGGTGAGTTCGCCCATGCGCACGATCTCCTCATCGGGGGTCCGCGCGGCGTAGAGCTGGATCCTCATCCCCCGGTCACCGGCCCGTTCGGTGAGCGCGTGCACGAACCGGTCGAGCACGACGCCCGAGATCCCGCCCGCGTAGGGGTCGAGATGGATGCCGATGGTCGAGCTGCGGCGCGTCCGCAAACGTCGTGCCGCCATGTGGGGGCGATAGCCGAGTTCGGCGATCGCACGCTCCACGCGCTCGCGGGTCGCCTCCTTGACGATCCCCGGCGTGTTGATCACGTTGGAGACGGTCTGGCGCGAGACGCCGGCGGCGAGGGCGACGTCCTCGACGGTGGGCGCTTTGGCCATCGCGGAGTCCTCCCCATGGAATTGATCGTTCGAATCGCCATCCTATGCGCGCGTCGAGCCTCTTGACAGAACGGTGACGAACTTCCTAACGTGTCTTCCAGCACGAAACTTTGATCGTTCAAACTTGCTCCCCGGCGGGTGACGATCAACCCCTGGGTCAAGAGTGACCCGTCACAGCTCATCGAAGGAGAAGAGACTCATGACACGGCAGAAGACACGCGCACTCGTCGGCGCAGCCCTCCTGATCACGGGCGCCCTCGCGCTCACCGCCTGCGGCTCCGGCTTCGACGACGGCGGAGGTGCGGGAAGCTCCGGCGAGGGAGACGCGACCGAGCTCACGTCTTCCGACGACGCCCTCACGATCCTCATCGGCTCCTCCGGCGACGCAGAGACCGACGCCGTCGAGTCCGCCGTCGCCGCATGGTCGGAGGAATCCGGCGTCGAGGCGAGCGTGCAGGTCGCCAGCGACCTTCCGCAGCAGCTCTCGCAGGGCTTCGCCGCCGGCTCGCCGCCGGACCTGTTCTACCTGGCGACCGAGGCGCTGGCCGGCTACGCCGGCAACGGGTCGCTCGTCGCGTACGGCGACATGCTCGCCAACGCCGACGACTTCTACCCCTCGCTCGTGCAGAACTTCACCGTGGACGACCAGTTCTACTGCGCGCCGAAGGACTTCTCGACGCTCGCGCTCGTCATCAACAAGGGGATGTGGGATGCCGCAGGCCTGACCGACGACGACATCCCGACCACGTGGGAGGAGCTCGACACCGTGGCGCAGACGCTCACCAAGGACGGCGTCGTCGGACTCGCCTTCGGCGCCGAGTACCAGCGAGTGGGGGCGTTCATGGCGCAGGCCGGCGGCACGCTCGTCAGCGACGACGGGACCGAGGCCGTGGCGAACAGCCCGGAGAACGTCGAGGCGCTCACGTACGTCAAGGACCACCTCGAAGCGGGAAGCTTCGCCTACGCCACCGACATCGGCACGGGATGGGGTGGCGAGGCGTTCGGCTCGCAGAAGGCCGCGATGACGATCGAGGGCAACTGGATCACCGGGGCAATGATGAACGACTACCCCGACGTGGACTACGTCGTCGCCGAACTCCCCGCCGGTCCGGTCGGCCCGGGCACCATGCAGTTCACGAACTGCTGGGGCATGGCCGCCGACAGCCCCAACCAGCAGGCCGCCCTCGAGCTCGTCGAGTACCTGACGAGCACCGAGTCGCAGCTCGCGTTCTCGGAGGCCTTCGGCCCGATGCCGTCGATCCAGTCGGCTGCCGACCAGTGGAGCGCCGACAACCCCGAGCTCACTGCGTTCCTCGCGGGCGCCGACTACGCGGTCGGCGTGCCGACCAATGACGGCATCGCCGCCGTGATCACCGACTTCAATGCGCAGCTGGAAAGCCTGAAGTCGGGCGACCCGCAGCAGATCCTCGACACGGTCCAGGCCAACGTCGAGGCCGTCGTGGGCTGATCCGGATGACCGCGACCGCAGTCGCACCCCGCCGCGCCGGAAAGGCCCGAAAGGGCCTCCGGCGCGGCGAGGCGCTCGCCGGCTGGCTCTTCACGGGCCCTGTCCTCATCATCCTCGGCGTCTTCCTCCTCATCCCGGTGGTCATGGCGCTCTGGGTGAGCTTCTCCGACTGGTCCGGTCGTGGCAGCCCCTTCTCGAGCGGTGTCAGCTTCGTCGGCCTCGAGAACTACGCGGCCATCACCACCGACGGCGGTCTCCCCACGCGGGACTTCGGCACGGCACTGCGCAACAACGGGTGGTACGTGCTGCTCGTCGTGCCCCTTCAGACGGCGCTCGCGCTGTTCCTCGCGGTGCTGGTGAACCGTGCGATCCTGCGCGGCCGCGGCTTCTTCCGGACGGCGTTCTACTTCCCGTCGGTCACCAGCACGGTCGCCATCACTGTGCTGTGGCTGTTCCTGTTCTCGGCGAACGGCGTCGTGAACGAAGCACTCTCCTGGATCGGGATCAGCGGACCGAACTGGTGGGCGGACCCGAGCGGAATCGTCCACAACGGGCTGGCCGCGGTCGGCGTCACGCAGGGACCGCCCGTCCTCACCGAGAACGACTTCCTCGGCCTGTCCTGGTGGGACTGGCTGGCAGGGCCGTCGGTCGCGATGACGGCGCTCATCCTGATGGCGGTGTTCACGACGAGCGGCACCTTCATGCTCCTCTTCATCGCCGCCCTGCAGAACATCGGCAGCGAGATCCAGGAGGCCGCGATGATGGACGGGGCCAACGGCTGGCAGCGCTTCTGGCGGGTCACCCTCCCCCAGCTGCGACCGACGCTGTTCACCGTCATCACGCTCGGCCTGATCGGGTGCTGGCAGGTCTACGACCAGATCTACACCGGCACGCAGGGCGGCCCCGGCAAGACCACGATGACACCCGCGTACCTGTCGTACACGTCCGCCTTCCTCGGGCAGGACTGGGGTCAGGGCGCCGCGATCGCGTTCATCCTCTTCGCGATCATCGTCGCGTTCACGGCGTTCCAGAGGTGGGTGCTGCGCGAGCGCCCCGTGTCGAAGCGTCGCGCCCGCCAGTACCAGCAGCCTTCGCGGCCGTCGACGGCCTCGCCCGCGGTCGCCGCGTCGGCACGGGTTCCCTCCGTTCCCGAACCCACCACGACCGACCCCACGAAGGAGGACGAGCGATGACCGGCACGACGCTGTCCGAGACGCTGCTCCTCAACCAGGAGGCGCCGCGCACTCCGACCCCCACACGTCAGCGACTCCTCTCGCGCCGGATCGTGTGGCAGATCCTGCTGTACGCCCTCCTCATCGTCCTCGCGGTGATCTACATCTATCCCTTCCTGGTGCAGGTCGCGACGTCGTTCAAGACGGAGGCCGAGGCGGCCTCCGATCCGATCTCGCTGATCCCGCAGACGTTCACTTTCGCCGCGTACGAACGGCTGTTCGGCCGCAGCGACTACCCGGTGTGGTTCGCCAACTCGACGATCGTGACGATCTGCGTGACGCTCGGCCGCGTGTTCTTCGTCTCGCTCGCGGGCTACGCGCTCGCCCGCCTGCAGTTCCGTGGCCGCGGGCTCGTCTTCGCAGCCGTGGTCGCCGTGATGGCTGTGCCCGCGGTCGTCCTGCTCATCCCGAAGTTCCTCGTGATCAATCAGCTCGGCATGTACGACTCGTATGCGGGCATGATCATCCCGCTCCTCGTCGATGCGGCCGGCGTGTTCATCATGAAGAACTTCTTCGAGTCGATCCCCGTGTCTGTCGAGGAGCAGGCGCGGATCGACGGGGCAGGAGCGTTCCGCCTGTTCTGGTCGGTCGTCCTGCCGATGGCGCGACCCGCTCTCATCACGATCGTGATCCTGTCTTTCCAGGGATCGTGGAACGAGCTGAGCCATTTCATCGTCTCGACCCAGTCGCCCGAGCTGACGACTCTGACCAAGGGCGTGGCGTCGCTCGCCTCGGGTCAGCTCAGCCAGGGATCGCAGTATCCGATCAAGCTCGCTGCGGCGGCCATCATGACGATCCCGGTCGCCGTGATGTTCTTCGTCTTCCAGCGCCACATCATGAACACCGCCGAAGGAGCCGTCAAAGGATGACCGCCGCCGATGAGAGGGTCCAGCCCCTCCAACCACTGTTCGACGACGCCATCGTCGTCCTGCGCGCGCCGACCCAGGTCTGGTCGGGTCCCGACGGCGGGATCGGCGGGCAGCCCATCGACGGCGTCTATCACGGCGACGTGCGGCACGTCCGCGCTCTCTCGGCGCAGTGCCGGGACTCCGAGGTCGAGTGGATCTCGACCGCGCCGCACGGCCCCTCCCGGGTCGTGTTCGGCGGGCTGCTGCGCGGGCTCGACGACCCGTCACCCGATCCGAAGGTGCGTCTGCTGCGAGATCGGCGCGTCGCCGACGGCCGGATGACCGAGACCTGGACGATCGCGTCCCGCCTGCCCGTTCGCCTCGAGACGGTGCTGACGCTGCGGATCGAGCCGGAGTTCGCCTCGCTCCACGATGTGAAGGCCGGGATCGCGGCATCCGCTCCCCTCGCCATCGAGACGACGGATGCCGCAGCCATCGTCCGGTCGGGCGATCAGTCGTTCGTCCTGGCCGCGCCGGGCGCCGCCGTCGGCACGGTCGACGGCGCGCTCACCGCGACGTGGCCGGTCGCGGTCGCACCCGGAGGCACGGTGTCGGCGTCGTTCACGATCGACCTCCACGATCCGACTCTCGTTGTCCACGGTGCGCCGTCGTCGTGGACCGGGGTGGGCGCGCGCCCGGGCGAGACCGCGCATCCGCGCCTCGACCGCTGGCTCGACGTCGCCCTCGGCGACCTCGACGCCCTCCGTCTGACCCTCCCCTCGGATCGCGACGAGGGCGAGGGCGACGCGTTCTTCGCCGCCGGCGCGCCCTGGTTCTTCACGCTCTTCGGACGCGACTCCCTGTGGGCAGCGCGTCTGGTCCTCCCGCTCGACGCGGGGGTCGCGGCATCCACTCTGCGCGTTCTCGCGGCCGTGCAGGGCGTCGACGACGACCCGGCGACGGCGCAGGAGCCCGGGAAGATCCTTCACGAGCTGCGGTCGTCGGCGCTCGAGATCCCGGGCGAAGGAGTCGTGCTGCCGCCGCGATATTACGGCAGCGTCGACTCGACACCGCTGTGGGTGTGCCTGCTGGCCGACGCCTGGCGTGCCGGGATGCCGGAGTCCGAGGTGCGCGCGCTGATCCCCGCCCTGCGGGGCGCCCTGCGCTGGATCGTCGAGTCCGGCGACAGCGACGGCGACGGGTTCCTCGACTACATCGACCGCAGCGGGCGGGGTCTCGCGAACCAGGGCTGGAAGGACTCGGGCGACTCGATCCAGTGGCGCGACGGGCGTCTGGCCGAAGGTCCGATCGCGCTGTGCGAGGTGCAGGGCTACGCGTACGAGGCGGCACTGGCCGGCGCCGAGCTCCTGGAGCGCTTCGGCGGCGACGAGGACGGGGTCCGCGAGGACGGGGTCGGCGACGGCGACGCTCTGGATCCGCGCGCGCTGCGGGAGTGGGCCGCGTCACTGCGGGCGCGGTTCCGCGAGGCGTACTGGGTGGAGACGCCCGAAGGGCGCTATCCCGCGATCGCCCTCGACCGCGAGAAGCGGCCGGTGGACACGCTCACGAGCAACATCGGCCACCTCCTCGGCACGGGCATCCTCGACGCCGGGGAGGAGCGAGCGATCGCCGAGCTGCTGCTGGCGGGATCGATGTCGTCGGGGTACGGCATCCGGACCATGTCGACCGGAGCGGACGGATACTGGCCGCTGTCCTACCACGGCGGCAGCGTCTGGGTGCACGACACCGCGATCATCGCGCGCGGGATGCGGCAGGCGGGGCTCCACGACGCGGCGCGCGCCGTCGCGGGCGGTCTCCTCGCCGCGGCCGAGGGCTTCGACTATCGCGTGCCCGAGCTGCACGCGGGCGATCCTGCGACGGAGTCGTCGGTGCCGACCCCGTACCCGGCCGCCTGTCGACCGCAGGCGTGGTCGGCCGCGGCGGCGGTCGTGTGCCTCGAGATCCTCCGAGACAGCTGACGCTTCGGGTCAGTCGACCTTCGCGACGGTCCCGCCGGTCAGCCGGACGAGCTCGTCGTACGTCAGCGGGAAGACGGTGTGCGGCGTGCCGCCGGCCGCCCAGACCTCGTCGTAGTCGGCGAGGTCCTCGTCGACCACGGTCGTGAGGGGTGCGGGATGCCCCGTCGGGGCTACGCCGCCGATGGCCTGGCCGGTCGCCTGCCGCACCTGCTCGGGGGTCGCGCGGCGGATGCTCTCGCGCCCGAGACGCTCGGCCAGCGCCGCGGTGTCGACCCGATGCGCCCCGCTCGTCATGACGAGGAGCGGCTCGTCGTCGGACCAGAACACGAGGCTGTTCGCGATGGCGCCCACCTCGATGCCGAGCGCTGCCGCGGCGAGCGCGGCGGTGGAAGCGGCATCCGGCAGCACGACGATCTCGCCGGAGATCCCGGCTGCGCGAAGGGAGTCGTGGACGAGGACGCTGCGGGCGGGGAGGTCGTTCGGCGCGGTCACCCGACCAGCCTACGAGGGGTCGGCGACCCGACCGTGCGCGAGGATCTCGGCGTGCGGCATGAGCAGCCAGCCGTCGTCGGCGGCAGCCCACTCCCGCCAGCCGTCCGAGATCCGCTGGAGGAGTCCGTCGTCGGCGCCGGCAGCGCGGGCCGATTCGGCGAACGAGGAGTGCAGCGCCCGGTCGGCCCACGCCCCGCCCCACCAGGCCCGGTCCGCGGGCGACTCGAACAGCCACAGGGTCGCGGTGGAGCGGATGTCGGGGAGCCCCGCCGCCATCGCCCAGGACTTCAGGCGTCGCCCGGCGGCGGGCTCACCCGACACGCTCCGGTGCGTCGCCAGGTAGAGGCGGTGCCACTCGTCGAGGCCCGGGAGCCGGGGGAACCAGATGGTGCCCTCGTAGTCGACGTCGCGGGCGGCGACGATTCCGTCCGGTCCGGCGACGCGTCCGAACTCGCGCAGCGCGTCGACCGGACGCGCGAGGTGCTGCAGCAGCTGATGGGCGTGCACGACGTCGAACTCGCCGTCGGCGTACTCGAGCGCGTATGCGTCCGCGACGGCGAACGAGAGGTTCGGCGCTCGGTGATCGGCAGCGGCCTGGTCGACGACGTCGGCCGAGGCATCCGCGCCCACGACTCTGCCGGGAGCGACGAGCGTCGCGAGGTCGGCGGTGATCGTACCGGGGCCGCTGCCGACATCGAGGACGGACAGACCCGGCCTCAGGTGCGGCAGGAGGTACGCCGCCGAGTTCTCGGCGGTGCGCCACCGGTGCGCTCGGAGGACGCTCTCGTGGTGACCGTGGGTGTACGGGTCGGGCATGCGCCGACAGTACCTCGCTGAGCACTCTGGCGCAGGAATGTGACGACGGCTCGCGATGACGTCGCATTCTGCGCCACGTCGCGCGTGGCGGTTGAACACTTCGCCAGACGGTGTTCCAATAGAAGTGGATGCCGCAAAGCCGCGGCGTCCGCAGCGCACTGCCCACAAGGCCCGCCGAAGGAAGAACGCGATGACGCACGCCATGCCCACTCTGCCCCTGCCCGACTTCTCGCACGAGCGGGTGGAGGTGATCACCGGACGGCGAAGCGGACTGTTCATCACCGTCGCGCTGCACTCCTCCGTTCTCGGCTCCGCTCTCGGCGGCGCACGCCTGTGGACCTACCCGCACTGGAGCGACGCCCTCGGCGACGCCCTGCGCCTGTCGGCGGCGATGACGCTGAAGAACGCGGCGGCCGGGCTCGACGCCGGTGGCGGAAAGTCCGTCATCGCCCTGCCCCAGGGCACCGTCCTCGACGCCGAGCGTCGCCGCGCCGCCTTCCTCGACCTCGGTGACGCCGTCGAGTCGCTGCAGGGCCTGTACCGCACCGCCGAAGACGTCGGCTCGACCACCGACGACATGCTCGTGGTGAGCGAGCGCACCGAGCACGTCGTGGGTCTCCCCGATGCCGTCGGCGGCTCGGGCGAACCCGCCGGCCCGACGAGTCTCGGCGTGTACGAGTCGCTGCGGGCCACGCTCGAGCGCGTGACCGGGTCGGCCGACCTGCAGGGTCGCCGCATCACCGTCTCCGGCCTCGGCCAGGTGGGCAGCCGCCTCGCCGTGCGCATGGCCGCCGAGGGTGCCATCCTCACCGTGACGGACGTCAACCCCGCCAAGCGCGACCTCGCCCTCGAGCTCGGCGCCGACTGGAGCCTTCCCGGCGAGGAGCACCTCGTTCCCGCCGACGTGTTCGTCCCGGCCGGCATCGGCGGCCTCCTCACCGACGACGTGATCGACGCGCTCGACGCGAAGGCCGTGTGCGGTCCCGCGAACAACCCTCTCGCCGCGCGGAGCGGCGCCGACCGACTGGCGGGACGCGGCATCCTGTACGCGCCCGACTTCGTCGTGAATGCGGGCGGCGTGATCTACCTCGACCTCGAGGCGAAGAAGATCGGCACGCGCGCCGAGGTGATGGCGCGCGTCGCCGAGATCGGCGACACCGTGCGCCGGGTGTTCGACGAGGCCGAGGGACGCGGCGTCACTCCGCTCGAGGCCGCCGAGGGTCTCGCCGCCGAGCGACTCGCCGCCGGCGCGAACCGGCACGCCCTGGCCCGCTGACCCGTTCCGGGGCGCCCTCCTGACAGGGCGCCCCGGGACGTCGGTCGTGGCAGTCACGGTGGGACTTGGTCCCACATCCTTCGGAATCCCGTTCCATACCGACCGTTCGGATGGCAGGATGAGAGTGGCGCAGCGTCGCGCCGCCCGATCGAAGGAGATCCGTTGTTCACCAGTGCGTACCCCGACGTCGACATCCCCGACCTGAGCATCTACGACTACCTGTTCGGCAGCCTCGAGGGCGACGATCTGGGCAAGGTCGCGCTCATCGATCCGGCGACGGGGACCGAGACCACCTATGGCGTGCTCCGCGCTCAGATCGACGCGTTCGCGGGTGCGCTCGCGGCTCGCGGAGTCGGTCCGGGGGCCGGCGAGGGCGAGCAGACCGTGCTCGGACTGCTGTGCCCGAACGTGCCGGCGTTCGCCACGGTGTTCCACGGGATCCTTCGCGCGGGTGCCACCGTGACGACCATCAACTCGCTCTATACCGCGGGCGAGATCGAGAAGCAGCTGCGGGATGCCGGGGCCACCTGGCTCATCACCGTCCGTCCGCTCCTCCCCCAGGCGGCGGCCGCCGCGGAGGCGGTCGGCATCCCGCATGAGCGCGTCATCGTGCTCGACGGAGCCGCCGGGCATCCGAACCTGCGCGAGCTGCTGACCGAGCAGGCGCCGGCGCCGCAGGTGTCGTTCGATCCGTCGACGCATGTCGCCGTGCTGCCCTATTCGTCGGGCACGACCGGCATCCCCAAGGGAGTCATGCTGTCGCATCGCAACCTGGTCGCGAACGTGCAGCAGTGCCGCACCAACATCGATCTGCGCGACACGGATCGGGTGCTCGCGGTGCTGCCCTTCTTCCACATCTACGGCATGACCGTGCTGCTCAATCTGGCGCTGCGCCAGGGCGCGAGCCTCGTCACGATGCCGAAGTTCGACCTCGTCGAGTTCCTCACGAACATCCAGCAGCATCAGTGCACGTACCTGTACATCGCTCCGCCGATCGCGGTCGCGCTGGCGAAGCATCCGATCGTCGACCAGTTCGACATATCGAGCGTCCACACCGTCTTCTCCGGGGCCGCGCCGCTCGACGGCGACACCGCCGAGCTGGCGGGTCGGCGGATCAACGCCCGCATGATGCAGGGCTACGGCATGAGCGAGCTCAGTCCGGTCTCGCACGCGATGCCGTTCGAGCGCGACGACATCCCGGTGAGCTCGGTCGGCGTGCTGCTGCCCAATCAGGAGGCGAAGCTCATCGACACCGCGACGGGCGAGGAGATCGCAGAGGTGGGCGCCGAGGGCGTGACGCTGCCCGGTGAGCTGTGGGTGAAGGGACCGAACGTCATGCTCGGCTATCTCGGCAAGCCCGAAGCGACTGCCGAGACCCTCGACGCCGACGGGTTCCTGCACACCGGCGACGTCGCGGTCTACCACGAGGGCGGCTACTTCTCGATCGTCGACCGCGTGAAGGAGCTCATCAAGTACAAGGGCTACCAGATCGCGCCGGCGGAGCTCGAGGCGCTGCTCCTCGGCCATCCGAAGGTGATGGATGCCGCGGTCATCGGCGTGCTCGACGACGACAGGCAGGAGATCCCCAAGGCGTTCATCGTCGCCGCTCCCGACTCCGGTCTCACCGAGGACGAGGTCATGGCCTTCGTCGCCGAGCACGTCGCCCCGCACAAGAAGGTGCGTCGCGTCGAGTTCATCGACGCGATCCCGAAGTCGAGCGCCGGCAAGATCCTCCGCAAGGACCTCCGGGCGCGCGAGGTCGCACCGGTCTGACCTCGCATGACCTGAAGTCGGGACCCCGCTTCCCGACGACGAACGGCGCGAGCGGATGTCTCGACCCTGCGGTCGCGCACTCGTCGTCGGGACCTCGCTTCCCGGCGACGAACGGCGAGCGGATGCCTCGACCCGCGTGGCCCGGCGTCCGCTCGTCGCGCGAGGGCTAGGTTGGCGCCATGGATGGCGTGTGGCTCGCCGCTCTGAGCGGCCTGATCGGCGGCGGCACACTGCTCGTGGGCGCCGCCGTCGCCTGGTTCGTCGACATTCCGCAGCGTGTCGTCGCGGGCATCATGGCGCTCGGCGCCGGTGTGCTGATCTCGACGCTGGCCTTCGAGCTCGTCGAGGAGGCCGCCGACGTCGGAGGGCTCATCCCGACATCGATCGGCTTCCTGGTCGGCGCGATCCTCTACATCGTGGCGGACTGGCTGGTCTCGCGACCGAAGGAGCCGCGGCCGGCCACACCGGCGAACATCGTCGCCCGACGCCAGGGCGCGAAGCTGGCCGGCGGCACCGGCGTCGCGATCGCGATCGGCGCACTGATCGACGGCATCCCCGAGTCGATCGTGATGGGCCTGTCGGTGTTGCAGGGCGGGATCAGCATCCCGATCGTGGCGGCGATCGCCATCAGCAACTTCCCCGAGGGGCTGGGCTCGACCGCAGCACTCAAGAGCAGCGGGTCGAGCGGGCGGAGGATCGCGCTGCTGTGGTCGAGCATCGCCGCCGTGACCGTGATCGCCGCCGTCCTCGGCTACGTCGCGTTCCAGTCCGCGCCGGTCGGCCTCATCGCACTCATCACGACCGTCGCCGCGGGCGGCCTGCTGGCAATGGTCTGCAACACGATGATCCCCGAGGCATTCGATGAGCAGCAGGCACTCACCGGGCTGTATGCCACGATCGGTTTCCTGGCGGCGTTCCTGCTGCACGAGCTCGCCTGACCAGGACTCCGGCTCACGCAAGCCTCGTCCGAGCCGGGATCCGGCTCGGGCACCGCCTCGCCTGAGCCCGGACCCCCTTCGAGCACCCGCCTCGCCCACGCGCGCCCCCACGCGAGCACCCGCCTCGCCTGAGCCCGAACCCCACTCGAGCACCCGCCTCGCCTGAGCCCGGACCCCACTCGAGCACCACCTCGTCCGGGCACGGACCCACTCGAGCACCCGCCTCGCCTGAGCCCGGACCCCACTCGAGCACCACCTCAGCCGGAGACGGACCCCACTCGAGCACCCGCCTCGCCTGACCGGCACTCCAGCTCCAGACCCAATCGCGCGACAGGGACTCCAGCCCGAACACCCACCTCACCTGAGCGTTGCGGCTGATGGGCGGAAGCAGCATACGCGGCGGGGCACCGCCCGCACCGGCGCACCGGCGCACCGCCGAAACTGCCGGCGAAGTGCCTTCTCTCGCGCGTTCGCGATCGTCAGCTCAGATCGAGCACGACTCGGAAGGGCGCCGGGCCGTCGTCGGCTGCGCGCATCACCTCGTGGTGTCGACGATCGATGGGGTGCGTCGACGCGGCGCCGACGCGGCGAGCCCGATCGATGTCGTCGGTCTCCATCGCGTAGACGATGACCGGGCCGTCGCTGGTATCCAAGATGATCGCAGTCTCGTGGGACACGCCTTCTGCCCGCAGCGTTTCGATCGCTTCGCTGCGAAGCGGACCGTTCACCTCCCCCAGCCAGTGCTCGACGGACGCTCGCATCTCGGGATTCAGCCGACGCACGCTCATATGTATCACCGAAGAATGCTAGAGCGCCGAGGCCCCAGGACGTGATGGCTTCGCGTCGTCGTGGGTCGATCGATCCAGCCCGTTCGTTCCCCAGGCGGATCGGTCCGGGGTCGAACTTCCCCCGCGTCGATCACTCCCAGCCGGATCGACACCCGGCTCGATCACTCCCAGCCGGATCGACACCCGGCTCGATCACTCCCAGCCGGATCGACACCCGGCTCGATCACTCCCCGCGTCGATCACTCCCAGCCGCGTCGATCACTCCCAGCCGGATCGACACCCGGCTCGATCACTCCCCGCGTCGATCACTCCCAGCCGCATCGACACCCGGCTCGATCACTCCCCGCGTCGATCACTCCCAGCCGGATCGATACCCGAGCAGATCTGTCCCGCGTCGATCCGTCCCCGGGTGGATGGCCGTCCCCCGGACGTGATCCGTCAGCACGGTGGGTCGGCACCGCCATGGACAGCAGGCCGGAACGTGGGCACGCGCCGTTCGGGCTCGACGCGGTATCGGCGACCGCTGGGAGACGTCCATTCGAGCGCACCACCGCTCTCGTCGATCTGGCGCACGGCCCAGCCGCCATGGTGCTTCACGATGTGATGCCCCTTGCAGATCGGCGCGAGATTCTCGAGTGAGGTCGATCCGCCGTGCTCCCACGCGATCGTGTGATCGATCTCGCACCGGGAGGCCGGCATCCCGCATCCGGGAGCCATGCACCGGTCTGCGCGCCATTTCACGATCTTGCGCAGCCCCGGTGGCGGCCGGTACTGGTCGCGGCCGACGGACAGCACCGCCCCGGTCTCGGGATGGGTCAGGATGCGCATCCAGCCGTCCGCGCCGGCGCAGAGGTCTCGTGCCGTCCTGAGCGGGATAGGTCCGACGCCTTCGACGACCGGCGGTTCCGCACCGGCGGCGACGTGATCGAGCAGCGCCAGTGCGGGCACCGTCACGGCGACAGACGCCCTGATGCCGCGCGCCACCGCAGGGACAGCCGTCGTCTCGCCCTCGACCAGCAGGTCTCCCAGCACATCCGCCCGGATCTGATCCAGCGAGCGCGCCTCGTCGTCTGTCGCTGCGATCGCCTTCGCCATCGCGGTCACTCGGGAGTGGATCGCCCGGGCCTCGACGGCGGGGAGGAACGCAGACAGCCACGCCATCCCGTCGTCGGCCGGATCGACGATCACGCGCCGCTTCTCGAGCGCAGCCTCATGGCGCTCGTCGAGCGTCTCCGACCGCACGGTCTCGATCAGCTTCCGCAGAGACCGCCGAAACGGACCGACCGACTCAGACTCGGCCAGTTCGACCGCGCGGGGAACGATCCGGTCCGCGAACTCGGGCTCGACTCCGATCATCGCGTCGACGAAGATCGCCGCGTGCCGCTCCGTCGTGCGCGCACCGCTCAACGCGGCAAGCATCTGCGGATACCGATGCACGAGGGACTCCGCGCGCGAGATGAGCTCGCCGGCCGCGTGCTCGGTCACCCGCAGCGCTGCCGCGAGCTCGAGGCGCACTCCCCGCTCGACGATCTCGCGCGCGCCCGCGCCCCGACCGAACGCATCGGCGAGCGCCTCGCGCCGCATCGCATCGACCCGTTCCAATTGCTGGGCGGCGAAGACGGACATCATCGACGCGACCTCCACCACGAGATCGACCGCGTCCGGCACATCGCACTCGACGAAGTCGACCCACTCGCCCGGCGCGTCCGGCGCGTGCTCGGGATGGTGGTTCATAGTCTCGAGATTAGAACATACCTCCGACATTGATCCTGCTCGGGCGCCGTCGCGATGATCTATTCGTCGGCACACGCGGATCGGCATCCCGGTGCGCGGAGCACACGCAGCCGGTGCGCGGAGCACACCGAGCCGCGCCGACGCCCGTCCACCCGAGCCCGAGCCCCGCTGACGGCCCGTCCACCCGAGCCCCACCGACGCCCGTACACCCGAGCCCCGCCGACGGCCCTTCCTCCCGAGCCCCGCCGACGCCCGTCCCCCCGAGCCCGAGCCCCGCCGACGCCCCGTCCCCCCGAGCCGCGGCAGGCGCTCCACCCGAACCCGAACCCGAACCCGAACCCGAACCCGAACCCGAACCCGACCCGAACCCGAACCCACCCCCACCCCCACCCCAGAAACTCCCACCCCCGCGAACGCGCACCCCGAGACGCCCACCCCCAGGATGCCCGCCCCCGAGAACGCCGGATGCCGCGCCCCGGCCAGGACGCGGCATCCGCTCGCTCACTCAGCCGGGCGTCACGGCTGCACCCATGGCGAGGGCGCCGGCGGCACGACCACGGGCGGCCGGTCGTCGCAGGTGATCGTGTTCGGAAGCTGCCACGCGCCGGCCCACGGACCGGTCGTGCCGCCGCCGTCGTTGCCGCCGAGGTCGGTCACCGAGAACTCCGATCCCGCAGGCGTGAAGTGGAACGTTCCGCAGTTGTTGATGCCCACCGCCCCGACGTTCCGGGCGTCGACGTTCTCGAACGACGCACCACCGGCGATCCGGGCACTCAGCACCGACGTGCCCGTGCCGTCGATCCGGACGTCGGCGAACGACACGTCGGACAGCGAGTACAGGTCCTTCACGCCCCACTCCGACACGAGCATGATCGCGTTGTAGGTGCTGTCGAGGTAGTGGTCGCCGGTCACGCGGATGCCGGAGATCGAGCCGTCGAGGGCGTAGATCCAGAGCGATCCGAGCCCGATGTTCCAGTTGAGCTCGCGCGTGCCGGCGCGAGCGGTCGTGTTGTCCTGGAAGGTCAGCGTGCCCGCGAACGGATGGGCTCCGAACCGCGACCCCGCGTGCAGCGCGCTGCCCTCGCGGATGGTGTCGGCCACCAGGTTGCCCGACACCGTGATGTCGGTGCCGCCGTAGATCGCGATGCCGTTCGCGAGCGTGGGCGTCTGCACGGTGTTGTGGTCGAACACGTTGCCCGCGTTGGTCGGCGTCGTGCCGCCCTTCGACTCCGCCCACATGGCGAGGCCGTCGTCTCCGCTGTTGCGCACGAAGTTGTTGCGCGCGACCGAGTCGGTGACCCCGAGGTGGAAGTTCAGCGCGTCGGCGATCTGGTCGACGATGATGTTGTCCTCGACCACGACATCGGACATCGGCCCGTCGAACCACATCCCGACCTTGGTGTGCTGGATGTGGAGGCCCGAGAAGGACGAGTCGTGGAAGGCGCCGCCGATCCCGTTGACCTGGTCGGTGTCGATGCGCTCGCGCACGTCTCCCTCGATCGCGAAGCCCGACAGGTGCACGTCGCGGCTGCCGCCGGCCGAGGCATCCTTTCCGTAGAAGCCGACTCCGGTGTGCGTGGATCCGTCCGCCGAGGGCTCGTCGAGAGCGACCTCGGATCCCTTGATCTTCGTGTACCAGTGACCGGCACCGCGGATGGTCACGTCGTCGACGATGATGTGGCGGTCGACGCGGAACGTGCCCGGCGGCACGTACACGATCAGCCCGGCCTTCTTCGCGAACGCGATCGCCCGGTCGAACGCGTTCGCCGAGTCTCGACGCCCGGTGGGGTCGGCGCCGAACGCCAGCACGTTCGACGCGGCGAGTGTGACGTACGGCCTTCCGACGAGTTCGGTGTCGATGAGGTCGATGACGGTCCAGGGGATGCCCGCAGGCGCGGTGAGGCGGATCTTCTCCCCCGCCTTGTACGTCTTGCCGAGCAGCATCCGCTCCTCGTCGTAGAACTTCATCGGCCGGAACGGCGTCGCGAAGGTCGGGCTGGGCGCGGTCGCCGCGGGCACGCAGGCGCACTCGGTGACCCACCAGTCGGCATGCAGCAGACCCGCCCCGGGGTCGTTCGAGAACGGGTACTGGTTGTAGAGGTACGCGTACTGCGAGGTCATGGGGAGCGACTTCTTCTGCTTCCCGGCGGTGACGCCGAGCGTCGCGGTGAGTCCACCGCCGGCCGCGGCATCCGGGATGCTGTAGCGCACCGTGATCGCGTTCGCCGCCTCGGGGAGCGTGAACTCGACGTGCTGCCCGGGCAGCAGCTTCACGGCCTTGCGGCCGGACGCCTCGGCCTCGACCGTGTAGGCCTCGCGGCCGGCACCGATGACTGTGCCGTTGGTGACGGCATTCTCGGCCTCCTGCTCGAGGAACGCGACGTCGGCGCCGCGCCCGGCGACGAGCGCGGGGGCGAGCGCCGCACGCGTGACGAACGGAGCCGCTCCTGCCTGCGGCGGAGCGGCGGAGGCTGCGGGGGCCGCGACCACCACACCGAGGGTGAGGGATGCCGCGGCCACGGCCGCGACGAGGGTTCTGGATCGTGTCATCGTCGACTCGCTTCATCCGGGGGCACGGGCGACGTCGCCCGCTCGGCGCCAATCTAGGCGGACCGAGCGGACGACATCAAGCCTTTGTCGCGAATTGCCGTGAATCTGTCGTATTCTTGCACAGTCTCCGTAAGTCCATGCAAGTCTTGCCGGGACTTGCGCGTCAGTCGCGTTCGACCGGCACCTGCAGCTCGGTGACCCACTCCGACTGCGGAATGTCCGGCTCGGCGACGAGGTAGACCTCACGACACGGTCCGACCATGCGGTACCCGTCGTCGATGAGCCCGGTCATCAGGGCGTCGTAGGAGACCCCGATGCTCGGCATGTCGCCACGATGGGTGACCACGGCGGCGAGCGGGACAGCAGGGAGCTCGACGACGTCGTAGCCCTCCGCCGCCTGCGGAACGTCGTCGGCGGTGAACGACACGTGCACGCCGAGCTCTTCCGAGCCCTCGATGTCGTCGTACCAGAAGATGCCCGGCTCGATCAGCTCTCGTCCCGCGGAGCGCAGTGCCCCGGTCAGGCGCTCGAGGAGCGGGTCGATGACGGGCGAGACGTTCTCGGGGCCGGCGCCCGGTGCGCGTCCCTCGACGGCGTAGACGGTGACGGGCGCGAGCGGGCGGTATTCGATGGGTGCGGACATGGCGTCCACCTCTCCTTCCAGGATCCGGAGCCGTTCGCCGATGCGGGCGATGCGAGCGGTGTCGGCGGCGACGGATGCCTCGAGCTCGGCGCTGCGGCGAACGAGGAGCGCGAGCAGCGCCTCCCGCTCGTCCTCGGCCTCGAGCACGACCGCGATGTCGTCCAGCCCGCAGCCGAGCTGGCGCAGCTCGACGATGCGCAGCAGGTCGCGAAGCTGGCCGGTCTCGTAGTACCGGTAGCCGCTGCGGTCGTCGACCCGCGCGGGCTGCAGCAGCCCGATCGCGTCGTAGTGCCGCAGCATCCGCACGCTCACGCGCCCGAAGGCGGCGAACTCTCCGATGGTGTACATGGTGGAGACCACGTTCGACCCTGACACAGCGTGAGAGTCAAGCGGAAGGGCGGATCAGGCGGACGCCGACCAGACCTGGCCCTCGGCCGTGCCCTGGTCGTCGACGGTCAGCCCGTGAAGCGTCTCGAGCGCGGCGGTCACCTCGTCGAGGCGACCGTCGACGGCGAGTTCGCGGATGCGCACCGACGGGCGGTGAAGCAGTACGCCCGCGAGGTGACGCAGCGCCGCCTCCGTCTCGTCGCCGGCGCCGCGGGCGCGAGCGCGGGCGATCTCCTGCTCGACGACGCCGAGCACCTCGGTGCGCAGGGCCGTGATGGCGGGTCCGGCTTCGCGATCGGCGGTGAACTCGGCCGCCGCGTCGCCGACGATGCTGCGGGCGTCGGCGTGCGCGCTGAACTCCTCGAGCGGAGCGTGCAGGCGGATCGTCTCGAGGTCGAGCAGCTCGACCCCGTCGACTCGGCCGACGGCGGGGTCCACGTTGCGGGGCAGCCCCAGGTCGATGACGAGCACGCGGTGCCCCGACGTGAACGCGTCGGCGTGGACGACGGCGTCGGCGGTACAGGTGATCACGACGTCGGCGTGGGCCGCGGCATCCGCGAAGTCCGCCGCGGGCTGGAGGCCGTGCTTCGCGGCGAACGCCGCCGCGCGACCGGAGGGAGAGAAGACCCCGATGTCGACGGCGCCCCGGGCGCGGACCGCCTCGACCGTGCGGGAGGCGTAGCGCCCGGTGCCGACGACCAGCACGCGGGCGGCCGACCAGTCGGCGACGCGGCTCGAGGCGAGCTCGAGGGCGAACCGCACGAGCGAGCGATGAGAGCCGCCGAGTCCGGTGCGGTTGCGGATGCCACGGCTGGTGTGGGTGGCCTTCTGGAAGAGGCGCTCGAGCTCGCCGCTCGTCGTGCCCTCGATACGGGCGGAGTCGAGCGCGCGACGCACCTGGCCGGAGATCTCGTCCTCGCCGACGACGACGGACTCGAGTCCGCTTGTCACGGCGAAGAGGTGGGCTGCGGCATCCGCTCCGGAGTGCACGGTCACCGACGCGCGGAGGCTGTCGACCGGGATGTCGGATGCCTCGGCCATCGCCTCGACCACGGACTCGACCGCGACGGCCTCGCCCCCGGTGAGCGGCTCGTCGATGTCGAGGTAGGCCTCGAAACGGTTGCACGTGGCGAGCACGACGGCTCCGGCCACGAACAGCTCATCGTCGACCAGGGCGCGCGTCGCCGACGGAGCGCCTACGGAGAGGCGCTCCAGAACGTCGAGGCTCGCGTTCCGATGGTTCGCGGTGAGACAGAGAAGCACGACTCTAATGTTAACGTGTGCCGCTGCCGAGCTCTCACCCATCCGTCGTCCACCGCAATGACCCGCCCGCGCTGATCCGCGCGTATCGCGGCGACAGGCCCGAGACGACCCCGGTGTGGTTCATGCGACAGGCCGGGCGATCCCTGCCCGAGTACCGCGAGCTGCGCGTGGGCACGGACATGCTCGACGCCTGCCTGAACCCCGAGCTCGCGAGCGAGATCACGCTGCAGCCCGTGCGCCGGCACGGCGTCGATGCCGGGATCTTCTTCAGCGACATCGTCATCCCGGTCAAGCTCGCGGGCGTCGATGTGCGCATCGTGGCGGGGCGTGGGCCCGTCCTCGAGCGCCCGGTGCGATCCGCAGCCGACGTGGCCGCGCTCCCGCCGCTCGACCCCGCGGCGCTCGACCCGATCCGCGAGGCGGTCGCCCTCACCGTGGCCGGGCTCGGCCGGACTCCGCTGATCGGGTTCGCCGGCGCGCCGTACACGCTCGCCTCGTACCTCGTGGAGGGCGGTCCGTCGAAGGAGCAGCTGCGCACCCGTGCGCTCATGCACTCCGACCCGGAGACCTGGGCGGCGCTGCTGTCGTGGTGCGCCGAGATCACCGGTGCGTTCCTCGAGGCACAGCTCCAGGCCGGCGCGTCCGCGGGGCAGCTGTTCGACTCGTGGGCGGGATCGCTGAGCCTCGCCGACTACACCGCCCACGTCGCTCCGCATTCCGCCCGCGCGCTCGAGCGCGCGAAGGCGCTCGGCGTCCCGCTGGTGCATTTCGGCGTCGGCACGGGCGAGCTCCTCGCCGCGATGCACGGCATCGGCGTCGACGTCATGGGAGTGGACTGGCGCCTCCCGCTCGACGAGGCGTCGCGCCGTCTCGGCGCCGGGGTGCCGCTCCAGGGCAACATCGATCCCGCGCTGCTGGCGGCGCCGTGGCCCGTGCTCGAGGCCCACATCGTCGACGTGCTCGAACGCGGGCGCAGCGCCCGCGCGCACGTCGTCAACCTCGGCCACGGCGTTCCGCCCGAGACCGACCCGACCGTACTCACGCGCATCGTGGAGTTCGTCCACGCCCATGGCTGACTTCTCCGTCGTCGGCGGCGGGGTCGCGGGACTCGTGGTGGCCCGGCGGCTCGCACTCTCCGGTGCGGATGTCGTGGTGTACGAGGCATCCGATCGCCTCGGCGGCACGGTCGCGCGACACGAGGTCGCGGGCATCGGGCTGGATGCCGGGGCGGAGAGCTTCGCCGTGCGCGGCGGCGCCGTGGCGGCTCTCCTCGCCGAGCTCGGTCTGGCCGCGGACGTCGTCGAGCCGCGGCCCGGCCCGGCGTGGCTGCAGCCCATGGCCGGACCGGCGGTGCCCCTGCCGGCGACGGCGCTGCTCGGCATCCCGGCCGATCTGCTCGCGGACGACGTGGCGCGCGTGGTCGGAGCGGATGCGGCGCGGCGCGCGGCCGAGCTCGACGCCCGCCCGATCTCGCCGCTCGCCGGCGATGCGAGGCTCGGACCCCTCGTGCGAGACCGCCACGGCGACGCCGTGCTCGAGCGGCTCGTCGCCCCGGTCGTCCACGGCGTGCACTCGATGCACCCCGACGACCTGCCCGTCGAGCGTGCCCATCCCGGCCTGCCGACGGCCCTCGTCGAAGCGGGCTCGCTCTCGGGCGCGGTGTCGCGCCTGCGTGCCGCTGCTCCCCCGGGGTCGGCGGTCGCCGGCATCCGCGGCGGGATCAACCGGATCGTCCCCGTCCTCGCCGCCGACCTCGAACGCCACGGCGGCGAGGTGCGCCTCGGCACCCGCGTCGATGATCCCGACGCCCTCGACGGGGTCGTGGTGATCGCCGCCCCCGGCGTCGCCTCCGCCGCCGGGCCGGGACGCCGCATCGACCTCGTGACGCTGGTCGTCGAGCAGGACCGATTGGATGCCGCACCCCGCGGCAGCGGGCTGCTCGTCGCCGCGGGCGCTCCGGTCGCCGCACGAGCCCTCACCCATGCCACCGCGAAGTGGGAGTGGCTGCGCGACGTCGCGGGCGGGATGCACGTGCTCCGCCTGTCGTACGACGTGGTGCCTGCCGACCCCGTCGGCACGGGGCGCGCCGACGCGGCGGCGCTCCTCGGGGTTCCGCTGCCGGTGGTCGTGGATGCGGCACACGTGACGTGGACCCGTCCCCCCGCCGAGGCCCCGTCCGGCGCGATCATCGTCGGCGAGACGGTCGCCGGGTCGGGCCTCGCGGGGATCGTCGCGCATGCCGAGCGCACCGCCGCCGGACTGCTCGCCGGTCGGTGACCGGGGCCGCGGCGCGCCGCCGCGGCACACGCTGAGGAGACACGCCGCGCACCCCTGCCTCTCGACCGGTGCACGTCGGTGTGCCTCCTGAGTCTGTGCCGGCCACCTCCGGCCATCCCTCCGGGCGGCCCGTCGGCGCAGGGGTGGAAGAATGGAGGCCATGAGCGAAACCTCGGCTGTCCCCGTGTCCGAGAGCGAGACGCTCGGCTACACCCTGTGGGCGGTGTTCCGCCGCGATCCGCATCGTCCTGCGCCCGCCGGCGACCTCGCGGCCGCGGTGGCGGAGGTCGAGGCATCAGGTGTCACAGTCCGCGGGTTCTACGACGTGTCGGGTCTGCGCGCCGATGCCGACCTCATGGTCTGGCTCCACGGCACGGGAGTCGCGCCCGAGGCGCTGCAGGCCGGCCTGCGGACGCTCCGTCGCGCCGAACCCCTCGCGTCGCTCGCGCCGGTGTGGAACGCCATGGGCGTGCATCGCGACGCGGAGTTCACCGCCAGCCACCTCCCCGCGTTCATGCGAGGCAAGGACCCCGAGGCGTGGCTCACCGTCTACCCGTTCGTGCGCTCGTACGACTGGTACATCCTGCCCGACGACGAGCGTCGTCAGATGCTCGCCGACCACGGTCGCAAGGGCGCGGAGTACCGCCAGGTGCTCGCGAACACCGTCGCGTCGTTCGCGCTCGGCGACTACGAGTGGATCCTCGCGCTCGAGGCTCCCGAGCTCGTCGACCTCGTCGACCTGATGCGGCACCTCCGCCAGACCGAGGCGCGACGCCACGTGCGCGAGGAGGTGCCGTTCTTCACCGGACGCCGCATCGCGCTCGATGAGATCGCCGAGGTGCTGGCGTGACCACTCTCCGCATCGGCACGCGCGGCAGCGCGCTCGCCCTCACCCAGACCGGCATGGTCGCCGACGACCTGTCCGACGCGACCGGCGTCAAGACCGAGCTGGTCACCATCACGACCGACGGCGACCGCTCGAACGAGCCGCTGTCGCGTGCGGGCGGCGGGGGCCTGTTCACGGGCGCGCTCCGAGATGCGCTCGTCGAGGGACGCTGCGACGTCATCGTCCACTCGCTGAAGGATCTGCCCACGGCCCCGCACGAACAGCTCGTCGTCGCCGCGATCCCCGCGCGCGAAGACCCGCGCGATGCCCTGTGCGCGCGCGACGACCTCACGCTGGAGACGCTGCCGGAAGGCGCCCGCGTCGGCACCGGCTCGCCCCGACGCATGGCGCAGCTGCGCGCGAAGCGCCCCGACCTCGTGGTCGTCGACATCCGCGGCAACGTCGACACGCGTCTCGGACGCGTCGCTCCGGGCGACCTGGATGCCGTCGTCCTCGCTGCCGCCGGACTCCGTCGCCTCGGCCGCACCGACGTCGTCACCGAGTACCTCGACGCCGATCGCTGGCCGACGGCACCGGGTCAGGGCGCACTCGCGATCGAGGTGCGCCGCGGCGACGAAGACCTCGTCTCGCGACTGGACCACGCCGAGACGCGGGCAGCGGTCGAGGCCGAGCGCGAGGTGCTGGCCATTCTCGAGGCCGGCTGTTCCGCCCCGCTCGGAGCCCGGGCCGTCGTCGACGCCGGGCTGCTCCTCCTCTCGGCGAGCGTCTACAGCCTCGACGGCACGACCGTCCTCACCTCCTCGCACGCCACGACATGGCCAGACGCCGACGCGTCGAGCGATGTCGCGGCGGCCGTCGCGCGCGAGCTGCTCGACGCCGGCGCCGCCGGACTGACGGGAGCACGCCCGTGAACGCCTCCCCCTTCGCCCATCCGCGCAGACCGCGCCGCCTCCGCGCCACTCCCGCGATGCGTCGTCTCGTCTCCGAGAACCGCCTGCATCCCGCCGACCTGATCCTCCCGATGTTCGTGCGCGAGGGCGCCGGCGCCCCAGTGCCGATCTCGTCGATGCCGGGCGTCGTGCAGCACACGACGGAGTCGCTCAAGGGCGCACTGGCGGATGCCGCGACCGCTGGCATCGGGGGCGTCATGCTGTTCGGCGTGCCCGAGCACAAGGACGCGGTGGGGTCCGGCGCGACCGATCCCGACGGGATCCTCAACGTCGCCACCCGCATCGCCGTGGCCGAGGCCGGCGACGCCCTGGTGGTGCAGACGGACCTGTGCCTCGACGAGTTCACCGACCACGGCCACTGCGGCGTGCTCGACGCGAGCGGCCGAGTCGACAACGACGCCTCGCTCGTGCGGTACCGCGACATGGCGATCGCACAGGCCGAGGCCGGCTCCCACCTGCTCGGGCTGAGCGGCATGATGGACGGTCAGGTCGCCGAGGTGCGCGATGCGCTCGACGGCGCCGGCTTCGCCGACACGCCGATCCTCGGCTACGCGGCGAAGTACGCCTCCGCGTTCTACGGCCCGTTCCGCGAGGCCGTGCAGTCCTCGCTGGAGGGCGATCGGCGCACGTACCAGCTCGACCCCGCGAACCGCCGCGAGGGCGCCCGCGAGATCGACCTCGACGTCGCCGAGGGCGCCGACATCGTGATGGTCAAGCCCGCGATGAGCTATCTCGACGTTCTGGCGGACGCCGCGGCATCCAGCCCCGTCCCGGTGTGGGCGTACCAGGTGTCGGGCGAGTACGCGATGATCGAGGCTGCCGCCGCGCACGGGTGGATCGACCGCCGCCGCGCGATCGAGGAGTCGGTGCTCGGCGTCCGCCGCGCCGGCGCCGATGCCGTGCTCACCTATTGGGCCGTGGAACTGGCGGGATGGATCCGATGACGACGCACACCACGAACGAGGACGAGTTCGTCCGCGCCCGCGCGGCCATGCCCGGCGGGGTCAACTCCCCCGTGCGCGCCTTCGGCTCGGTCGGCGCGACGCCTCGGTTCTTCGTGTCGGCCTCCGGCCCGCGCGTCACCGACGTCGAGGGGCGCGAGTACGTCGATCTCGTCGGCTCGTGGGGTCCCGCGATCCTGGGGCACGCGCATCCGGCCGTGGTGAAAGCGGTGCAGGATGCCGCGGCCCACGGCCTCGGCTTCGGGGCGTCGACCCCCGGCGAGACCGAGCTGGCCGAGCTCATCGAGGCCCGGGTGACGCGCGACGGCGCCCGCCCGATCGAGCGCGTCCGCCTGGTGTCGACCGGCACCGAGGCCACGATGACCGCGATCCGCCTCGCGCGCGGCGCAACCGGCCGCGACCTGATCGTGAAGTTCGCCGGGCACTACCACGGACACTCCGACGGACTGCTCGCCGAAGCGGGCTCGGGCGTGGCGACGCTGGCGATGCCGGGCTCGGCGGGCGTCCCCGCGCCGATCGCCGCGCAGACGCTCGTGATCGCCTACAACGACCTCGACGCGGTCCGTGAGGTGTTCGCGGCCCGTGGCGACGACATCGCCGCGATCATCGTCGAGGCCGCCCCGGCCAACATGGGCATCGTCCCTCCGGCGCACGGCTTCAACGCCGCGATCGCCGACATCGCGCACGCGCACGGCGCGCTGCTGATCCTCGACGAGGTGCTCACCGGCTTCCGCGTCGGCACGGCCGGCTGGTACGGCATCGATCCGGTCCCCTTCTCCCCCGACCTCATCACCTTCGGCAAGGTCGTCGGCGGCGGGCTGCCGCTCGCGGCGCTCGGCGGGTCGGCGGCGCTCATGGAGCTCCTCGCGCCGCTCGGCCCGGTGTATCAGGCCGGAACGCTGAGCGGCAATCCGCTCACCGTCGCGGCGGGCCGCGCGACCCTCGATCACCTCGATGCCGACGCCTACGCCCGCATCGACCGTGCCGCTGCGCAGATCGCGGATGCCGCGGCATCCGCCCTCTCCGATGCCGGTGTGACGCACGTCGTGCAGCGCTCGGGCAACCTCTTCTCGATCCAGTTCTCCGGCACCGCGCCGCACGACTACGACACGGTCAAGGCTCAGGAGGCGTTCCGGTACCCGCCGTTCTTCCGCGCGATGCTCGACCAGGGCGTCTCGCTGCCGCCGTCGGTGTTCGAGGCGTGGTTCGTCTCGGCCGCGCACGACGACGTGGCGGTGTCGCAGATCGTCGAGGCGCTCCCCGCTGCCGCCCGCGCCGCAGCGGAGGCCTCGCCGGCCTGAGCACAGGGCGGTAGTGTGACCGGCCATGGGCCGCCGCATCACCGCCACGACCGCCGCTCTCGCGGCGATCCTCGTCGCCCTCGCTTCGGCGGGCTGCGCGCCGGCCGCGACGCGCGCGGAGACAGCGACGCCGACGCCGACCAGCGACGCGATCGTCCACACGATCGCGTCGCAGGTCGACGAGGAGCTTCGGGACGAGCTGCTCCAGCTCCTCGAGGAGGATCAGGCGGAGCGGCTCGAGGGCGCGGACTTCGGCGGCGACGCCCTGCGCACGGCACGCCTGGCGGAGATCCTCGCCGAGCACGGCTGGCCCTCGTACTCGCTCGTCGGCGAGGAGGCGGAGGATGCCGCGTGGGCGATCGCGCAGCACTCCGATCAGGACCTCGCGCTGCAGCAGGTCGCCCTGGACTACCTGACGGCCGCGGTCGCGGCGGACGACGCATCGCCGGGGAATCTCGCCTACCTGACCGATCGCGTGGCCGTGAACGCCGGCGAACCTCAGACGTACGGCACGCAGATCGCCTGCGGCGACGACGGACCCGCACCTGTCACGCCGATCGCCGACGAGGAGTCGGTCGACGAGCGGAGAGCGGATGCCGGTCTCCCCCCGCTCGCCGACTACTACGCCGAGATGGACGCGATCTGCGCCGAGGAGTTCTGAGCGCCACGCGAACGAAGAAAGACCCCCGACGAGCGGGGGTCTTTCTCTGTGGTGGTGGACCTGAGGGGAATCGAACCCCTGACCTCCTCGATGCGAACGAGGCGCGCTACCAACTGCGCTACAGGCCCGTGAACCTCCGTTAGATTATCACGCTCCACGGACCGGCTCGAACCGGCGCCGGGCGCTGGGACCGGCTCCGGCGGGAGAGGATGGGAGCATGAGTTCTCCCGTGCCCGCACGTGTGTCCGCCGTTCGGAATGCCCGCCTCGGGACGGGCGGCGCAGACGCCGCACTCCACGATCTGCACATCGACGAGACGGGACTGATCGCCTCCGTCTCGCCCGCGTCCGGGGCGCCGATCCAACCTGGCGAAGTCGACGCCGGCGGCCTGCTCGTCCTTCCCGGACTCGTCAACGCCCACGCGCACATCGACAAGTCGTGGATCGGCCACCCGTGGCGGTCGTACGGCGGCGAGGGCGGCACCGACGGGCGCATCCGCCATGAGCGGGCGCGGCGCGACGAGCTGGGCATCCCGAGTCTCGACATCACCCGGCGTGTGCTCGCCGAGTTCGTGCGATACGGGACCACCGCGCTCCGCACGCACGTCGACGTCGATCTCGGACTGGGTCTGCGCGGCATCGAGATCGTGCGCGAGGCCGTCGCCGAGTACGACGGGGCCATCCGCGCCGAGATCGTCGCCTTCCCCCAGGACGGCGTCCTGCGGCGACCCGGAGTGCTCGATCTGCTGCGCGCCGCCGCCGAGTCGGGCGTCGAGCACGTCGGCGGCCTCGACCCGGCGAGCATCGACCGCGACCCCGTCGGCCAGCTCGACGCGATCTTCGCGATCGCGGCCGACACCGGCGCCGGGATCGACATCCACCTGCACGACCCGAGCGAGCTCGGGGCGTTCCAGTTCGACCTCATCCTCGACCGCACCGAGGCGCTCGGGCTGATCGGCCGGGTCAACGTCGCCCACGGCTTCGCGATCGCACAAGTCGACGCCGTGCGCAGGCGCGACCTCCTGCAGCGGATGTCGGAGCTGGACGTCTCCCTGACCACGGTCGCTCCGCTCCGCCTCCCTCAGCTGCCCCTGCATGAACTCGATGAGGCGGGCGTGCGCTTCGGCTTCGGCACCGACGGCATCCGCGACCTGTGGAGCCCTTACGGCACGGGCGACCTGCTCGGCATCGCCTGGCAGTACGCCCGCTCGTCGAGCCTCGTGCGCGACGAGGACCTGCGTCGCGTCGTCGACCTCGCGACGACGGCCGCCGCGCCGTTCGCAGGGCTCGCGAAGAACACGCTCGGTGTCGGCGACCGCGCCGATCTCGTGCTGCTCGACGCCGAGAACGCGATGGACGCCCTCGTGCGCACTCCCCCGCGCACGGTCGTCGTCGGCGGCGGCCGGCTGCTCCACCAGGCCTGACGCCGCCCGCGGGCGCAGCGTCGGCGGGCTACTGACCCGACGCGCGGCGTGCGAGAAGATCGCGCACGTGCGCCTCGATCTCTGCGTCGTCCACGTAGCCCATGCGCGAGAAGTCGGTGCCGGTGCGGGCCACACGCGCCGTGTCGATCGACGGCGGGCGCTGGGCGTCGATGCGCTCCCGCATCGCCTCTTCGCGCGCGGCCTGGCGCAGCGCCTCGCGCGCGGCCTCCGCCTCGAGCACGGCGGATGCCCGGGAGCCGGCGGATGCCGTGAGCGGCTTCGGCAGCTCACGCGGCGCCCACTCGCGGACCTCCGGGTCGAGCTCGACGTCCTGAAGGTGCGCGGGCGCGCGGGTGACGACGTCCGTGGTCCGCGCCGCGGCACGCGCGCCGACGCGGGACATGCGCTGCAGCAGCAGCCCGGCCGCGCCCGCCACCGCGACGCCTGTCCACAGCAGCAGCTGTGAACCGCCCATCGCCGTCTCCACCCCGCCCCACACGGCCAGGCCGACAGCGACGAAGGCCACGATCGTGGACGACAGCCGCAGCCGTCGCCGGGCGCGGGCCTGGCGGGAGGCGGGCTGAGCACGGACGGCGGTCAGCTCGGCGCGGGCCGCGGCCTCGGCGACCGCGCGCTCGAGGCGGGCCTGCTCGAGATCGACGCGGGCGGATGCCTCGGCGGCGGCGCGCTCGGTGCGGGCGCGCTCGAGGTCGGCCTTCGCGAGTTCGAGGGCGGCGGATTCGCGCTCGGCGAGCGCCTGACGGGCGAGTCGCTGCTGCGCCATCGCCGTGCGCGCGTTGAGTTCGAGCCGCACCTCCTGCGGCGTCTCACTCGTCTCCGCGAGGATGCGCAGTGCCTGGTTGAGCCGTACCGCATTGCGCTCGGCGGCGTCGAACTGGCGTCGGCTCTGCCACGTGGGCAGGAGGTAGACGAGCCACAGGAGCACGGCGACGAGAACGATGACGCCCCCGCCCAACACCTGCCCGCCCATGTCGTCCACGGTATGCGACGCGGATGCTTCGGCCGGGGCATCCCGTCGCGTGTCGCTCTATGCGTGCAGGCGATCCGCCGGCGGCACCGTGGCCGCGTCGTGCGGTGCGCGGCCCTCGACCCACCGCTGGAGCACACCCTCGGGCACCTCGTCACGCACGAGGGCGAACGCGTAGTGGTCGCGCCAGTCGCCGTCGATGTGGATGTAGCGCCGGCGCAGGCCCTCGTAGCGGAACCCGAGCTTCTCGACGACGCGGAGGCTCGCGCGGTTCTCTGGCCGGATGCAGATCTCCATGCGGTGCAGATGCAGCTCGGTGAAGCAGACGTCGGTGGCCATCGCCACCGCGGTCGGGGTGATGCCGCGGCCCGCGAACCGCTTGCTCACCCAGTAGCCGATGGTCGCCGACGCGAGCGAACCGCGCGCGATGCCCCACACGTTCAGCTGCCCGGCGACGGTGCCCTCATGTTCCATGACGAAGGGCACCCCGGCGCCGTCGCGGTACTGCTGCAGCAGCCGGCGGACGCCGAGCCGCATGTCGAACGACACCGGGCCGTCCGGGCTCGTCGCCTCCCAGGGCCGCAGCCAGTCGCGGTTGGACAGCAGCTCGGTCTGCAGCAGCCGGGCGTCGCGCTGTCGCACGAGCCGGATCGACACCGGGCCGTGCCTGCGGGGAGCCGTCAGGTCCACATGACCCCCTCGTACGGGCGGCGTCAGAGGCTCGCCGCGAACTCCTTGAACCAGGGTCGCAGCTCGGGGCCGAGATCGTCACGATCTGCGGCGAGCTGCACGATGGCCTTGATGTAGTCCACCCTATCGCCGGTGTCGTAACGGCGACCGCCGAAAACGACCCCGTACACACCGGGGCCGTCGGGATCGGCCGCGAGCTCCTGGAGCGCATCCGTGAGCTGGATCTCGCCGCCCTTGCCGG
Source organism: Microbacterium sulfonylureivorans (assembly GCF_003999995.1). NCBI lineage: Bacteria > Bacillati > Actinomycetota > Actinomycetes > Micrococcales > Microbacteriaceae > Microbacterium > Microbacterium sulfonylureivorans. Next base: position 260,283 of record NZ_RJAD01000003.1, read on the forward strand.
GCTCGGTGCGCTCGAGGATCTCGAACACCTCCGAGGTGAGCACGTAGCGGCCGATGATCGCGAGGTTGGACGGGGCGTCCTCCGGCTTGGGCTTCTCCACGAGGCCCGTGACCTTGACGAGGCCGTCGGTGTCGGTCGGCTCGACGGCGGCGGCGCCGTACATGTGGATGTGCTCGGGGTCGACCTCCATGAGGGCGATGATGGTGGCACCCGTGCGCTCGTGCTCGGCGATCATCGTCGTGAGCAGCGGGTCGCGCTCGTCGATGAGGTCGTCGCCGAGCATGACGGCGAACGACGAGTCGCCCACGTGCGCCTTGGCGCGCAGGACCGCGTGGCCGAGACCCTTGGGCTCGCCCTGGCGGACGAAGTGGATGTCGGCGAGATCGCTCGACTCGAGCACCCGGTGCAGGCGATCGACGTCGCCCTTGTCCTTCAGCTTCTCCTCCAGCTCGGGCACGGAGTCGAAGTGGTTCGAGATCGCGTTCTTGTTGCGTCCGATGATGACGAGGATGTCGTCGATGCCCGCCTGTGCGGCCTCCTCTACGACGTACTGGATCGCCGGCTTGTCGACGACCGGGAGCATCTCCTTGGGCATCGCCTTCGTTGCGGGGAGGAAGCGCGTGCCGAGTCCGGCAGCGGGGATGACCGCCTTGATGGAAGTGTGAGGCATGCCTTGCATTCTATGGGCCGCATGTCACGGGTTTCCGCATGGGAGCGGCCCGGACGCCGTCTCGCACGGGCGGCGCCTAGAATCGAGGGCATGTCCGACGCGATCGCCGACGCGAAACGCGCGCTCCGTGCAGAACTGAGAGAGCGGCGACAGCTGCTGACCCCTCATGCCCGCGAGGCTGCGGCCGCCGGCATCCGCGCGCAGCTCGACGCGCTGGTCGACAGGCTGGGCGCCACGTCGATGTCGTGCTTCCTCTCGACGACGACCGAGCCGGGCACCCGCGAGTTCGTCGCAGCGGCGGTGGAGCGCGGCATCCGCGTGCTCCTGCCGGTCACCCGCGCCGACGGGCTGCTCGACTGGTCGGTCGCCACGCCCGACCTCGACATCGCCGAGGGGATGTTCGGGCTCCCCGAGCCCGTCGGCGAGCTGCTCGGCCCGATCGCCGTCAACGACGTCGACCTGCTCGTCATCCCGGCCGCCGCCGTCGACCGCCGCGGCATGCGGCTCGGATGGGGCCGCGGCTACTTCGACAAGACCATCGGCTCGATGGACCGGTGCCCGCCGGTCTACGCGGTCGTCTTCGACACGGAGGTCGTCGACGAGGTGCCGAGCGACGTGCACGACCAGCCGGTGACGGGCGTCGTCACCCCCACGCAGACCATCGTCCTCGCGCCCGTCCGGCGCTGAACGTCCGAGAGAGACATGCCCACCTACGCCTACGCCTGCAAGCAGTGCGGTCACCGCTTCGACGCGGTCCAGTCCTTCGCCGACCCCACGCTCACCGAGTGCCCCGAGTGCGGCGGCGCGCTCCGCAAGGAGTACGGATCGATCGGCGTGACGTTCAACGGTTCGGGCTTCTACCGCACCGATTCCCGTGCGGGCGAGAAGAAGTCGACGGATGCCTCCTCCTCCGCGTCGTCGACCTCCTCCTCGTCGAGCTCGGGTGGCGACTCATCGTCATCTTCGACATCATCGAAGACCGAGGCGAAGACCTCGCCCGCCTCGACCGGGTCGTGACCGGCGGAAGCCGGAGACAAGTGAGGAGCATCACGTGATCAAGGGCTTCAAGGAATTCATCCTCCGCGGGAACGTCATCGATCTGGCTGTCGCGGTGGTCATCGGCGCGGCGTTCACGGCGGTCGTCACGGCGATCGTGGACAGCATCATCACGCCCTTCATCGCTCTCTTCTGGAAGCCCGATGAGAACGGCGAGCTCGGGATCACCGTGCAGGGCCTGTGGGGCCCGGTCAACTTCCCGATCAACGACCTCATCAACGCGATCATCGCGTTTCTCGCCGTCGCGATCGTGGTCTACTTCGTCTTCGTCTTCCCGATGAACAAGCTCAAGGAGCGCGCCGCGGCGAAGGCCGGCCTCACGGAGGCCGACGAAGAGCCGAAGCTCCCCACTGAGCAGGAGCTGCTCGTGCAGATCCGCGACCTGCTCGCCGCGCAGCCGCCGGCCACCAAGGTCTGACGAGCTCGCCTCAGTAGTGCGGCGGGACGTCGCGGCGGAGCTGTTCGTCGTTGGGCCCCGCCGACTTTCCGGATGCCGCGCCCTCTGCGGGCTCGGCATCCGCCGTCCGCTCGTCGGCCGGGACCGGCTCGGCGGTGGTTCCGGGCGCGGGGGTGAGCTTCGCGCGCCGCGACCCGGGGACCCGCTCGATCCGCTGACGCCTACTCGACGACATCGATCGGCTGCGTGTCGGTCTCGACGCGCGGGGCCTCGGGTGGGACGCCGAGCATCGCGGCGATGCGCTGGGCGACGCCCGCGGGGTCGCTGTACAGGTCGAACGAGTGCACGCGCACGTAGTGCCACCCGAGCCTGCGGAGGATCTGGGGGCGCAGGCGGAGCGACTCCCGCAGCGACTCGCCGATCGTCTCGGGGTCGCTCTCGACCACGACCGCCTTGCCGTCGTACTGAGCGACGAGCGGGAGCAGCCCGCGGTAGTGCACGTCGACCGACAGGCCGAGACGACGCAGCTCGCGCGCGAGCGCCAGGGTGAGCGGATCGGCGAGGTCTTCGAGGCGGGCTTCGCGCGCCTTCGCGGCGATCCCGCCGAGGATGGCCATGAGCGTCGCCGCCCCGTGCTCGAGCCGTCCGTCGTCGAACGCGGACGGCCGGATGGACGACACGATCACCATCGACCGGCGGGCGCGGGTCATCCCCACCGTGAGCAGCCGCTCGCCGTCGGGGGTCGAGAGGTCGCCGAAGTCGCTCAGCACCCGGCCGTGCTTGGTCAGGCCGAATCCGAGCGAGAAGATCACGCGGTCGCGGCTCTCGGCGACGGACTCCTCGAGCGTCAGCACGGCGAAGGGCTCGGCGGTGTCGCGCGACACGAAGTCCGCGACATCCGATCTGCCGGCGAAGGCCGCCTCCACCGCCGCGCGGATGCGTTCCGCATGCCGGGTGCTGGCCGTCACGACCATGAGCGACTCGGTGCCGCGGTTGACGGCGTGCTCGACGACGAGCGTCACGACGCGCGCGACCTCGGCATCGGGGCTCTCGACCGCGCCGGTCACCGGATCGGGCGCACCTGTGCCGCCTTCGACGTAGTCGACACCGAGGCTGCCGCGGCCGAGGTACGACCCCGCCCACGGCAGCGAGACGAGCTCGCCGCCGTAGAACGCGTCGTTGACGAGCTCGGCGAGGTCCTCGCCGCCTGCGCGGTAGCTGCGCGTGAGGGTCTCGACCGGAAGAAGCTCGGCGAGCCGCTCGAACACGCTCGTCGGGTCGAAGGGCTCGGCCGGCTCGTCGTCGTCGCCCGGCACGCCCGCGGCCACGCGGAACGGCGTCGGCTTCTGTGTCACGGGATCGCCGAAGACGACGATCTGGCGGCCGCGCCGCAGCGCGGGCGCGGCCTCGGCGAGGCAGAGGGCCGCGGCATCCGCGAGGATCACGACGTCGAACTCGGGCGACGCCGGGATGTCGGGCACGTCGTAGGGCGACGAAAGCCACACCGGCGCCACGGTGCGCGTCAGGGCCGGGGCGACGACGGCGAGGTCGGTCGGCGTCACCGCGCCGTTCTTCAGCGCGAGCTTGAGTGCGCCCGCCTCGGCGGGGTGGTCGACGATGCCGATGCGCCACTGGGTCGCGAGCTGGGCGGCGAGCAGGGGTCCGGATGCCGCGGCATGCGCCTCGTCGACGAGCCGGAAGTCGCGTTCCAGGCGGTCGACCACAGCGGTGTTGGCGCCCAGGACGGCGCGGTCGGTTCGCAGCAGGAGCTCGAGCGCCGACTGCCACCACGCGTACTCCAGCTCGTCCGCGACCTCCGCCTCGGGCACGTGGCGGACGGAGAGCTCCGCGAGCAGCGGCTCGAGGCCGAGACCGGCGAGCTCGGTGCGCAGCGTCGCGCGCTCCTTGAGGTTGTCGAACACGTCGGAGTCGGCCGCCAGCCCCGCGAGCGTCCGCACGAGCTGCTTCACCGGGAGCGTCGCGAGGCGGTCGGGACCGGTGCGTCCGAGGATCGCGTCGACCTCGCCGAGCTCGGCATCCACCCGTGCCCACGCCACATGGACGTCGCTCAGTCCGAGCGGCACCTCGGGCGTGACACCGGCGTCGACGCAGCGCTGCCACTCGGTGCGCTGCTGCTGGATGCGCACGAGCGCCTCGTACATGTCGGGAACGTGCACGCCGGGACGGACGTACTCGCGCGACAGCCTGCGGAGACGGCGCCGATTCGGCCCGCTCATGTTCGGCGCGTCGCGGCGGGGCGCGTGCGCCTGGATGAGCTCTCCGAGCGGACGCTCGAACACCGTGAGGCTGAACCGGTCCAGCGAGTCGCGGATCCCCTGCAGCAGGCGCAGGTACGCGCCGAGCTCGGCGATCGTGTGGAACGGCCGCATCCGGGTCTGGGCGATGAGCTCGTACCCGCGCTCGAGCAGGCTCGGGATGTCGCTGCGGTGCAGCTTGCCGGCGAGGGCGTGCGCGGCACGGGCCTGCTCGGTGGTGGAGAACGACACGCCGTACCAGGGCGAGTCGTCGGGTCCGAAGCGGAATTCGCCCAGTCGCGCGGCGGCCGACAGCTTCGCCGCCGCGTCGGCGCGACCGCCGGCGAGGCGCTCCAGGGTGGCCCCGTCGAATCGGGCGGCGGTCGAGGGCGCGGGCTGCCGCGCCGACAGCGTGGCGAGCGAGCGGAGGATGTCGAGCACCGAGACGCCGAGCGACGGATGCTGCGCCGTCACGGCTCCCCGGTAGTCGCGGAGCACTCCGCGCAGGCGGACGAGCGCGTCGTCGATGTCGGCGATCTTCGGCTGCTCGGCCTTCTCGTTGCGGCCGATCGCGCGGATCAGGTCGCGCTGCAGACGGCGAGGCGACACGGCGAGCCCGGGCAGGCCGATGCCCGCGAGCCGGTGCCGGATGCCGTCGATCGTCGAGCTGCGCGCGCTCACCACGAGCACCCGCTTGCCGTCGCGGACGAGGGCGCCGACCGCGTTGATGATCGTCTGGGTGCCGCCGGTGCCCGGAAGCGTGTGGACGGCGAGCGACTGCCCGGCGGTGATGCGCGCGAGCACGCGCTCCTGCTCGGAGTCGGCGTCGAGCAGGAGCATGTCGGCCGCGGGCGGGCGCTCGTCGGGACTCGCGGGCTCGATGACCTCGCGACCCGCGGTGAGGGTCTCGCGGTCGGCGGGATGACCGGCGAGCGCGTTGAGCACCGGGTGGTCGAGGTCGGCGGCGTCGCGCGCCATCGCACCCCCGACATCGGCGAAGCTCGACACCAGGAGGCGCGGCTTGACCGTGTACGACTCGATCCACGACGTCAGGGCGCGCAGGTGGTCGATCACCGGCTGCGGCTTGAACACCCCGCCCTCGTGTGCGAGCGCCGCCAGGCCCGCACCGTCGAGCTCGATGCTGAAGTGCGTGCGCATCGCCCGGACCAGTTCGGGGTTGACCACGAACGAGCCGTGGAGCTTGAGCTCGAAGTCCGCGTGGTGGCGGCGGATCGCGAGGGGGCGCAGCAGGACGGGCGCCGAGCAGTCCATGCCGCCGATCCGCCAGGTGGCCAGTCCGACGGCGAGGTGCACGGGCTCGAGCCCGCGCGTGGTGCGCAGCTCGAGGTTCTTCGCGGTGATGCGCTCGGCGGCGAGACGGGCGTTGCGCAGAGCGACCTCGTCGCGGAAGAGATTCGACAGCAGTGTCGACCGCCCGGTGATGAACTGCGGGAGGCTGCCCGGATGCGCCTTCGTGATCTCGATCGACGCATCGGATGCGTCGGTGAAATGCAGCAGGGTGGAGCGGCCGCCGAGGTCGGCCGACTGCAGCCGCAGCCGTTCGCGCTCGGGGTCGGCGATGTGCGCCACCACGACGTCGGGCTCGGCGAGGCCGAGATCGCCCGGCGTCACGACGCTCCCGGGCACGGCGTCTTCTGCGCCGGCCACGACGCTGCCTTCTGCTCGCCACACACGAGCCACACTAAGCGCCCGTGTCCGGATGCCTCTTGCAGCGAGGCCGAGTTTCGCGGTATTGGACACGCCGAGTGATCAGCGCTTCCTCCCCACCCCGGTCGCCTCCCCCACCATGCACAGCCGGACGGCCTCGGCGACTCGTCGCGAGCCGTCGCGCCAGGATGGTCCCATGACCGTTCAGGACCCGCCCCGCTTCCGCGTCCATCCGTCGCCCGTGGGCGACATCCTGATCGTCACGACCGACGACGGCATCGTGACGCTGCATCCGTTCGAGGGCCCACTCGGGGCCGAGCTCGAGCGGGTGGCGATCGCCCTGCGCATCATGCCGGTGCCTGACGATTCGGATGCCGCGGCCGACGCCGCCCGTCAGCTCGACGAGTACTTCGACGGCGACCGCCGCGGGTTCGACCTCGCCCTGGACTGGCGGCTCGTGCGCGGCTTCACCCGCGCCGCGCTCGAGGCGGTGTGCGACATCCCCTACGGCGAGACGGCGGGCTACGGCGAAGTGGCGATCGCGGCCGGCAGCCCGCGCGCAGCGCGCGCCGTGGGAACGGCGTGCGCGACCACTCCGTTCTCGATCGTCGTGCCGGTGCACCGCGTCGTGCGCGCCGACGGCTCGCTGGGCGAGTACGGCGGCCGCCCCGACATCAAGCAGTACCTCATCGACCTCGAACGGCCCGTGGGCGTGTAGGCCGCCCGCGCGCAGCGCGACCCGGGCGGTCCATCCGCCCGGGTCGCGCATCCTCATCGCCGCTAGTGATGGGTCGCCTTCTCGGCACCGAAGCCGGTGAGCGAGCGCACCTCCATCTCTGCGGCCTTGCGCCGGTCCTCCGCCTTCGTCGAAGTCACCGAGCCCAGCCAGCCGAGGAAGAAGCCCAGCGGGATCGAGACGATCCCCGGATTGTTGAGCGGCCAGATCGCCGTGCCGACCTTGAACACGCTCGTCTCCGTGCCCCAGAACACCGGCGACAGGAAGATGAGGATCACGGCCGCCGCGAGCCCGCCGTACATGCTCCACACCGCGCCGCGCGTGGTGAACCTGCGCCAGAACAGCGAGTAGAGGATGGTCGGGAGGTTCGCCGATGCCGCCACCGCGAACGCGAGCGCGACGAGGAATGCGACGTTCTGTCCCTGCACGCCGATGCCTCCGACGATCGCCACGAGGCCGATCACCACCACCGTACGACGGGCGACCTTGACCTCGCCGTCCGGCGGGACGTTCCCCTTCTTCACGACGTTCGCGTAGATGTCGTGGGCGAACGAGGCCGCCGCGGTGATCGTCAGTCCGGCGACGACCGCGAGGATCGTCGCGAACGCGACCGCGGAGATGAACCCGAGCAGGATGGGCCCGCCGAGATGCAGCGCCAGGAGCGGCGCAGCGGAGTTCACGCCGCCGGGCGCGGCCTTGATCTCCTCCGGCCCCACCAGCGCGGCGGCGCCGTAGCCCAGCACGAGGGTGAGGAGGTAGAAGATGCCGATCAGCCAGATCGCCCACACCACCGAACGTCGCGCCTCCTTCGCCGTCGGCACCGTGTAGAAGCGCATCAGCACGTGAGGAAGGCCCGCTGTGCCGAGCACGAGCGCGATCGCCAGCGAGATGAAGTCCCACGGGTTGGCGCCGTACTGCAGCCCCGGCCCGAGGATCGCGTCCTGCGGGTCGGTCGTCGATGCCGCCACCGCGCTCTCGAGCAGGGTGTTGAAGTTGAACCCGTTGAGGGCGAGCACCCAGACCGTCATGACCAGCGCGCCGCCGATGAGGAGGAACGCCTTGACGATCTGAACCCAGGTCGTGCCCTTCATGCCGCCGATGAGCACGTAGACGATCATGAGCACGCCCACCACGGCGACGACGATCGACTGGCCGAGCGTCTCCTTGATGCCGAGCAGCAGCGACACGAGGCCCCCGGCGCCCGCCATCTGCGCGAGCAGGTAGAAGAAGCACACCGCGAGGGTCGTGATCGCGGCCGCCATCCGCACCGGGCCCTGCTTGAGGCGGAACGACAGCACGTCGGCCATCGTGAACTTGCCGGTGTTGCGCATGAGCTCGGCGACGAGCAGCAGCGCGACGAGCCAGGCGACGAGGAATCCGATCGAGTACAGGAAGCCGTCGTAGCCGTTGATCGCGATCGCCCCGCAGATGCCGAGGAACGAGGCGGCCGACAGGTAGTCGCCGGAGATGGCGAACCCGTTCTGCGGACCGGTGAACGACCGGCCGGCGGCGTAGTAGTCGGCGGCGGTCTTGTTGTTGCGGCTCGCGCGGATGACGATGAACAGCGTCACCGCGACGAACGCCCCGAAGATCGAGATGTTCAGGATGGGGTTGTTCTCGACCGTCTCGACGGCCGCCTGGACTGCTCCGAAGAAGTCGTTCATGACGCGGTCTCCTCTCGCGCCTCGAGCTCGTCGCGGATCTCTTCGGCGATGGGATCGAGGGTGCGGTTGGCGTACCAGACGTAGGTCATCGTGATCGCGAACGTCGTGACGAACTGGCCGAGCCCGAAGAGCAGCCCGAGGGTGACGTCACCCCACACGCGCTGCGCCATGAGCTCCGGCGCGAACGACGAGAGCAGGACGTATGCGAAGTACCAGACGAGGAACGCGATCGCCATCGGGAACACGAACCCGCGCTGGCGGCGCTTGAGCTCGGTGAACCGGGGCGACTCCTCGACTTCGATGTAGTCGATTCCGCCGGGTGGGGCGGTGTCGATCCGAGGATCGGACATGTGGCCTCCTTGCCTCATGAACAGGCGCGTCATCGCGCCGGGGGGGTTCCGGGCCGAGGACTCGCGATCGACCCTGGTGGTATGGTCGACGCTACGAAACGCGGCGACGACGCCGTCACCCCCGGAAGTAGGTAGTGCGTGGGCGGCCAATCCGGCAGCGACCAGCTGCCCGGCAGCGAGAGCGAAGCGCAGGTTCTGGCACGCGCGGTGTCCGACCTCGCCCGCCGCACGCGCTTCCCGGTCGCCTTCGGCGGCCTCGAGCAGGGCGATGCGATCCACGTCACCTCCATCGTCGGCGCGCGCACCCGCAGCCTCGAAGGACTCGTGGTGCAGGCATCCCGGGGCCTCGGCGGCCGCGCGCTCGTCGAGAAGCGCCCCCGCCTCGCCCTGGACTACCGCTCGGCGCGGAGCATCACGCACGACTACGACCGCGCTGTGCTCGGCGAGGGCATCTCGACGCTGTTCGCGGTGCCGGTGCTCGTCGGCAGTCGCGCCCGCGGCGTCATCTACTGCGGCTCGTGGGCCGCGGCTCCCGTCGGCGACGTGGTCGCCCGACCCGCGTTCGCGGTGGCCGACGAGCTGTCGAGCGAGCTGCGCATCCGCGAAGAGGTGCGTCGGCGACTGGCTCTCGCGCCCACGCCGGCCGAGGCATCCGCTCTCGCGCCCGCGGCGCGCGAGGAGCTGCGCGAGACGTACGCCGAACTGCGCAGCATCGCGGCAGTGGTCGAAGACCCCGCGCTCCGCGACCGGCTGGCGCGGCTGGAGCAGCGGCTCGCGGCGTTGTCGCACGCCGAGAAGGAACCGCCGCTCGATCTCGACGTGCGGCTCTCCCCTCGCGAGATCGACGTTCTCGCGTGCGCCGCGCTGGGTTCGACGAATGCCGAGATCGCGAAGACGCTCTCCCTGCGCGAAGGCACCGTCAAGTCGTACCTGCAATCCGCGATGGCGAAATTGGATGCCTCGACCCGCCACGCGGCGGTGGCGAGGGCGCGTCGCGCCGGCCTCCTCCCCTGAGTCGACGCCGTTCCGGCGCGCACGGCGGATCATCGGGAGACGTCCGCGCCCTGCCGACAATTCCCTGAGGCGCGCGAATGCGCATTCGCTCGAAAAGGGAGCGGCGAACGCGGAATTCTCGATGCGACGCGCGCCGGGAATTGAATTGTCGCTGCCCCGGAATGCCGAATTCGGTGCAATTCGGCGTATCGTCGTGCGCATGGCCCGCAGAATCGTGCATCAGCTCGTCGACGACCTCGACGGCACCATCCTCGAAGTCGGCGAAGGCGAGACGGTCCTGTTCTCGCTCGACGGAGTCGCCTACGAGATCGACCTCACCGACGTCAACGCCGCGGCGCTCCGCGACGCCCTCGCCCCGTTCGTCGCGGCCGGGCGCAGCGTCTCGTCGTCGTCGCGATCGGGTGGCGGCGGCTCGGCGGCCGCCCGCAAGCGCCGTCGCTCCGGTCAGCAGGACTTCAGCGCGGTGCGCGAGTGGGCGAAGGCGAACGGCCACCAGGTGTCGGAGCGGGGCCGGGTTCCGGCATCCGTTCTCGAGGCCTACGAGGCGGCGCACTGACGCACGCCGCCCCGCCGGCGGTCACGCGGTCGTCTTGACGGCCCCGAGCACCTTCGTGAGCGTGTGCTTGGCGTCGCCGAGCACGATCGACACCTTCGGGTCGAAGAACAGCTCGTTCTCGATGCCCGCGAACCCGGGGTTCAGGGAGCGCTTGAGGAAGACGACCTGCTGCGCGTCGGCGACCGTGAGGATCGGCATCCCGTAGATCGGCGACCCGGGCGAGGTCTTCGCGGCCGGGTTGACGACGTCGTTGGCGCCGACGACGAGCACCAGGTCGGTCGTCTTGAACCGCGGGTTGACCTCGTCCATCTCGATGAGCGCGTCGTACGGCACATTGGCCTCGGCGAGCAGCACGTTCATGTGCCCGGGCATGCGACCGGCGACCGGATGGATGCCGAACACGACGTCGACGCCGCGATCGCGCAGCACCTCGGCGAGCTCGGCCGCAGCGTGGTGCGCCCCGGCGACCGCGAGCCCGTAGCCGGGCACGATCACGACGCGCTGCGCGTAGTCGAGGAGGATGGCGACGTCGTCGGCGTCCATCGTGCGGACGGGGCGATCGCTCGCCCCTCCCCCGGTGACGCCGGCCACATGTGCCCGGAACGCGCCGAAGACGATGCCGGTGACGGTGCGGCCCATGGCCTTCGCCATGGCCATCGTCAGGATCGTGCCGCTCGCGCCGACGAGCGTGCCCGCGATGAGCAGCAGGACGTTGGCGAGGACGAGACCGGATGCCGCGACCGCGAGTCCGGTGAAGGCGTTGAGCAGCGAGATCACGATGGGCACGTCGGCCCCGCCGATCGGGAGCACGAGCAGCACGCCCAGCACGAGGCCGATCCCGACGAGCGCGAACGCGTAGACCGCGTCGCCGGTGAGAACGAGCGCGACGCCCGCGGCGATCGCCGCCACCACGAGCAGCACCATGAGCGCGCGGAGGCCGGGGAACGTGACCGCCTTCGAGGTGAGGATGCCTTGGAGCTTGCCGAAGGTGACGAACGAGCCGGTGAGCGAGACGCCGCCGATGAGGACCGTGAACGCGACGACGCCGAGGGTCCACGGGCTGTCGCTGTGCCCCACCTCGACGAGGGCGACGAGGGCGGCCGCGCCGCCGCCGACGCCGTTGAACGCGGCGATGAGCTGCGGCATCTGCGTCATCTGCACGCGACGCGCGGCGGGCACGGCGATGACCGCGCCCACCACGACGGCGGCGATGATCCACACGATGTTGTCGAGGTCGACGCTGAGGCAGTAGGCCAGCACGGCGATCGCCGCTCCGGCGGCGCCGAGCAGGTTCGCGCGCCGAGCCGTACGGGGATTGCCGAGCCCTTTGAGGGCGAGGATGAACAGCACCGCGGCGACGATGTAGCAGACGGTGACGACCTCGGGAGGGAGCAGCTTCACGAGGCCACCTCCGCGCGGCGGGGCTTGGCGGAGAACATCACGAGCATCCGGTCGGTGACGACGAAGCCGCCGACGACGTTGATCGTGGCGAGCAGCACGGCGACGATCGACAGCGTCAGGGCGAGCGGGTCCTCGGCCTGACCGGCGACCATGATGGCGCCGAGCAGGATGATGCCGTGGATCGCGTTCGCCTCGCTCATGAGCGGGGTGTGCAGCGTGCTCGAGACCTTCGAGACGACCTCGAAGCCGAGGAACACGGCGAGGATCGTGATCGTGAGCAGGGCGAAGCCGTCCATCAGGCGCTCACCTCCTGCCCGAGCGCGGAGGCCACGCGTTCGTTCACGAGCCGGCCATCGTGGGTGATGGCGCTTCCCGCCACGAGCTCGTCGTCGAAGTCGAGCACGGTCTCCCCTTCCTTCAGCAGCAGCGCGGCGAAGTTCGCGCAGTTCATGGCGTAGAGCTTGGAGGCGTCTGGGGCGAGATCGGATGGGAGGTCGCGCGCGCCGATGAGGGTGACGGCGCCGCCCGCGACCTCGACCCGGAGCTGCTCCCCCGCGACCGAGCCCTCGATGTTCCCGCCCGACTCGGCGGCCAGGTCGACGAGCACCGAGCCCGGCTTCATGCCGGCGACCATGGCGGCCGTGACGAGCCGCGGGGCGGCGCGGCCCGGCACGGCCGCGGTCGTGATGACGATGTCGGCGGCCGCGATGTGCGGGGCGAGCAGCTCCTGCTGCCGCCGCGCCCGGTCTTCGGCGAGCTCCTTCGCGTAGCCGCCGGCCGCATCGGCGGTGCCGAGATCGAGGTCGATGAACGTGCCGCCGACCGACCGCACCTCGTCGGCGGACGCCGCGCGCACGTCGTTCGCCGACACCACCGCGCCGAGCCGCTTGGCCGTGGCGATGGCCGACAGCCCCGCGACACCCGCGCCGAGCACCAGCACGCGTGCCGGAGCGAGCGTGCCCGCGGCGGTCATCGTCATGCCGAACATGCGCCCGAAGGCGTCGGCGGCGAGGGTCACGAGGCGATAGCCCGAGAGCAGCGACTGCGACGACAGGACGTCCATCGACTGCGCCCGCGAGATGCGCGGCAGGAGGTCGAGTGCGAACGCCGTCACCCCGCGGCTCTGGGCCGCCACCACTCCCGCCGCGTTCTGGAACGGGTCGAGCATCCCGATCGTGATGGTTCCCGCGGGGAGCGCGTCGAACCCGGGGGCAGACAGCGGTCGGACATGGAACAGGATGCCGCCGCCCACGGCCGTGCCGCGCTCGACGATGCTCGCGCCGGCGTCGCGGTACGCGGCATCCGGGATCAGCGAAGCCTCACCCGCCCCCGCCTCGATCTCGACGCTCGCGCCGGCGGCGACGAGCTTCCTGACGCTCTCGGGCGAAGCGGCGACGCGCTTCTCTCCTGGCGCGCGTTCGGCGCGCACGCGGACGGTGACCGGCACGGATCCCTCACTCCTCCGCGACGACGGCGTCGCGGCACTGTGGGAATCGTAACGAGGGGATGCCCCGCCCCGGCGAGGTGGAGACGCAATCGTTGTGGACGCCGGCCCGAAACCGGTGCGGTGCCTCCGCGGCCGGCGCCGCTTTGTCAACCCCTGCAGCCGATCGGCGGGCGGCGGCGTATCGTTCGAATCTCGCGCAGGGTTCAGGGGGGCGCGTCGATATCAGTCTCCGCAGCGCGGAGAACCATCATGCAGAACCGACACGCTCATGAAGACACTGACGAATCGCGCAGGAACCTATTCGACGGGCGACGAGATCGCCGACGCGGTCATGGACTACAGCGGCGCACTCGCCGAGGAGCGACGCACCGAGGTCGTCGACATCCCCTTCGTCGCCACCTCCGGCGTGATCCGCCGTGTGCAGATCCTGATCGGCTGGCGGGTCGAGGTCAACTCGGTCCATCACGGCGGGAGCCCCCGAGAGCTCGTCGATGAGGAGCTGTCGGGGATGCTGCGGCGCAAGGCGGAGGCCGTGCGGAGTCCCTCCGGCGATACGCCGTTCACCGACGACGACATCGCGCGGTTCTTCGGCGCCAGCGACTACTGAGCCCTGTGGGGGCGTACGCGGATGCTGCGGCATCCGCTCTGCCCGTTCGTGGGAATCCCCTCCGAATGCCTCTCTCGCCTTGAGATGCGCTCGGATTCTCGGAATCGTGGCCCGTCCGCAGTCCGCTACGGAAGGAAGAACATCATGCTCACGATGACCCAGACCGCCGCAGAGGCCGTCAAGCAGATCGTCGCGCGGGTTCCGCAGGCCGAAGACGGAGGCGTGCGCATCCGCGACACGGGAAGCGACACCGGGTTCGAACTCAGCGTCGCGCCCGATCCGCTGCCGCTCGACACTGTCGTCGTCACCGACGGCGCGCGCGTGTTCCTCGACGAAGGCGCCGCGAGCGCCCTCGACGACCGCGTGCTCGACGCGGAACTCGCTCAGGACGGCTCCGTGCGCTTCGCGCTCGGCACGCAGGCCTGACCTTCGGTCCACGACGGCCCCGGTGCTCCGGCATCGGGGCCGTCGCCCGTTCGGAGGGCGGGTCAGGGGCAGAGTGCGAAGACGTAGTCGGCGTCGCCGGGGAGCGCGAGCTGCCGGTCGCGCAGCACGATCGACGGCGGAGTGTCGCTCTCCCGGCAGACGGCGTCGAAGTCGAGGTCGGGATGGTCGGCGTACTCGATCGCGATGACGTTCACGCCGTAGACCTCGGTGTAGAGCTCGCACTCGTCGTACGCCGCGCACTCCTCCGCGACGGCGAAGTCGAACCCGGCGTCTTCGTGCAGCGCGGCGGAGTGCTCGGCGGCGTTCTTCTGGGCCGCCGCGAGGCCGTTCTCGTGCGCCACGTCGACGAAGGCCTCGGCGAGGGCCAGGTTGTCCTCGATTCCGAGCGCCCCGTCGGTGCGGGCATACGTGTCGAGGTTGTCGAACTCGACGGCATCGAAGCCGGCGTCGGCGCAGCCGCGGATCCACGGCTCGACCACCTCGACGATCGCGGCACGGCTCTCCGGCGTCGACGTGTCGAGCAGCGCCTCGTCGGGCCAGAACGGATCGAACACGGGTTCGCCGGCGAAGTCATGGAGCAGGGTGTCGTCGGGCCACAGGCCGAGCTCGCCCGGCTGGGTCTGGAAGCCGTTGACGTAGCAGATCGAGTAGACGTCGGGAGCCGGGGGCTGCGTTCGGTCGCGCGCCACGATCTCGACTCCGGGCGGCGGCGGGTACGACCCGCCGAGCTGATAGTCCGGCCCCGCTCCGGCGGGCGGCAGGACGATCTGAGACGCGGCGCTGCACGCCACCAAGGTCGACGCCGCGACGAGAACGGCGATGAGGGATGCCGCGGCCCGCTGTGGCGTCACGGGTGCGACGCTACCCCGGTCGGCCGACGGACGGGCCGAGGACGACCGGTAGACTCGGGGGGCCAGCCTCTGTAGCTCAATGGAAGAGCAGTTCCGTCCTAAGGAAACGGTTGGGGGTTCGAGTCCCTCCAGGGGCACTTTGTTAAGTTGGGCCTGATCAGGGGTTTATCTGTGGTCTGACCACAGATTTTCCGATTCTTGCCCGCTTTTTGCCCGTTTTCTCTTTCGAGAAGCGCCCTTCATCGGCCTTCCTTCGGCGCCCGCGGACGCCAAAAAGCTACATTCTTGAGAATTGGCGGATGCTCGCTTCACTGAGCAATCTGCTCAATCGAGGCTCACATCAAGCCGTTGGCGCTCCCGGGCGCGCCGACCGGCTCCGGCGCGGCCGTCATCGCGGCATTGAGACTGGACGCCACCGCGTCGAGATCGTCCTCGAACAGGTCCGCGTAGGTGTCCAGCGTCATGGCGGCCGACGCGTGGCCGAGCATCCGCTGCACCGCCTTCACGTTCGCGCCGGAGCTGATAGCGAGTGACGCCGCTGTGTGCCGGAGGTCGTGCGGGGTGAGACGCGGGATAGACGGGTCCACGACCTGTGCACGGCGCACCGAGTTGGCAAACCAGCCCACCGCCCCGGAGTTGCGCATGTGGTGCTCCCCGTCACCGAACAGCAGCCCCTCGGGTCCTTTGCCGGCGCAGGCCGCGGCGATGAGCGGATCGAGCCCCGCGGGATAGGGAACCGAGCGCTTCTCGTGCGTCTTCGGGGTGCCGACGATGATCTCGTACTGGATCATGACGGCGTTCTCCTCGATGTTGAGCCGGCGTCGCTGCCGGTTGACCGCGCGCACTCGCAGCGCCGTCGCCTCTCCCCACCGAAGACCCGTGTACGCGAGGACCAGCACGAGGGTCGGATGCGGTGAGCACGCGGCCAGCGTGCTTACCTGCTCATGCGAGAGGTAGACGCGGCGCTTGCCCGGACCGTGGCGCGGAAGGTTGCGTACGCGGCGGGCCGGATTGTTGGCCAGCCGTCGATCGTCGATCGCGACGTCGAGGATGCCCGCCAGGATCCCGAGCGCGCGAAGGACGACGCTGCGCGATCGGCGGGACGCCAGATCGGCTACCCACTCCTGCACCTCCGACCGGCGGATGGACGCGATCTCGCGATGGGCCCATACCGGCTCCACGTGCTTGCGCCACGAGTGCTCGAGCGCGGCGTACGACGAGGGCTTGAGCATCGGCGGGCGCCTAGACCGGAGGAAGGCCTCGGCGAACGCGGAGACCGGGGCCTTCGACAGCGCCGGATCGATGTAGTCGCCCTGCGCCTTGGACACCGTGACGGTGGAGAGGAACAGCTTCGCATCACGCATCGTCGTGAAGCCGCGCTTCTCGGTCTCGGTGCGATCCGGCTTGCGGTAGCGCACCCGGTAGCGGCGGCCTTTCGCCGACTCGTATGGAGTGATCGTGCCCATCTCGACCTCACTGGTTTCCGGCCTACTTGGTCAGTATCGGCCCAGTGTCGGACACCGAAACGACCCCGTCAACGGCTCCAGAGCGGGATGCAGGGCGTTGTGCAAGAAGGTCGCGATCTGTCGTCGGTAGGGACGGGATCGCCTCGCTTCGACGCCGAGAGTGTAGCGATCGGGCACGGCTCCGATCCCGGCTTTCCTGACTAGTGCTCCTCCAGGCTTGAGCGTGCTGTCGAGTGCCGCCTCCTCCGACCACGTGATGGTAGCGGTCGTTGACGGCTTCGTTCCCTCCGCTCGCTATTTGCAGACTTCGCTCTCCGCTGCGCTCCGATCTGCGCTTAGCAACCGCTCGCACCGGGCACTGCGCCACCCCCGCCCGCATGATCGCTGATTGTCGGAGCCACGGCGACGATTGACGTGAGCTCCCATGCAATATGAAGGCGCTAGCGGTCTCCGCGGTCCTGCTTCAGCCGGTCGAGGCGACCCGTAGCCGCTGGTGGCCGGGCCTACTAGAGGCAGCTACCGAACCTGTGCGAGGCGACGCTTGCAAACGCGAACTCCGGCCGGACCGCGTTCACCATCGGTCGCCAAGCAGAACCCGAAGCGCCGACGTCATCGCGCCGCCCCGCGGAGTTGCGGCTTCCCTGTCGCACACCACTGGACCGCATGGACCCTGCTGAAGTTGAGGGGGAGAGCGCCGAAGACGCTCTCCCCCTCACCTACAAGGGCTCGATTGTGATCTCGAGCCCGGCTACAGTGATACGGATGGTAAGGCGGAATCCGCGGCCCATGAGTTGCTCCTTTCGTTCTTCCTGATGCCCCTCTGTCCTGATCCGACAGAGGGGCATCGCTCGTTGTGTATTCCCACTGTGGCCGGGGCGCCGAAAAGACGCAACGCAGCGAGGGGTACATTCCTAGCGGAGCCGAAGCTCGTTTGCCGCGGCGTGACAAGTACCATCTTGGCGGGCATAGATTACTGTCGTAGCGACAGTGGGGGGCCGGTCCTAGCGGAGTGATATAGAAGAGCATGGATGCCGAGGATCCCAGTGGACCCCGGGACTCCATGTCACTCCGCTACAAGCGACATGAGTTTGGAGGTCACGATGGCGTCTGCAGATGCGGTGGCTGCGATGAAGGCCGCCGTAGCGCGATCCAAGCGCGCGTCGACTGTGCAGTTTCCAGTCGAGTTCGTTCGGTCTGTGGACGACGACCCTCCGATGCTGGCCCAGCTCATGGCGGGTGGCCAGGGTGGAAGTGTCCGCCTGAAGCTGTACCTCACGCTTGCGATGCAGGCGACTCGACCGCCACGGAACGTGACCCCTCGAACCTCGGCTGGGTATGCACGACTTCTGGACCTCCCAGACGGTCCGGGGAGTCGACGCGTAAACGAGGCCCTGAAATGGCTCACGGCGCGGCAACTCATCGCGCGCAAGGACCGGCCTGGGAAGCCAGCACAGATTGCGCTCCTTCAACCGGACGGATCTGGGGAGGAGTGGACAACGACGGGGGGATCGCGATGGGTCACACTCCCGATCCAGCTCTGGGACGACGGGTGGATATTCTCGCTGTCCGGCCGGGCGTTGGCCGTCTACGTCGCGCTCCGCGAACTGCTCGGCGGCAACAAGCACCCGGATGGGCAGGTCATGGACGGATTCCGCAAGCGCCAGTACGGGATGTCGGACGACACTTGGACCCGAGCGACCAAGGAGCTCGTCGAGCTCGGGCTGTTGGCGATCACAGTCGAACCATGGGGCGACGACGAGCGAGTGCGACGCGTGCGGCGAAGATACCTGTTGCTTGAGTTGTCATCGTTGGCCATCCGGAATTAGGACTCTTGGAGCCCCGGCCGATGGGCCATGACAATTCATCTCCCGGGTGGATGCGAGCGCGTGGCCTCGGCCCGCTTCCTGTGCACGAACAGCCCCGCAAGGATGGCTCGCGATCACGCCGAACAGGCGATGTCTGACATCCCCCATACATTGGCGTCTACGACACGTCGTGGACTCACGGCTGGCGGGTGCGCGAGCAGGTAAGCTGCTTACGAGACGACGGCTGGCGATCCGAAGGTGATCGCAACCCGACGATCCGCGCTGTTGATTTGATTTGGAGAGCGCCTTGGGCTTGAACTTCACGATGGGCGAGCTGTTCTCCGGACCGGGTGGGATGGCTGCTGGTGCGCATCTTGCAGCTTCGCGACTGGGGGTTGATCTTCGCCACGGCTGGGCCAATGACTATGACCCGGCCACGTGCCGTACGTATCTCGCCAACATCCGCGGGGCTACGCCAGAGACAGTTCGATGCGAAGACGTGCGGAATCTTGACGTTAAGGCCCTCCGGCGGATCGACGGCTTCGCATTCGGCTTCCCCTGCAATGACTACAGCGTCGTCGGTGAGAACCTAGGCCTCAACGGAGAGTTCGGACCTCTGTATCGGTACGGGATCGATGTGCTGGATCACCACCAGCCAGAGTGGTTCGTTGCCGAGAACGTCACTGGGCTAAGAAGCTCGAATGGCGGCAACGACTTTGAGCAGATTCTGGACGCAATGTCTGCTGCCGGGCCTGGGTACACGCTGACACCTCACCTGTATCGATTCGAGGAGTATGGCGTTCCGCAAAGGCGCCACCGCATCATCATCGTCGGGGTTCGAGATGACCTTAGGGTCGAGTTCCGGGTGCCTGCGCCGTCGCATCCGACCGCCGACACATGGGAAACAGCGTCAAGCGCACTTGCTGGCATCCCCAGTTGGGCAAAGAACCAGGAGCGCACGCGGCAATCCCCCCGCGTCGTGGAAAGGCTCTCCTACATTGAGCCCGGTCAGAACGCATTCAACGCTGACATCCCTGAAGATCTGCGGCTCAACATCAAAGGCGTGACACTAAGTCACATCTATCGGCGACTGCACCCGAACCAACCCGCCTACACAATGACGGGATCGGGCGGAGGTGGCACGCACGGCTACCACTGGGAGGAACCGCGCGCGCTAACAAATCGCGAGCGGGCTCGGTTGCAGACTTTTCCCGACGACTTCGAGTTCAAGGGGACGAAGGAGAGCGTGCGCAAGCAGGTCGGAATGGCAGTTCCCGTTCTCGGAGCCCAGCGGATCTTCGAAGCGCTGTTCAAATCATTCAGCGGAACGCCGTACGCGAGCATCGAATCAAACCTGCAGTCGCGACTGCTCGCCTGAGATAGTGGAGTCGGCCACTTCGAGCACTTCTTCAGAGACGTAGGGCGCATTGCACGACGAAATTCTTGTCCCTGGTGTGGAGCTGCTCGAGTCTATGCGCTCTGTCGGCTACTCGTTCGACGCGGCAGTGGCCGACATCGTCGACAACAGCATCGCTGCCGGCGCGCGGAAGATTCAAATCGTCGCGGACTCAATCGACGCCAGCTACATCGCGTTTCTCGACGATGGCGACGGGATGACCAGCGACAAAGCTCGCGAGGCTCTAAAGCTCGCCGGAACCAGCAGAGTCGAACGAACCACGACCGATCTCGGGCGATTCGGCCTCGGACTCAAGACGGCGTCGCTGTCTCAATGCCGTCGACTCAGCGTCGTGACAGTGCGGGACGGAGTCAGAAGCGCTCTGCAGTGGGACATCGATCATGTCCGTCAGACCGGGAGCTGGTCTATCCGTGTGCTTGACGATCAGGATCTAGCCGTCATACCTCAAGCCGATCGCCTCAGCGTTGACGAGAACGGGACGCTGGTCGTCTGGCAGGCCCTCGACTATCTCCTCGCCGGCGCGGGGGATCCGGCGCTTGAGATTTCCGAGCGGCTCCAGCATCTTCGCCATCACCTAGGACTCGTCTTCCAGCGGTTCCTTGAAGGAAGAGACTCGGTACGCATCGAGGTGAACGGCGTGGTGGTTGCACCAGTCGACCCATTCCTGGAGGGCAACTCGAAGACCCAGGCCGGGCCCAGGGAAACTGTCGTCATTGACGGGCACACGGTTGTGGTGGACCCGTTCACCCTGCCGCATCCTTCCGCTCTGAGCTCCCGTGACCGAAAGCGCAGCGATTTGGGCCCGAGCATGAGGGACCACCAGGGCTTTTACGTGTACCGCAACAAGCGCCTCATCAGTCACGGAGGCTGGTTCGGGCTATCTAAGCTCGACGAACTCACTAAGCAGTCGAGGGTAAGGGTAGAGATACCGCCAGAGCTCGATAGTCAGTGGCAGCTCGACATAAAGAAGTCCCGCGTTGAACCCCCACAGGCTTTCCGCAGCCGGTTCCGTCAGATCATCGAGCACGTCACAGGCGGGAGCAAGAGACTGCATCGATTCCGTGGGCGCGCTACCAGCACACCGCACGCCGTGTATCTCTGGCAGGCGATCGAAGAACGCGGCGGTTACCGATACGCGATCAATCGCGAACATCCAATGATCGCGGGGCTCCAGACACAGTTACCGCCTGAAAAACGCCGGCTGCTTGAGCAGACCCTCGACGACCTCGCGACCTACTTCCCGGCGCCCGACCTCTATGTGCGAATGGCAGATAGCCAGCCACGAATCGAGATCCAGTTCGCCGAGGCCGAACTGCGCGAGAGACTGCGCGCGATTAGGGACGCTGGAGGAGCACTCGCCGACCCGGTCGCCCTCGTGCCAGCGCTCCGCAGAGTCGAGCCATTCAACAACGTGGAGGATCTGCAGTCACTCGTGGCTGAGGTCTGGGAGGAGAACAGATGAGCGTGCAACTGAGCGCCGAGGCCGAGACACTGCTGATGACACTCAACGCGATGCTACGGAAGGACGAGGCGCTCGATCTCACCGCCCTCAAGAACGCCGCGGAGGGCGTGCGTCCATTCGTGGCAGCCGGTATCGACGACGACGAGTTCCACACGGTCATCGCGCGGGCGGTCGAGATGAACGCGATCGTGCTGCGGGTCGGCGATGCGATTGTCGACCCGAACACCTACGATCCTTGGCTCGAGCAGCGTCGTCCCAACACTGAGGTCAGGCGATCCAGCGCGTATCAGGAGCTCCTCCTGTCCCGTGGCTGGGCGGGAAACGTTGTCGAGACGCTCGACGAGCAGACCGACCTAATTGTCGATCTTGTGGGCGACCCGCAGAAGCCCGCGCCCTGGCGCAGACGCGGACTCGCCATCGGCGAGGTCCAGTCTGGCAAGACCAGCAGCTACATCGGAGTCCTCGCCAAGGCGATCGACTACGGATACAAGATCATCGTCGTCATCGGGGGTCACACCGAGGACCTGAGACGGCAGACGCAGGCCCGCTTGGACTCGGACCTGACAGGAGTGGACTCGGCCTACCTAGCCGACAACATCATCGTCGAAACAGACGTTGCCCGCATCGGCATCGGGCGGGTGGATCAGACACTCTCCTCCAGCGTGAACGTGCTGACTACGACTCGGTCGGACTTCTCAGCGCACAGCAAGCGGGCCGGCAATGTCGCGCTCGGCGGCGAAACCCCGACTATCTTCGTCATCAAAAAGAACGCAAAGGTGATGCAGAACCTCGCCACATATCTGCGCGCCCATATCCCGAACTGGGCGAATCAACCGCCGCTGATTGTCATTGACGACGAGGCCGATTGGGCATCGATCAATGTGAACTCACGCGACGACGTCTCCGCGGTGAACCAGGCGATACGTGACATCCTCGCGGCCTCAAATCGCAACAGCTATCTGGGCATCACCGCAACCCCGTTTGCGAACGTCTTCATAGATGACGAAGTGGAGGAGGACATCTTTCCCCGCGACTACATACTCGCGCTCGAGAGTCCCTCCAATTACCAAGGCGTTGGCAAGTACTTCTCCGACGCCAGCCATCCTGCGCTGGTCAGCGATGTTGCTGACACGCTTACAGCGATCCCGTACTCGCACAAGCGAACGCTTCAGGTGAGTGAGCTCCCGGACAGCATCCGTCGGGCGATAGCGACGTTCTTCGTCGGAACCGCGATTAGGCGAGAGCGTGATGGACAGCCGAAGGCGGCGTCAATGCTGATCAACGTCAGTCGGTTCAATGATGTGCAGTCACGAGTCGCCGAGCTCGTCGGCCGCTTTGTCGATGAACTGGTATCTACGGTGTTGAGCGACTTCGGCATCCCCGAAGGCGCCCGCGGACGAAACGAGCGCAGCGAGCTGCTTCACGCGGCTCATGCGCAACACTTCGACGGCTCGGACGTGAACTGGCTGACAGTGCGCCGGCAGCTTCTATCGTTCGCCGATGAGTTCCAGGTGCAGCTCATCAATTCGCAGACGAAGGCGGAGCGAGAGAAGCACACCCGGGAAACACCGAAGAGCGTGCGAGACGCCGAGTCGCTGTTGCCCACGATCTACGTGGGTGGCGACGTGCTCGCCCGAGGGCTCACTATTGAAGGTCTCCAGGTCAGCTACTACTCACGGCGCGCTGCCGCGGCCGACACCCTCCTCCAGATGGGGCGTTGGTTCGGCTACCGGCCGGGATACGAGGACCTTGTCCGTCTCTGGATTGACGACGATACCGCTGAGCTGTTCCGCTGGACAGCTGACATTTCTGCCGAGCTTCGCGAGTCTCTGTCAGAGATGAAGGGCCTTGGACTTACGCCGGCACAGTTCGGACTCAAGATCCGAAGGCACCCTGAGGGTTTCCAGATAGCTGCCGCACGAAAGATGCGTGACGCGGTCGATCACGACGGAGTCATCTCCATTAACGGACGAGTGTTCGAGTCGACGACGCTGTCCTGGCTGCCGGAGGACCGGAGCCGCAACTTGGAAGCACTCCGCACGTTGCTCAGCGTCCTAGGGCCGGCCGGCCGCACCCAGGGCAAGAGAAGCGTGGGCGATCCGTTCTGGCAGGGTGTGGACCGCCGCGTCGTTGCCGAGTTCCTGAGCTCATTCCGGAGCTACGTTGATGAGCCTTACTTCGGGGGTAGTGCCAGAGGACGGGGAATGATCGTTCAGAACCTGGCGGAGATCAAGAATGGCGACAGTTGGGACATCGCCCTCATCTCTGGATCCGGAGGAGAAGTTCGATCCGAAGGCATCCCGATTGGCCACAGTGCGAGCGTCCGCAATCAGCTCAAGGTCTACACGACTGCAGGATCCGGTCCATCTGTGGAATTTCCCAATCGACGCGTCGCTGCCGGTCAGGACCTGGTCTCTGTAATCCCTCGTGACAACAGGATTCTGTCCGATGACGGGCAGCCGATCCTGAGAGGTGATCGCGCCGTCGCTCGAGAGTCGCTGACTCGACCAACGATGCTTCTGTACACCGTTGTCGCGAACACGGATCATGAAGAGCCTCTGCCTGAGGGCCTCGTCCGAATCGAGCTGGACAACCCGCTCATCGCCGTGGTCGTGGCCACTCCCAAGCTCACCGTCGAGGAGGAGTACGACGAGCTCATCAATGGGCGCGGCGTGCGGTGGAAAGTCAATCGCGTCTATGCACGACGCCAGCTCGGCATGTCAATGAGCCTCGACGATGATGCAGACGAAGATGAGGACGCCTAGATGGATGCGCGCATCGCAGAAGTGCTAACCAAGCAGAGCCTCCAGTTGCTTCCCATCGCCCACCCGGTGCTTACCGTGTACGCGCAGAACGTGGATGGCCGCCCAGCGATCGTTGTTGACGTACAAGGCACGGTCGACCGATACATCGCAGGGTCTAAGGGCGTCGCGATTGTCGTCGATGGTTCGGGCGACGACCAGACGTATGTGCGATTTGAGTCAGTAGCGTCCGGACGGACCCCGATGTTCGAGGCATTGATCGATTCCCTGCTCGAGTCGACGCTCGATGCGAAGGATCCGGCAACGGCACTCGACGTCATGGTGGACACGTTCGACGAGTTCAAAGCAATGCTGGCGAGCGACCACGGGCAACTCAGCGAGTCCTCGGTTCGAGGCCTGTTCGCAGAGCTGGTGCTCCTTCGCGACCTCCGCGACGCCGGGTTTGACCCAGCCACCGCACTGGCCGCCTGGCATGGGCCTTACCGGGCCGCGAAAGACTTCGTCCTCCCGGACGAGAAATGTGTCGAAGTGAAGTCGATCCGACGCCAGAATCACAGATTGCAGATCTCAAACATCGATCAGCTAGACCCGCGCGGCGAGGATCTTCGACTTGCGGTTCTGGAGCTAGACCGCCGCGTGGACGGCGAGGGGACCTCACTTGAGTCGCTAATAAACGAGCTAGAGGTGTGGGTCAGCGTAGATCCGCAGGCGAAGGGCTTCTTCGCTCAAGCGCTTGCGGCCGTCGGGATTGACTTGTCGGACCCCTATTACCGCCAGTGGCGCTTCGATATCGGCTCGTGGCATTGGTACGCCATCCTCGAAGACTTCCCCCGTGTACGGGCCGCATTCGTTCCCCCGCCGATAACACGCGTCCGCTACGCGATCGACATCGATCAGTGCCAGCAGTTCGCGACCGTGCCGTTCTGGACACCTGACACCAGCATTGAGGACTAGCGATCTTGTCAGATTTCTATGAAGAGTTCTCGAACGCGATCACCCTGCGGGCGCATGGGAATGCGGGCTTCCAGCTCACGGCCTTCGGCGAGGAAGTCGCGGACCGACTGGAGGAGGCCGAGGTAGCTCTCGATCTCACGGTCATCGCACTTCAGTGCACGGGCCGCAATCGCCGCAAGCTCCGTTTGCTCGGCTATGCCGAGGACGCCGCGGACAGCTCGCTGATCGTTCTCTGTTCAGCTTTCTATGGCGCGCGGGGTAACACCCTGACGAAGACGGAGGCGGAGGCGACATTCGCGTCCGCACGTGCTTTCATCGAGCAGTCGGTTGATGGCCACCTCATCGACGCACTCGAGATCAGTTCTGCCGAAGCGGAGCACGCCCGGTATTTTCGGGAGCTCCTCTCCCGTGAGCACCGGAATTCTCTCAATCGGGTAGAGCGATTCAAGTTCATCCTTGCCACCGATGGAGTCGTGAGCGAGCGCCTGCGGTCGATTCAGAGCGACGAGGTTTGCGGTCGCCCGACCTCCTACTCCATCTGGGATCTCCGTCGCTTCGAGGAGCTCGCAGGATCGGAGTCAGGACAGGACGAGTTCGAGGTGGATCTGACGAAGTGGCTCCCCGATGGGCTGCCCTGCCTCGTCGGCTCGGAGAGCGATTCACGCGCGAAGTCCTACCTTGCCGTCCTGCCCGGCCAGCTGCTGGCCGACGTGTATGCCGAGTATGGCAGCCAGCTGCTCGAGTCGAACGTGCGCACCTTCTTGAGCGCGCGAGGAAAGGTCAATCGCGGGATCCAAGGGACTCTCTCGAATCAGCCGGACATGTTTCTGGCCTATAACAACGGTCTCACGACGACAGCCACTGGTGTCGACCTGGTCGACGGTCCTGGGGGTACACGGATACGTAGCCTTCATAACTGGCAGATCGTGAATGGCGGGCAGACGACCGCGTCGCTGGCTCATTTCATGCGCGGGGCCGGACGCAAAGTTGACGATGTGTACGTAGCGATGAAGCTCGTGACCGTCGAACCCGAGACCGCCTCCGAGATGGTCGCGTCGATCTCGCGATTTGCCAACAGCCAGAATGCTGTCAGTGAGGCCGACCTCTTTTCGAATAGCCCCTTCCACATTCGTCTCGAGCAGATCAGTCGACGGATCTTGGCGCCCGCGCAGGAAGGTCAGGTCTTCCAAACGAAGTGGTTCTACGAGCGTGCGCGCGGTCAATGGGAGAACCAACGAAATGCCGGAACGCCCGCCGAGGTGAAGCGGTTTGAATCGGAGTTTCCGAAGAAGCAGCGGCTCACGAAGACGGACTGGGCGAAGTTCGCATTCAGCTGGTCGCAAAGACCGCACGAGGTCAGCAAGGGTGCGCAGAGTAATTTCATGTCGTATGCGAAAGTGGCATCGGAGTTGTGGGAGAGGGATCCGGATCAGGTCGGCGACGCGTATTTTCGCATCGGTGTCGGCAAAGCGATCATGTACAGCGATGTTCGCGAGGCGGTACTCGAGTCTGACTGGTACGAGACTGGGTATCTTGCGAACATCGTCACGTATGCGATGTCCCGGTTCGCGTTTGAGCTGTCGATTCGATTCCCCGACCAGAAGTACGACTTTGAATCTGTATGGCGTCGACAGAGTCTTTCGGCAGCGAGTCGGGAGGCCTTGACCGAGGTCGCGCATCAGATGCAGCTTGTCTTGACTGCGGACGACAGGCCCCAAGCCAACGTCACCCAGTGGGCGAAGCAGTCGGCAGCGTGGGAGTCCGCGAAGAAGTTTCGCATTGAGCTTCCGGACAATGTCAAGCAGGATCTGCTGGGAGCGGCGGAGGAGCGCAGTCGCCTGACTGATGCGAAGCGCGAACGACAGATCGACTCGGGCTTTGAGGCCCTCTCGCGGGTGATAGCAGTGAAGCAGGCGACCTGGGAGCTGGTGGTGGCCGAGGGGACACGGGCCGGCGTCCTCAGCCCGACCGACGCGGCGCTGGTGCAGCTCGTGATGAAGAAGGCGATGCCGACCGATCGGCAGGCTCTCCGCCTAGCGCGCATCCTTGATCGGTGCTCGCAAGAGGGCCTGATACCGGACTCCGCCTACTGAGAGGTCATGACGACATCGCAGACGCTTGTCCCGGCCAGGCCTCGCAGAACAGCGGTGGACTAATTTAGTTGGATGGTCGAGTCCTGGGCGTCGAGCGAGGGAGCCCGGCGAACCATGCTCGCTAATCGACGACGAGACACGAAGCCGGAACTGCGGGTGCGGAGACTCCTCCACGCGGCGGGGTTGCGGTATACGGTCGACGCGCCGCCTGCACCACCCTTGCGCGCTCGCGCCGACATCGTGTTCTCTCGCCGACGGATCGCCGTCTTCATCGATGGTTGTTTCTGGCATGGGTGTCCAACCCACGGAGTCCAACCGAAGTCGAATGAGACTTATTGGCGGCCAAAACTTGCGCGCAATCGCGAACGGGACACGCAAGTCACCAGTGATCTGAAGGCCCGCGGATGGACCGTCTTGCGCTTCTGGGAGCATGAGGACCCCCGAGCCGTCGCACAAACAGTTGTTGCAGCCTGGCTCGGGTGGGACTCCGCCTACGGCAATACGTCCTCGCCGAAGGCGGACACAAAGTACTTGACCAGTTCCGCCGCCGATCCGAAATCGAACTGAATGACCTGGCTCTGCTTCTGCACAGTCTTGCGGCTGTCAGAGCCCCACGTACTCACATGTACCAGCGGACGGCCCCCGTCGTCGTGGAGTATCTGAACGTACGCTTCGACGCTAGTCGGATGCGCGTGGACGTTCTGATGTCCTTGAACCAGCTTGCTGATGATCGCCATTGCACTCCCGGGGAAGTCGTCGTTGACGGCGAGCCTATCGTCGGTGAAGTGACGCCCGGAGTGAGTCTCGGCAGCCCTCCTCATCGCGGCTTCAGGATACGCCCGGCCACGACGAGATTGCCTGGTTCAAGAGTCGGCCGGCGGATCTCTTGTCAGCCTCCGACGACCCGCGAAACCCGCCTTCCGACAAGAGCCAAGACTCGATGCACGCAGGCACCCTGGGTGGGCGACGCCGTTGAGAACCACTTCGCTACAAGTACCTGCAACGCGAAAAAATCCCTGGATAGCGGGCTGAAACGGCCCTAGCCTGGCGTCATGCGGGGCGGTCTCGAGCGTTGGAAGAGGGGCGTCGAATCACACGGGGTCCGACAGGCGATGTCGTACGCGCTCGAGGGCACCTGCGACGCACACCTGCGACACACCACCGGCACCGGAGCAGTCGAGGCATACAGCGCAGCATCCCATTCGGCTGTCTCGCGGTTCATCGTCGACAACGGCGTCATCACGTCCGACGAGCTCACAGCGGGCGGTCTTCGTGTCTGGCTCACCGGACACGACCCAGTCACGGGGGAAGAGCGCGGCCATCAGCGGCTGAGCCCCGACGCCGACCTACTGCTCGACGGCACGCTCAACCACCCGAAGTCATACAGCATCGCCGCACTGCTGCATCCCGAACTTGCCGCCGAGTTCGAAGCGCTCCAGGACCGTCTGCGTGATCGGATCCTGCTCACCTGGCAGACCGAGCTCAATGCGCGGCGCGGGCACGGCGGCCTCATCCGCGAGGAGATCACGCGCATCGAAGTCGTCGAGCTGCAGCATCGCCGCTCGCGTGCGCTCGACCCGCACATCCACCGCCACCTCTGGCTGAACATCAAGGTGCGCGGCGCGGATGGCAAGTGGTCGAACGTCGACTCGCGCGTCGCGATGAAACTGCACACCGTCGTCAACGCCGAGGGCGACCTCGCCGCCCGCACTGATCCGGCGTGGGTTGCCGCGCTCGCGCGCCACGGATACACGCTCGATGACGCGGGAGAGGTCGCCGAACTCGCCGGCGCCGTCCGTCCGCTCTCGCGTCGGTCGGCGCAGATCGAGGCCAACCGCGCGCACATGATCGCGGAGTGGTCGACGGCGCACGCGGGTTCGGCGCCGAGCGTCGAGGTGCTGCAGCAGATCGACCGCCGTGCGTGGGCGGTGTCACGGCCGAACAAGCCGGCCGATCTCGACGAGCTGTCGTGGGAGGCGAAAGTCCGAGGCGAGATCGCGGCGATCGATGCCAGCCTGGTCGCCGAGCGAGCACCCGTCGACGTCAACGCGACAGACATCGACTCCCTTGATCTCGATCTCCTCGCCGGGATGGCTATCGTCGACGCCGACGAACGGTCCACGTCATCCGGTGGACGGTTCAGTGCCTTCGACATCCGGGCCGGCGCAACGCGCGCGCTCTCCCGCGCGGGCATCGTCGCGCAACGTGCCCGGCTCGATGGCGTCATCGACGAGATCGCGGGACGCGCTGCAACCGCCGTCGTCGGGCTTATTGCAGAACACGCTCCCGCGCACGTCAAGGCGTTCATGGCGACCGAGACGATGCGCGCGAGGGTGCGCCTCGCAGGTCGCCTCGACGCACTCGCCAATCCCGGACGATCCCTCCTACCCGCTGAGCTGCATCGACATGCGTCGAACGAGGATGTGTCGATTCTGGATGCTTCGCAGAACGTTGCGGCGTGCGCCATCGCAGGAACGGGTGGGCTCGTGACGGTGACCGGTCCCGCAGGCGCGGGGAAGACCACGATGCTGCGTGCCGCATTCCACGCCCTCACCGCGCAGCGACGACGGATGTTGGTGGTCGCTCCAACGCGCAAGGCGGCCTCGGTTGCGGCTCAAGAGATCGGGACCTCGGCATCCAGCATCCATGCATTGCTCTTCGATCATGGCTATCGGTGGAACACGGACGAAGCCGGCGCGAAGGTATGGGCACGACTTGCCTGCGGCGATACCGACCCGACGGTAGGTGCTAAGTACAGCGGTCCTGCCAACTGGGTGCTATGTGCCGGCGACCGGATCGTCGTCGACGAAGCCGGCATGGTCGACCTTCACACCGCGAACGCGCTCACCGAACTCG
Source organism: Microbacterium sulfonylureivorans (assembly GCF_003999995.1). Classification (NCBI taxonomy): domain Bacteria; kingdom Bacillati; phylum Actinomycetota; class Actinomycetes; order Micrococcales; family Microbacteriaceae; genus Microbacterium; species Microbacterium sulfonylureivorans. Next base: position 290,217 of record NZ_RJAD01000003.1, read on the forward strand.
CGCTCGAACTGCGGGTCGGTCTCGCGTTTGTCGGCGACGCGCATCAGGCGTTGCCTGTCGGGCACGCCGGGGCGATGGCATCCGCGATCCGGCACGCCAACGCATCCGTCGAGCTGGACACCGTGCACCGGTTTCGCGACCCCGAGTACGCGGCACTCACGCTGCGACTGCGCAACGCGGGCGATCGGGAGCACGCGCTTGAGGTCGCCGGCGAGTTGGCAGAGTGCGGTCACCTCGAGCGGGTCGATCATCACGACACGGCGCGCGAGCGGATGATCGACGCCTACTTTGACTGGCACGCGCGCGGCAAGCGGGTGACGCTCGTGTCGGGGACCAACGCGGAAGCGGATGCCATCAACGACGCCATCCAGCAGCGCCGAGTTGATCAGGGCGAGCTCGATTCGAGTCTCGTCGCGTGGGGGATGCAGGAGCAGCGGATCCTCGTTGGCGACACGGTGCAGACCCGCCGCAATGATCGGCTCACCGGCGTCGAGAACCGCGCACAGTGGATCGTGCGTGGCATCTACGACGACTTCATGTCGCTCGTTTCCATCTGCGACAGCGGTGAGGCGCGTCACATTCCCCTCGAGTATGCGCGCGAACACCTGCAGCTCGCCTACGCGTCGACCGTGCACGGGGTCCAGGGCGACACAGCCGACGCGTCGGTCGTCGGGCCGGATGTGGATGCCGCGGGGCTCTATGTCGGCCTCACCCGAGGCCGGATCCACAATGTCGCCATCGTCGTGGCGCGGACGGATGGCGTGGCTCGGGAGCGAATTGCCGAGTCGATGCAACGCGGCATGCCTGAGGTGACGATTCAGGATGCTGTGCGTGCGGCCAAGGCAGAGATGCGCCGTGCCGCGCGGGACCGAGAGGCGGAGATGTGGAGGGCGCCGGGGGGCGGGCCGGCGAGCCCTGGGCGTGGGATGGGGTTGTAGCGAGTTTCACTTAGCGCCGCTTCGCCCGTATCACTCAGGCGCGGAGACCCGTTCGGCGAGTCCTCGCAGCACAACGAGTTCCTCAGGGGTGAGCCGGTCGACAAACCGGCGCCGCACCGACGCCAGGTGCGTCGCGGTCGCCGCGCGAAGCGCTGCATAGCCGCTCTCGGTCAATTCCAGGACGACACTTCTGCCGTCGCTGTCATCGGCATGTCGGTCGACAAGACCGCGCGCCTGCATGCGGGAGATCTGACGAGAGAGGCGACTTCGTGACCACTCCATCTTCGCGGCCATGTCTCGCAGGCCCCATCGATGCTCTTCACGATCGACGAGCGTGCTGAGCACCTCGTAATCCGGCATCGACAGGCCCGTCGGAGCAAGGTCGTGAGCGGTCCGCTCCGTGACGGCGGTCATCATCCGGCGAAACGCGCGCCAGGACCGCTCTTCATCCTCGGAGAGCCAGCGACGAGTTCCGCGTTCGTGCGGGAACGGAGCCGGGAGTTTCGTTGACATGGCAACGATCCTACCGTATGGTCGATTTCATGTACATGGAAACGAAAAAGACTCGCCTGCTGATGATCGTCGCGAGCACGCGGCCGGGGCGTAAGGGCGGCGCTGTCGCGGACTGGTTCCTCGAGGCAACGCGGGTGCGCGCGGAGGAGCTGGGAGTCAGCCTCACCGTTGCCGACCTCGCCGAGATCAACCTGCCGTTCCTCGATGAGCCTGACGAGCCGGCGACGGGCCGGTACATTCACGCCCACACGCGCCGTTGGAGCAAGCTCGTCGACGGTGCCGACGCCTTCGTCGTGTGCATCCCGGAGTACAACCACTCTCTGCCGGCGACCCTCAAGAACGCGATGGACGCGCTGTCGCAGGAATGGCGGGCCAAGCCGATCGCGTTCGTGAGCTACGGCAACACCTCGGCCGGAACCCGAGCCGCCCTCGCGGCGAAGAGCGTGGCGACCACCCTGGGCATGGTGCCGATCACCTCGACCGTCGCCATCCGGCTGAGCGACGCCTTCGTGGGCGAGGAACTCGTCGCCGACGCCCGCCGCGATGCTGCCGCCAGGCACGTGATAGACCAGCTGCATCGGTACGCCGCAGCACTCGCGCCGCTCCGCCGAGCGGATGAGCTCCCGATCGAGGAGCCGGGACTGCACGGCCTCACCCTCAGTCGTGCGGACGAGCGGGATGCCTCCGAGCTCCTCGTGCTGCAGCGCGCCTGCTGGGTCGCCGAAGCGATCGCAAACGACACTCTCGACATCCACGCACTTCATGAGCCCCTCGAGACCATCGTCAGGGGCATTCGTGAGTACACGACCTGGGTTGTTCGCGACGGGGCCCGGCTCGTCGGCTCGGCGCGCGCTCGTGCAGTCGGTGACGCGTGGCAGATCGGACGCCTGATGGTGGCGCCAGACCTCCGGGGCCGAGGGCTCGGACGCTTCCTCCTGGAGTGGGTCGAACGGAACGCGCCCGATGAGGCGCGTCGATTCGAGCTCTCGACGGGCGCGCGAAGCTCGCGGAACCTGCTGACCTATACGCGGGCGGGCTACGAGGTGCAGGCGACGTCACACGGCGCTACGCACCTCGCGAAACGAGCAGGCGCGATGCAGTCTGTCGTGGCTGCCTAGCGGCCATCGGCGCCGATCGCCGCCCATCCCCTCGTATGGGTGCTCGTCTGGCGAACCCTCCCCCAATGCTGCCCCTCTCCGGGCCGCCGGGACGGGCCGCAATGTGGGGCTCGGCACCGAGCGAACTCGCTCGGTCATGCTCTCCTGAACAGGTCCGCCTGGAATCGGTACGCGTCTCCGCGGTACTTGTTCACCCCGAGCAGCACGGGCACGCCCTCAGCGGTGTAGGCGACCTCCTCGCCGATGAGGATCGCGGCGCCAACGGCGGTCTTGAGCAGTTTGGCGAGCGGGGCATCCGCTGTCGCTGCGGTGACGCTGTAGGCGCTGCGGTAGATCGTGACCCCGCACAGCTCGCGCAGCGTTTCGTAGAGGGATGCATCATCGAGGACGGCGGTGGCGAGTTCGGGAGCGCGCTGTTCGGGAACGACGACGACGTCGAAGCAGACCGGCGTGCCGTCCATGCCGCGCAAGCGGTTGATCTGGATCACCGGTGACGCGGGGGCGATGCGGAGACGCTCAGCCTCGTCGAGCGTCGCGGTCCGGACCTCCTGATTCAAGACGCGGGCCGTGGGGTGCAAGCCGCGGGCACGAGCCATCTCGGTGAACGACTGCAGCGTACTGGGTGGCTCGCCGAGCACATTCGCCGGCACGAACCACCCGCGCTGCGCCGACCGGATGAGCCGGCCCTCGTTCTCGAGGGCGGAGAGTGCCGCGCGGAGCGTGACCCGGCTGATGCCGAGCCGTTCGGCAAGCTCTCGTTCGCCCGGGAGGCGAGCGCCTGACACGAACACTCCAACGTCCAACTCGTGGGTCAGCTGGTCGTACGCCTGGGAGGCCGCGGTCGAGAGGCTCATGGTGTGTCAGACCGTACCACATTGCCAAACTGGTCGACCAATGCGACCTAGTTCAATCAACTGGACTAACTGGTTCTCAGGTGTTAGCGTGCAGGAGGCGGTCCCCCGGCCGCCCAGGCGAATGGACGCAGCCGGCTCGGCCGGCGGCAGCTCACGAACACGATGGAGTGAAAATGAACGTGAAGAAGGCGCGCGTTGCTGCAGTTGCGGCTACCGGTGCTCTTGCGATGGTGGCGATAACGGCATGCGCTCCTGGGGGCGTTGCCGCCGGCCCCGTCGAGCCCACCACGGTGTCGGACGATGTGGCGGCCGCCGGGGATGTGACTCTCAAGCTGTCGGACTTCTGGAGCGCGGCCGAGGAGGAGTGGATCGTCTCGCTGATCGACCAGTTCGAGACGAAGTACCCGAACGTCACGATCGAGCGCACCCGCGAGGACTGGGGCCAGCTGACCAGCACGCTCAACCTCCAGATGCAGGATGCCGGGGGTCCCGACATCGCGACCGCCAACAACGGCTGGTCGTCGCTGGGCACGCTCGCCAAGGGCAACCTCGTGCTCAATCTCGACGCCTACGCCGAGCTGTATGGCTGGAACGAGACTGTGCCGACCACGATTGCGCGCCAGAACAAGTTCACCACCGATTTCAAGACGATCGGAGAAGGGTCTTGGTTCGGCACGCCCCAGGCTCGGGCATCGCTGATCGGCGTGTACTACAACGCCGATCTGCTCGACCAGCTCGGAATCGACGTGCCGGAGACCCTCGACGAGCTTGAGACGGCAGCCGCCGCAGTGAAGGCAGCCGGCGAGGTGCCCTTCAGCTACAGCGGCCTCGACGGCAACACCGCCGCGCTGCTCGGCCTGCAGGCGATCTACGGAACCGAAGGCGACATCAACGACTTCGTCTACGGCGACCCCGATGTGACCGCGGCCGACACGGGACTGACGGATGCTGCGACCACTCTGCAGGAGTGGAGCACCAAGGGCTGGCTCACCCCGAACTTCGAGGGCATCGACTACCAGACCTCGCTCGCCGATTACCTCGACGGCAAGGGCGTCTTCCGCTTCGACTACACCGGGTCGCTCGGCCTGAGCGGGGATCAGCTGAACCAGTTCGGCTACATCCAGCTGCCCCAGGCCGCCGGCGACACCACCGTCGGCGTGGGTGCCGCTCCCGGCGCCATGGTGATCTCGGCCAAGTACGAGCATCCCGATGTCGCTGCGGCGTTCCTCGACTTCCTGATGTCGGAGGAGGCGAGCCAGACGGCCGCAGACCTGGGCCTCGTGCCGGCGCTTCACGAGGTCGAGACTCCCGATGTGCGTAGCCAGCAGGGTGAGGCTGCCGCCACCGCGACGCTCGACGCCGATGACGGCTACGTTCCCTACTTCGACTGGGCGAGCCCGACCATGCTCGACGTGCTGAGCCAGAACACGCAGCTGCTCCTGGCCGGCCGGACCACTCCTGCCGACTTCTCCACTGCGGTCGACGCCGACCGCGACGCCTTCCTGGCAGGCTGAGAGACCCCGTGAGCATCACGCAAGCCGGAGCCGCCGTCTCCCTGGAGACAGATGACGGCGGCTCCGCGGCCACGGGGGCGATCATCACCCGGTACCGCAAGGGGCGCACGTCGCACGCGCGGCGCCGGGCGCGCATGGCCGGCCTGCTCTTCGCGGCGCCGGGACTGCTGATCTACGGCGTCGTCGTTCTGTGGCCGCTCGTCCAGTCGCTGCAGTACTCGTTCTACGAGTGGGACGGGATCACCGCCGCGGTCTGGGTGGGCTTCGACAACTACCTGAGCTTCTTCACCGACCCGGTGCTTCGCTCGACGCTCGGCAACGTGCTGGTGCTGATCGTCTTCTTCGCGGTGTTGCCCATCGCTCTCGGGCTGCTGTCCGCCGCACTGATCACGGCCGGCAAGCGGCCCGGCATGGCGATCTACCGGTGGATCTTCTTCCTCCCGCAGGTGCTCACGAGCGTCGTGATCGCACTGCTCTTCAAGCGGATGTATGCCCCCGAAGGTCCCATCAACGAGGCTCTGCGAGCGGTCGGGCTCGACGCTCTGACCAAGAACTGGCTCGGCGACTTCACCTGGGCTCTGCCGGCCGTCGGGCTCATCGGCACCTGGGTGACGTTCGGCTTCTGCATGGTGCTGTTCATCGCCGGCGCGTCGTCGATCGCACCCGAACTGTACGAGGCCGCGCGGATGGATGGGGCCGGTCCCGTCCGCGAGTTCTTCGCCGTGACGCTCCCCGGCCTGCGCGGCCAGATCGCCGTCGCGCTCACGCTCACGATCACCGCCGCCCTGCGCGCGTTCGACTTGATCTGGATCACGACGCGCGGCGGGCCCGGAACCTCGACCCTCACCCCGGCGGTCGCCCTGTACAAGGCCGCCTTCGTCAACCCCGACGTCGGTCAGGCAGCGGCGATCGGCGTGGTCATGGCCATTCTGTGCCTCGTCATCGCCGTCGTCATCACCCGAGTCTCGGAAAAGGAGTGAACATGTCCTTGCGCTCCGAGAAGCTCTGGAACTACGTCATCCTCACGGTCATGGCACTGATCGTGGTGTGGCCGGTCGGAACATTCATCGCCGCCGCACTCAGCCCCGACCGTGCCGGCCGCCCGTCGGCCGACCTGCAGTGGGGCAACTTCGTCACCGCGTGGACGAACGCCGAGTTCTCCCGCTCCATGACGGTGTCGCTGACGATAACCGTGGTCGTCGTGCTCGTGGGAACCGTGCTTGCCCTCCTCGGCGGATACGCGTTCGGCGTACTCGGCGTCGTCGGAGACAGGGTGCTGTTCCCGGTGATCCTGGTCGGCATGATGATCTCGCTCGAGGCCATCATCGTGCCCCTGTATTACCAGTTCCGCACGCTCGGCCTCACCGACACCCTGCTCGGCGTCATCCTGATCCACATCGGGATGGGCGTGCCGTTCGGCGTGTTCTGGATGCGGGCCGCCTTCCGTGCCCTTCCGCGAGGAATCTTCGAGTCCGCCGAGATGGACGGCGCAGGACCCATGCGGATGCTGTGGTCGATCGCGGTGCCGAACCTCATGCCGGCGGTCTACACATTCATCCTGCTCAGCTTCATGTGGACATGGAACGACTACTTCCTGTCCCTCGTGTTCCTCCACGGCGACAACCAGACCGCGACCGTCGCGCTGGGCGTCTTCCAGGGGAAGTTCGTGACCCAGATCAACCTGATGGCTGCCGGTGGCCTCATCGTCGCTGCGCCCGTGCTGATCCTCTACGTGATCTTCCAGCGGAAGTTCATCTCGGGGATGCTCGCAGGCGCGATCAAGGAATGACCGCCACTCCCCCGGTCGTCGAAACTCAACCCAAAGGCAATACCTTGCAACTGACCCCCGAGATCCTGCCCGACCGCGATGCGATCGGCACTGCCGTGGCCGACGGCATCCTGCACCGCATGGCGGCGAAGGGTGACATGCCCTTCCTTCTGGGATGCCCCAGCGGCCGCACTGCGGTGCCGGTGTACGACGCCCTCGCCCGACACGCTGCGGCCGGCGCCGACCTATCACGCCTGGTCATCGTGATGATGGATGACTATGTGACGAAGGACGACGAGGGCGTGTTCCGAATCGTCGACCCCGCCGCGCCGTACTCGTGCCTCGGATTCGCGCAGCGCGACATCCTCGCGCCGATCGCGGCCGCCGCCGAGCAAGCGGGGACGACCCCTCCCGCACAGATCTGGACCGCCGATCCGGCCGATCCGGAGGCATACGATGCCCGGATCGCCGCGGCCGGCGGCATCGACCTCTTCCTGCTCGCCTCCGGCGACAGCGACGGTCACGTGGCCTTCAACCAGCCCGGCACGCCGCGCGATGCGAAGACCCACATCGTGGAGCTCGGCGAGGCGACCCGCCGCGACAACATGAACACGTTCCCCGACTTCACCGACCTCGCGATGGTGCCACGGCATGGCGTGACAGTCGGCGTCGACACGATCGCGGGACAGTCGGCCGAAGTCGTGATGATGCTGTGCGGCGACCACAAGCAGGACGCATATCGTCGTCTCACGGCTGCGACGGAGTACGACCCGGCGTGGCCCGCCACCATCGTCACCGAGTGCCGACAGCCGACCTTCCTGGCCGATCGCGCCGCGGCGGCCGTGCGGGTCTGACCACGCACGGACGGATGACACCCGCGACCCGGCCGATCGCCACCCCGAACCTCAGAAAGCACCCCATGACGCCTCCCCTATTCGATGTCGACACCGTCCTCGCCGAGCTCACGATCGAGGAGAAGGCCTCTCTTCTCTCCGGACTCGACGATTGGTACACCCAACCGCTCGACCGGCCGGGGCTGCCGGATCCCGTGCCGTCGATCGAGGTCGGCGACGGCCCGCACGGGCTGCGCAAGGAGACCGGGGTCGACATGGTGTGGGTGCCCGCGACAGCGTTCCCCACGGCATCCGCGATGGGGGCAAGCTGGGATCGCGATCTGATGCGTCGCGTCGGCGTGGCGATCGGCGAGGAAGCCCGCGCCCAGGGTGTGCAGGTCGTCCTCGGACCGGGCGTGAACATGAAGCGATCGCCGCTGTGCGGCCGCAACTTCGAGTACTTCTCCGAGGACCCGATGCACTCCGGTGAGATCGGGGCCGCATACGTGCAGGGCGTGCAGTCGGCGGGTGTCGGGACGTCGCTGAAGCACTTCGCCGCCAACAATCAGGAGATCGAGCGCACCCGGATCTCGGTGATCGCCGACGAGCGCACCCTCCGCGAGACGTACCTCGCGGCCTTCGAACGGGTGGTGCGCATCGCCGAGCCGTGGACGGTCATGTGCTCCTACAACCGGCTGCACGGTGTGCACGCTTCGCAGAACCGGTGGCTGCTCACCGAGGTGCTGCGCGACGAGTGGGGCTTCCAGGGAGCGGTCGTGTCGGACTGGAACGCGGTGCACGATCGCGTCGCCGCGCTGAAGGCGGGCCTCGACCTCGAGATGCCGGGAACCGCCGGTCGCACCGACGCAGAGATCGTCGCGGCCGTCCAGGCGGGAGAGCTCGACGAGTCGGTCGTCGACGACGCCGCGCGCAGGGTGCTGACGCTCGTCACCCGCGCCTACCCCGGCGCGGACCTCGTCGACGGTCCGGTCATGGACCTCGGGCACTCCGCGGGTGATCGGCTCAGTGCCGAGCAGCTCGCGCTGCTGCGCGCCGACGACCATCACGCACTCGCCAGAGAGGCGGCTTCGGCCTGCCTCACGCTGCTGCGGAACGAACGTGTCGGCGGCTCCCCCGCACTGCCGCTGGCGGAGGACGGGGTCGGCCGGATCGCGGTCATCGGTGCGTTCGCCGAGCACGCCCGTATTCAGGGCGGTGGGTCGTCGGGCGTCGACCCGACCCGCATCGACGCACCGCTCGACGCGATCCGTGAGATTGCCGGCGACCGCGTCGCGTATGCGCCCGGGTACGTCTACCTGCCGAAGAACGCCTATCAGGACGACAACCTCGCCACCCTGGCCGCCCACGGGGTCGAGTTCGTCGAGGATCGACCCAAGGTCGCCCGTCGTTCAGCCACGCTCGCCAAGGAGCTGCAGCTCGCCGAGGCCGTGCAGCGAGCGACACGCAACGGGCTCTCGCCCGAAGCGGTGCGACTGCAGGACGAAGCCGTCGCCGCAGCCGAGGGCGCGGAGACGATCGTCGTGTTCGCCGGGCTGCCGCTGGCCTTCGAGCAGGAGGCGAACGACCGGGACACCCTTGCGCTTCCGGCCGACCAGGTGGCGCTGCTCGCCCGCCTCACCGAGGTGCGCGAACAGACCGGTGCCCGCCTTGTCGTCGTCCTGTCCAACGGCTCGCCGGTCACGATGGATCCCTGGCACGATCGCGTGGACGCCGTGCTGGAGGCGTGGCTCGGCGGCCAGGCTGTCGGCGGCGCTGTCGCCGACGCGCTCTTCGGCCGGGTGAACCCGAGCGGCAAGATCGCAGAGACCTTCCCGCTCGCCGTCGAGGACACCCCGGGACAGCCCAACTGGATCGGCGAGCGCGGCACGGTGCTCTATGGCGAGGGCGTGTTCATCGGCTACCGCTGGTACGACGCGCTGCACCGCGAGGTGCTGTACCCGTTCGGCCACGGACTGTCCTACACCTCCTTCGGGTACTCCGACCTCTCGGTCGACGTCGTCGACGCGTCGGCAGCGGATGTTGTCGTCACCTGCACGGTGACCAACGAGGGTCAGCACGCCGGAGACGAGATCGTGCAGCTCTACGTCGGCGACCCGGATGCCGAGGTGCACCGCCCGCTGCGCGAGCTTCGGGGCTTCGAGAAGAAGCGGCTGGGGCCGGGCGAGTCGGTGCGAGTCGAGTTCCGCCTTGAGAACCGCGACTTCGCCTATTGGGATTCGGCTGCC